>JAAURD010000069.1 GCA_012034075.1 Chloroflexaceae bacterium | reverse complement strand
GGCGTTTACCTCTGATACCCATCGCAACGTCGATCTCTATGTGATGCAGGCCGATGGCAGCCAGCAAACCCGGCTCACTGCCACGACGGCCCATGAGCGTGGCCCGGTCTGGTCGCCCGATGGTCGCTTCCTGGCGATGGTGGTGGAATCCGACGATACTCGCCGCGATATCTTTCTTTGGCAGCTCGAAACAGGCGATATGCAGCCGATCACCGCATTGGGCAGCGTCGATCAGCGCATTGCCTGGTCACCAGATGGCCGTCATATCGTCTTTACGGCTGACGTTGATCAGACATCTGCGGTGTATGTGGTAGAGGTAGCGAGTGGCAGTCTCATGCGGCTCACGCCCGATGGTTCGCTAACCTATGCTGATCCCGCCTGGACGCGATAGACGCCGGGCTGTTTTTTCAGCGCTCTGGCTCTGGTGGCTGGTTGCGCTGGCGTTTGATATCTTCGACGACACAGTGTAGTTCATTGTATGAGATGGTATCAGGCAACAGTGCTTTCAGTGGGGCTAACCGTGAAAGGTCAGACACTGGCTCGATCACCTGACGCACCTGCGTAACGACGGTATCGTTTACCACATCCGTGAGGGGTATGCGCCCGGCGCCAATCAAGGCGGCTAGATGGCGATAGATCGAACGCGCACTGATTGCACGTGCAGTTGCAATCGCATCGGGCGTCATCCCCTGGCGGAAGAGCCGTTCGGTCTCTTTCTGGGTAGGCGAAATCGCATGCTCTGTGTATAATCCGGCTGTGCCGGCACCATTGCGTGCTATCGGATCACCTGGTAGGTGCAATGGAATGGCCGAACGAACGTTGAGCACCTGGGCGCCGCGATGGGAAAGCGCAATGACCGGTTTGTCGCCGCCCACAATCTTGAGATGCCCCTGGATAATCAGCTGTTCGATCATGGTTTCGATCTGTTTGTGCGTAAATTCCGAAAAGCGTCCATAATAATGCTGCTTTCGGTAGGTTTCGGTCATGTCCCGCGACTGGGAGCCTTTGAGGATATCGGCCAGGCGTTGCCGCCCGATGCCCCATGGCAGGCGCCGTACACTATCCAGAATGATCAGCGCTGCCCGTTCTGCCCGGCTGAGGGACGCCACATCGCCGGGTTCAGGCGGCGGCAACTGCTCAGCAATGCAGTTATCGCAGCATGTCAGCGCATCTGGTGGGCTTTGATCACTAAAATAGCGCAACAGAATCTCACGGCGGCAGCTATCTGACTCGGCATAGTCGGTCATCTGGTCGAGTTGTGCCTGCCGGTGGCGAGCATACTCATACATCGCATTGGTCATCGCGGATACGGCATCGTCGTGCCAGGGTTGTAAAGCAAACCCAATCTGCGCACCCTCATACGCCAGTTCCTGAATCATACCGGCCCGTTCCAGCAACGCCAGACCTATGCGCACTTTGACCTCATCAACCCCGGCCCGGCCCGCCAGTACTTCCAATGTGAGGCCCAGGTTGGACTGCTGGTTGCGTTCTAATAAGCGATACATCTCTTGCAAGTCAGACCATGAGATGGTGCTCTGTTCGATAAATCGCTGCTGCAGGATACGGTCTTTGGGCGAATACAGCAGCACCGCACGTGATGGCTGACCATCACGTCCGGCGCGGCCGGCCTCCTGATAGTAGGCTTCCAGCGTGCCGGTCAGGTTATAATGGGCCACCAGTCTTACATCCGGTCGATCAATGCCCATGCCAAAGGCATTGGTCGCCACCAACACTGGCAATTTGCCCTTGATAAACGCGTGCTGGATATTGCTGCGCTGCTCACTGGAAAGACCCGCATGGTAATACTGTGCTCTGACTCGGCCTATCGTGCTCAGATAATCGGCAACCTCTTCGGCCGTGCGACGCGTCCCGGTATAGACCAATGCGGTGCCCTGCGGCGCCGGCTCACGAAACGCATCCAGAAACTGGGTGATCAGATGCCTTTTGGTGGTATTATCGGATGTATAATAGACTTCAAAACTCAGGTTTGGCCGATTGAAACCGGTCACAATGCGCCGCGCATCGTTGATATTGAGCAAGCCAACAATATCCGCTTGCACCAGCGTGGTTGCGGTTGCGGTCAGGGCCACGGTCAATGGGTTGCCCATTTCTGCGCGTACTGGCGCAATCCGGCGATAGTCTGGCCGAAAATCATGGCCCCAGTGCGAGATACAATGTGCCTCGTCTATCACCAGTAAGCCGATCGGTACCTGACGCAAGGCTTTTTGAAAAGCTACATTGCGTAATCGTTCAGGCGCAATATAGACCAGCCGATATTGACCCTGCGTCATCTCATACATACAGCGCTGCTGTTCCTCTGCCGAAAGCGCACTGTTAATCGCAACTGCTGGAATACGATACCGGTTCAGGCTCGCTATCTGATCCTGCATCAGCGCAATCAATGGCGACAGCACCAGGGTTACAGCCGGCTCTGGCAAACACAACGCCGCAAGCTGATAGATCAGCGATTTGCCTGCCCCCGTGGGCATTACCACCAGGGTATGCTGTTTATCGAGAATGCTGCGAATAGCATCCTCTTGACCAGGCCGAAAGCTGGTAAAGCCAAAACGGCTCGCCAGAATCTCGTGTAGCTGACTCATACGCTCCTTCACATGGGTTTCAAACCGCAGGCCCTCACCCCCGGCCCCTCTCCCAATCCAGGAGAGGGGAGAATGAGTTGCAACCGGTGGGCAATATGGTATAGTCTGGTATGGACAGGATGACCTGTTGTGGAACCACTTGACGCAGATGATTGGAGTGTTCTTATGATGGAAATCGGGCTGCTTGGCCTGATCGGATTGGTCTTGCTAGTTATGATCATTGTCGTAGTTGTTATGGTCGTGCGCTGGGTCATCGAACAGGAACAGGAATCATAAACTTCTGGTTCTTGACATACATTGTACCCCTAAACGCTGGTACAGTTGCATACCCAGATTCAGGTGTGCTGTTGCAATACGCCAGTGGTGGGTCTCAAGTTGGGCCAACCGTGACAACACGTGTCGGTATGGTTCAGGCAGTGGGAGCACTGGCAGCAGCGTTTCATCACCGCAGGATTCGAGTGTTAGCGGCGGTCGTGGCCGGAGCGTGGCCTGGGCATAGCCTTCGAGCAGTGCCTGGGTCTGGCTCAGCGCAACCAGTTCAGCCAGTTGGTCAGGGCCGCGACCGCTGACCCGATAAAAACTGCCGCCATCGCGGTTGCGTCGTCGCTGCACCACCTGGTTATCGATCATCCACAGATAGGGAGGATCGCTCCCGTCCGCAACCTCCAGTGCGACCCAGTTCAAGCGTTGGACATCAAAAAACCGAAAGCGCTCACGTGGGCCAGGTGCATAGGGACAGGCCTGCCCTGGCATGCGTGCAGCCGGCAGCGCTGGCAATGCATCAATCTGATCGGTCAGCGTTGCTATCACCATACCACTGTTACGCAATCGCGCCAGTAAGCCATCACGGCGCCAGGTTGTTAGCTCAAACATCGTTCCCCTGAACGTCCCTTCACCCTGGAGCAATCGATACAGTTGTAGGTTATGCACAAAAAAGCAGTCTGGTCGGATTTCCTCCATATCAACCCGATGGTGCGAGCGTTTCGGTTTCTTGCGCATCAGTTGTATCCGCTCCTGCTTACCAGCCGTTGTAATGTTTGCCCCAATCTTGACAATGCGCTCTGCCTGTGCTACACTAGAAGATAGGAACATTTGTTCATAAAGGATTGGCAGTCATGGCCCAAACGACCTACACCTATATGATAACCGATTCTCCTCTGGGTTGCATCCTTCTGAATGCAACCCAGCAAGGAGTCTGTCATATCAGCATCGGTGATACGGCGATTGAACTCGAAAACAACCTGCTTGCCCAACAACCAACTGCGCTCCGTGCGACCAGTGATAGGCGTTTGCAGCAGTGGTTGCAGCTCTTAACCAAGCACCTTGATGGCGAGCAGCCAGAACTTGCTCTACCGATTGATGTTGCTGCCAGTGCATTTCAATGGCAAGTCTGGCACGCATTGCAAGCTATCCCCTATGGCGAAACGCGTTCGTATGGTGCGCTTGCCCGTCAACTCAACCAACCCCAGGCCAGTCGCGCCGTGGGTCATGCGTGTGCCAGCAACCCGGTTGCGCTGGTCATTCCCTGCCATCGTGCCGTGCGGGCCAATGGCGATATAGGCGGCTATCGTTGGGGCGTCACACGCAAACGGGCACTCCTTGATCGCGAACACATATTAGCTGGTCAGCGGATGTTGCTGCACAGCGGGTGAGTACGTCTCGCGGTAGGCTCGTTCACTGAGCGCAGTTGCCGCAAACAGCACCAACGTGATCCAGATAAGCGTTGCGAGCAACAGATGCACCATTTGCAGCCAGACTGGCGCCATCAACACCATATTGACTACGCCGATCAACAATTGCAGCCCATAGAGAACGAGGAGACCCCACCCAATGCGCTGTACCAATGGCTGCGGTCGTAAGGTGCTCACCATCTGAGTTGCGATTAGCACGATGGCGCCCACTACTACCGCAATAAGTGGATGAAATACGCGCAGTTGGATAAACAGATGGGCAGTCGGTGACAGATCCTGTGCGATTCCCTCAGCAAGCGATGTTGCGGGAAAGAGCGTGTCCCCCAATGCCGTAATGGCCCCACTAGACCCCAACACCAGCAGAGCGAGCAGCGATATGCCAAGCAACACGCGGGTCACGCCCTGACCACGCATCTGCAGCAGTGCCCCCCCAGATGACCACCAGGCGGTGAGTGTTAAGGGCACCAGCAACAAAAAGGTATTGATCAGGTGCAAGCCCATCCACACGCCGCGTGCTAGCGATTCATTGTCTGCAACCAGCTCAAATAGCACCAGACCGGCCCCAATCAGTGCTTCGATAATCGTAAAGATAACCACAAAGAGCGAAGAAAAACGCATCGGTGAACCCACTGGGTAGATTCGCCAGGCCCAGACGAGCAGCCCGAGCACCAGCAGCAATGCCAGGCCACTGCTCACCCGGTGGGCAAACTCTACGATGGTCGTGCTGTGCTCGAGATCAGGCACGACCTGGCCATTGCACAGCGGCCAATGACTACCGCAACCAGCCCCTGAGCCAGTTGCCCGAACATAGGCGCCCCATAAAATAATGCCCAGGTTATAGACAAGCACAAACCATGCAAATCGGGCAAACGGAGAGACCTTCATAACGTATTCTTTCAAGGTTCCAGACTGGATACGATGACGGTATGATCACCGATCATCGTACCAGTCTGGAACAACCATCTTACATCGTCTCGCTCGCTTCTTCCAGTGTCTGGATCGCGGCGAGCATGCGATCCAGGCTGCGGTCCTGGCCCAGTGCCTCCAGCGTTTCAAACAGTGGCGGGGCCACGGTGCGACCGGTAATCGCCACCCGAATGGTCCCAAACAGCTGTCCCGCTTTTAAGCCCAATTCATCAACCAGGGTGCGCAGGGATGCTTCAATGGTTGGGACATCCCAGATAAATAGTTCGCTCAAACGACTCTGTGCTTCACGCAGCGTAGCAATCGTACCGGGCATGTCCATCTTCTTGGGAATAAGCAATAATGGATTGGGATACTCCACCGGTTGAAAGAAGAAGGACAGCAACTCGGGTGCTTCTTGCATCTCTTCCAGGCGCTCATGAATCAATGGCACCAGATGTCGCACATATGCTCGTTCTTCAGGCAATGGCGTGGCATTGATGAGGCCAGCCTGAGACAGATAGGGTAGTAACCGTTCAGTCAGTTCATCTGCACTCATTTGACGGATATAAATACCATTCATATCCTTTAACTTGTCCGGATTCCAGCGTGCTGGCGATGATTGCACCCGGTCAATCGTAAATCGCTCAATCAATTCATCACGCGACATAATCTCGGTGTGATCATCGTAACTCCAGCCCTGCAATGCCAGATAGTTAAAGAGCGCCTCTGGGAGATACCCTCGTTCCCAAAAGCGGTTGGTAGCAACATCGTCTTTGCGCTTCGAAAGCTTCCCTCGTCCATCTTGGCGCAGAATATTGGGTACATGCGCATAGATTGGCATATCCCAACCAAGTGCTTGATAGAGCAACACATGGTAGGCGGTACTCGATACCCACTCTTCACCTCGAATAACATGGGTAATGTTCATCAAATGGTCATCAATCAGATGGGCCAGATGATAGACAGGCATGCCACTCGATTTCAGCAACACAATGTCATAGAGATCGTGGTTATTGACGTTAATCGCTTCACCACCACGGACAAGATCATGGAAACTGGTGGTGCCGCTCAGCGGCACCTTGAGGCGGACCGTATAGGGTTTGCCTTCGGCTTCGGCGGCAGCGACCTGATCGGCACTCCAATCACGTTCACGGCTGCGAAAGCGAAAGCTCTTGAGTCCACGCTCCTGTGCTGCTGCTTTCATCACTTCAATCTCTTCTGACGTGATAAACGACTTATACGCCAGCCCGCGCAGTAACAGCTGATCAACATACTGCTGGTAAATGCCCAGTTCACTGCGCAACGATTGTACATACGGCTCATGTGGGCCACCAATATCCGGGCCTTCATCCCAATCGACTCCAACCCAGCGCAGCGATTCTAAAATGTCTTCAGCGGCACCGGCCACATACCGCTTTTCATCGGTATCTTCAATCCGCAAAATAAACTGGCCGCCATAATGGCGAGCAAACAACCAGTTAAAAATCACGGTTCGGACACCACCGATATGCAGAAAACCGGTAGGGCTGGGAGCAAAACGAACACGGACCGGGGCATTGATATGAATCATCATACCTCCGTCACCTGACATAGCATGCCAATAGACAACTTATCCCTTTTCTATTCTACCTATTATAAACCTTTCTCGCCTATCTCTTCAAGCAGCGTCATAGCTTGTTGCACGGTTGTCGCCACCCGGCAGATCTGGATATGGGCAGCACCAATGTATCCTTGCGTGACCGCATGTTGAAAAAGCGCGAGCAGAGGATCGTAATAACCACCGATATTCAGCACAATAATTGGTTTCTGGTGGTAACCAAGCTGTCGCAACGTTACTGTCTCAAACAATTCATCAAAGGTACCAAACCCACCTGGTAACGCAACAAAATCGGTTGCATACGCATGCATCAAATCCTTCGTTGGCTCATCGTTTCCGTCACAATGAGCCGGGTGCTTTCGCGCAGAGCAATTTCGCGGTCATACAGGGCCTGGGGAATGATTCCCAGCACGTCACCGCCATACTCCAGGACACTGCGGGCCAAAACCCCCATCAGGCCGACGGTGCCGCCGCCATAAATCAATTGCCAGTTGCGCTGGGCCATCGCCCGACCAAGATCACGCGCAGTTTGCTGATGCATGGGGTTGTGGCCCATCCTGGAACCACAATAGACACAGACGGATCGCTGCATCGTGTTCCTCGTGTATAATACAATATATTGTTTCGTTGATGTTGGAAGTCAGTGGGCCATTGTGGCACAAGGAACGAAGAGGTCCAGGCGCTTATCCCTATGGCACACCGTTTTCCATACTGGCTCCGATTGTACCACACGCATGGAACGTTCTGGTCACGTTCACTTGATATCATGGGTTGATTGGATAACGACTCGGTGCAGAAGGATAGACCATGATCACCTTTGTCTTGTTTGGCGTTGCACTCCTTGCCGGCGCTCTCAATGCGGTGGCTGGGGGGGGCAGTTTTTTCACCTTTCCCGCGCTTATCTTTGCAGGTGTACCGCCTATTCTCGCCAATGCCACCAATGCGACTGCGCTCTGGCCGGGCAGTATCGCCAGTACGATTGCCTACCGCCAGGAGCTGCTGGCAGCACCGCGTCAGTTGACGATCCTGCTCTGTGTGACAAGCCTCCTTGGTGGTATCCTCGGTGCTCTGGCTTTGCTCGGCACACCACCCGAATTGTTTAGTCAGATGGTTCCTTTTCTGCTACTCATCGCGACCTTGCTCTTTGCCTTTCGGCAGCAGGTGGTTCGTCTGGTGCAGGGGCAATCGGTGACGGCAACACCATCGCGTCTGGCATTGGGTATCGTCGTCTTTCTCAATCTGCTCATCTCGATCTATGGCGGTTTTTTTGGTGGTGGTATGGGGATTATGGGTCTGGCTGTGCTTTCTCTGCTTGGTCTGGACAGCATCCATACCATGAATGGACTGAAAACGCTGGTCTTCAATTTTAGCAAAGGCATTGCGGTCATCACTTTTGTTGTTGCCAGTGTCGTTGTATGGCCCTATGCGCTGGTGATGACCATCGGTGCTATCGCCGGTGGGTATTTTGGTGCCGCCTATGCTCGCAAAGCCGACCCTCGACTGGTCCACTATCTGATTCTTGTCGTGGGTTTCGGCATGAGTGCTATCTTTTTTGTCCGTGCTTACTTGTAACAATATCATACGTAGTACAACATCATAGCCTTCTCAGAGAAGGAACAGGAGAAAAACAAAATGGATACCGTACATACACCAGCAGTTGCCCATCTCACTACCTTAATAGATGATTTTCTCGCTGATTTTTTTGATTTCTATCCCATTGTTGCCAGTAAACTGGGATTACACGATTATGACGGTCGTATTACCAACCTTGATCAGTCAGCGATTGATGCACGGGTGGAGCGTTTGCGCATGTATGATCAGCGCCTGTCTGAAATCGATCTGGCGAGTCTCGATCGCATGCAAGCGTTTGACTACCGCCTGTTGCGCTGGCGCATTGATGCCGAACTCTGGAGCTGGCTTGAAGATCGGGAATACCAGCGCAACCCCATGATCTACACCTACAACCTCATGGTCGATACCTATATCAAACGCGACTATGCCCCACTTGAAGACCGTGCCCAGTCGCTCGTACAGCATCTGCACCAGATCCCCGCGGCCATGCAGGTGGCGCGACAAAATCTCAAGCCCGGTCTTCCCCAGGCCTTAATTGAAGAGGCGCTGGCTATCTTCTCTGGTCTGGTGACGTTCTTTACCTATAGCCTGCCTGAAGCATTTGGTCGTGGTCAGGCGGAGACCCCCCTGAACCATCGCCCCGAACTCGAGCGTGACCTCTGGGTTGCCTTTGATGTTGCGATTGCCGCCATGAACGATCTGAGCAGCTATCTGCGTGAAGAATTGCTGCCAACTGCCAATCCCAATTTTGCCCTTGGCAGCGAACAGTATCAGGCAATGCTCAAATACAATGAACTGATCGACATCCCACTGGATCAGTTACTTGAGTTGGGCCGTGCTGATCTTGCTCGCAACCAGGCAGCGCTCGCCGAAGTTGTCCAGCAGATCGACCCATCAGTATCCATTATGGAACATATTGATGCATTGCACCAGCACCATCCGCCAGCCGAACGGTTGCTGGAAGAAACCCGCACGATGCTGCATAACCTGCGCTCATTTATCATCGAACGTGATCTGGTGACGCTGCCATGCAACGGTGAGGGCCTGCTCGTCGAAGAGACCCCGCCATTTGAACGCTGGGCCTTTGCCATGATGGATACCGCCGGTCCTTTTGAAACTCAGGCCAGTGAATCGTATTACTACATCACCTTGCCCGAACCAGATTGGTCAGCCGAGCAGGTTGAAGCCTGGTTGAGCCGCTTTGATTATGCTACCCTGACTGATATCTCTATTCATGAAGCATATCCCGGCCATTTTGTGCATTTTGTGGGAATGAATAATCTGTCATCGCGGCTTGCACGGGTTTTCAGTGCCTATTCTCACTATGAAAGCTGGGCCCACTATGCCGAACAGATGATGCTTGAACAGGGCTATGGTGCTGGCAATCTACAACTGCGTCTGGCCCAACTGACGGAAGCGTTGCTCCGTGATTGTCGCTATATCTGCTCAATTATGATGCATACGCAGGGCATGTCCATCGATGAGGCAACCCACTTCTTCATTGAGCAGGCCTATATGGATGAAACCAGCGCCAGGCTGGAAGCTCGGCGTGGTACTCATGATCCTGGCTATCTCAACTACACCCTGGGCAAGCTCTTGCTGCTCAAGCTTCTCGAAGACTATCGTGCCGCGTATGGCGACAATTTTTCGCTCAAGCGCTTTCACGATGAGTATATTGGCTATGGTGCTCCGCCCATCCCTATTTTGCGCAGCATGCTCTTGCCCAACGATAACGGCACACTGATCTAATACGGATGTTTGCTCTCTCACCGCAGGCATCCTGCCTGCATGCAGTCGGGAAGACCGCGCTCCATTGCAATAAAAAAGAAGGACAGATACTGTTATCTGTCCTTCA
This sequence comes from Chloroflexaceae bacterium, assembly GCA_012034075.1. Taxonomy (GTDB): domain Bacteria; phylum Chloroflexota; class Chloroflexia; order Chloroflexales; family Chloroflexaceae; genus JAAURD01. Next base: position 11,897 of record JAAURD010000069.1, on the reverse strand, counting down.
AAACCAATGCCGTTTGAGTCTTGTTATACTATTCAAAGCGATCGTACTTATCCTTACTGCGTATCCGTTTTAATCCTCTCCGATTACGATAGGCCGTGACCAGCACGGGCGAGTCACCTTCCTCACTTACGACCAGCGTTGTTCCCTCCAAACGACCAAACCGCTTATGAATGGTTCTGTCATTGGGAATATCACGACGTCCGAGAAAAATATGTAACACCCCGGCCGATCGAAACCAGCGTCCGTGTTGCATCACAAAATGCACATCTTGATCTGATAGGTTTCGGCGTGCCTGCCGATGGAGAGCATGATACGTGCGTTGCAGTACCATTTCCATCTCTGTCGGCTCCTACTTTATAACAACATGGGGTTCCTTTTCATTTGCAATATAGCGCTTGTATTTTCCATAAGACGTTCTCACCCACCATTTTGTTCCCGCCATGCCGCATATCCTATCTTATGCCCAGAGAACGCAAGAGAACAAAGGAACTACTCTGGATGAGCTGCCTCGTACCAGGATACACACTGGATAAGAACGATAGCCCACAGTCTTTTTTCACAGTAAAACGTAGTACTATAGTACTACGTTTGCACATAGATACACACCCAATCTGCTCCACATTGGCAAAGGCCCATTGCTGTGCAATCACCATGGTCCTGTATCGGCCTAGTACTTGCTCCAGGCAGTAATAGCACAAGAGCCGGACCAACCGTGCTTGAACAACCGAAAAAAACCATGTGATTTCCATATGGATTGAACAGTGAGACAGAAAGTACAGATTCTTGCGTATCAATTGCTCTTTTTCTGAACCTTGAACTGTACGAAAGTACAGTGACAGCCATAGTACTTTTTTGCTATGATCGAACTAGGACTAATGGGTCTTTGCAATTGTTCTATTCTAGATAACGATTTCTTATTGTTGTCCTCTACAAACGCAGTAGAGGACCAGTTGATATTCCCAAAACTGAAATCTGGAGCTGGTTTTTACGATGAACATCCGTAAGATGATCCTGATATCTGTGAGATTGTGCTTCTACTGTATTTTCCTGGTTCTGAGCATTTACTTCCCTGGGATCGCCGCACCAGTCCATGCGACTGTGCTTGATCCGAACGTCTACACCGTCGATACCACGACCGATGCAGTCGATGCCGATTTGACCGATGGTCAGTGCCAGAGCAGTGATGGAGGCTGTACGCTCCGCGCCGCAGTGCAACAGGCCAACTATACGGACCTGGTCATGATACGATTCTGCTGCCCTCTGGTCTCTATATGCTCACACTGGGGGAGATTGTACTTGAAGATACGGTAGTGATAAGCGCTACTGGTGAGACCAGGCCAGTGATCGATGGCAATGGTCGCAATCGCATCTTCACCATCGAAGGCAACTATGAACGGGGCAACACCCATATAACGCTCAGCCATATCGTTTGCAAAACGGCGATGCCCGAAACGCGAGCTACGGCAATCTGGGTGGTGCCATTCTCAATTTTGCCAACCTCACGCTGGATACGGTTGAAATGCGTCATAACGTTGCCGAAGAAGGCGGTGCGTTCTATCACTACGGTTCAGATGATCAGTCTCGGCTGCATCTGGCCGGTGCATCTATCCATCATAACGCAGCAAGCAGCCAGGGGGGGCGGTCTTTACCTTCGCGGTCATGCATCGTTGTTGAGTGGCAGCGATGATACCAACAGCACCAGCGTTGAACACAATACAGCGACGCAGGGGGGCGGCATCTACCTCTTCAGCGATGCTGAAGTGACATTGGCCGGAAACGCTGATAACTTGCTGGTTATCGGTTACAATGAGGCTTCAGAAAGCGGTGGTGGCATCTACAACAATGGTACAGTCACGCTCAATGGTGCAAAAATTGAGCACAATACTGTTTTTCACTTCCATGGCGGTGGCATTTTTAATGATCAGGGCAACCTGACCATAAGTAATAGCGATATTTCTGTAAATAAGGCCTTTACACCCTTTACCGACACCTGGAATGGTCACCAGACGATTAGCAATTACTGGGGCACTGGCGGTGGCATTGCCAACTTCAATGGCGGCAATGTGACGATTACCGATACGACCATACAGACCAACACGGCCCTGCTCGAAGGTGGCGGTATTACCAACAAGGGCAATGGTCATATGCTGCTGGAACGCGTCACTTTGCGTTCAAATGAAGTTTTGGGGGCCTGGTTGCAATATTATGACCCTGCGGATAAAACCCCGGAGGTCTATGGCAATGGTGCGGCCCTCTTTTCCCAGAGCAGCGGCCAGACCCGGATTGCGCAATCGCACATTATCAGCAACACGGCTGGTCATGCTGGTGGCGCCATCGATAACACGGCTCGCCTCGAAATAGACGATACACTGATTGAATACAATACTGCTGGTAAGCACCCTCAGAGTAAAGGCGGTATCGGCGGTGCTATGCTCAACTATACAGGCTATACGCTTATTCAGCGTTCCGTCTTTCGTTATAACACCGCCAGCGATAGCGGTGGTGCTATCTTTAACCTGAGCGCTATGATGCGCATCTACGAAAGTACCTTTGTTGCGAACAACGCAGGAAACCAGGGCGGCGCCTTCTACAATGCGGCTGTGCCGCGCACGAACCAGTGGTATGATCGCTACTACTGGTGGCCTGCCAGCATCGTTGAGATGACCAGTGTCACTATGAGTGGCAATGAGGCTGGTTGGCGCGGCGGTGCCATTTTGCAAAATAATGAAAACGAACCAGGCAATCAATGGTCAGGTCCGCAATGGAATATTAACAATGCTATTCGGCTTACCAACGTGACGATTGCTGACAACCGTGCCTATGAATATGGCGGCATTGCGCATGTGTTCAGCGGAAACCGCGATGTTTGGGATAACGGTGGTTGGGATGACAGCTGGATCCGCAATAGCATTATCGCCGATAACCTGCATCGCTTCGTGGCCGATAATCCCGACCTGCCTGGTAGCGTCACCCTGCAGTGTGCCAGTGCAGGGTTTCCCACCGAACAACCATTTCGCTCACGCGGCGCCAATATTGCCAGCGATGATTCATGCGCTACCTGGCTGACCGAGAGCAGCGACCGCAGCGACACGGACCCGCGCTTAGGTTCGCTGGAAACGCAGGTTGGCCCTGACCGCGATCGGTTTACGCTGGTGTATCCTTTACAAGAACACAGCCCGGCAATCAATCCGGCTTCGGTCAATGGCGCCCCGGATACCGACCAGCGTGGGGTGTTTCGCATAAACACGCGTGATATCGGTGCTTTTGAATCCGAGTGGTTAACCAGTACGCTTCCATTGGATGAAGACCCTGATCCAGAAGACAGTGACGCGGAGCCGATCCCCGATGATCCTGATGATCCCTATGAAAAACCAGGTCTTGAACCGAGTCCACCAGAAGCGAAGACGTATCTGCCACTCATCGCCCACCAGTAGCTGACTTTGGAGATGCTGTAGGGGCGTCAGCGTGCGGCGCCAACGACGGGATGTCCGCACCGGAGCGGTCGGGGCGTCAGCGTGCGGCGCCCGGTGGGGACGACCGCACCGGGCCGGCGGTGCTTGGTATGGAGACATCATTTGCGGTGGAAGGGGAACGCGGCTACAAGCCGCGCCTACAGCTGCACGGCGGTGGGGACGCCCGCACGCGGATCGCGAGCTTCGTCGGTGTGAATCAATTGTCAATTATCAATTACCGGTAGGCTGCAAGCGGCGCCTACATCACTGACAGTGTAAACGCTTATTAATCAGTTCGCGTACCTCAAACAGTAACTCCTCATGGTTATATGATCCCTTTTGTAAAATACGTTCGACTGAGTGTCGCAGATAGGATTCCTCTTCTGGATCAAGTATCCGCGCACTCAACACGATAATCGGCAAATCTTTCCATTGCGCATGCGCCCGTAACGTGCGGACCACCTCAAAACCATCAACCTTCGGCATCATAATATCGAGCAGCAAACAATCGGGTGACTCGGTTTCTACCAGTTCCAGCGTGTGCTGACCATCCCTGGCTTCAATGACATGCCAGTCTTGCGTTTCCAGAATACGCCGTAACAACTCACGTACCAGCGGGTCATCATCTGCAACCAGAATACGAAACGGTGCCCGTCTGGAATGGCGTTGATACCGTTGGAGCAACGCCAGGACCTGTTCACGATTGATCGGCTTGGTCAGATAGTCGGTTGCGCCCAGCGTGAAGCCTACTTGTTTTTCATCCACAATGGTAACCATGATGATCGGAATATCGACCAGTTCCGGGTCCTCCCGCAACGCGGCTAGGACCTGCCAACCATCCATGCCAGCCATCATGACATCCAGCGTAATGAACGATGGTCGCAACTTACGTGCCAGATGTATACCCTCTTGTCCGCTCAACGCCGCAATGACTTGAAATCCCTCAGCTTTCAAGAGACGGCGCATCAAATCACAGGCATCGGGATCATCATCAATAACCAGTACCAGGTCTTCCGCAGTATCTGATTCTGGGTACTTGATATCAAGCATATCCTGCTCATGGAACGCGTGTTTGCCGTCCTCTCTCGCCGTTTTCGTGGAATCAGATTGGGCATGCGTCACATCAACTGGGAGATACACCGTAAACGTTGACCCCTGCCCAAAGTCACTCCGCACGACAATGTCGCCGCCCATCATCTGGCAGAAATGGCGACTGATCGCCAGACCGAGACCAGTGCCGCCATAACGTCGGGTCGTCGAGGCATCCGCCTGACTGAACGCCTGAAAGATCTTCTCCTGCTGCTCCGTCGTCATCCCGATGCCGGTATCGCTCACTTCAAAAACCATCCAATCGGTTACCGCAAACTTGTGGCTATCGCCATGCTCTGCCTGAGCAACAAGCTGTAGGGACATGTCGGGTCGTTCGGGCCGCCGACTCACATGCAGGGTAACGTGCCCAGCTTCCGTAAACTTGGCAGCATTGCTCAACAAATTGAGCAATACCTGCTGCACTTTGGTCTGGTCGGCATGCATCTCGCCCAGATGATCGGTATGCTGTACCACGAGTCGATTATGCTTCTGTGCTACCAGCGGTTCTATTGTACTGGTCACATCGTGAATCAGACCAGTAAGGGCAAAGCGTTCAAGGTACAGATCCATCTTGCCCGCTTCAATTTTTGAAATATCCAAAATATCATTGATCAGCGCCAGAAGATGCCTTCCGGCGGCATAGATCCGATCGAGATCAGGACGTAACTCGGTTATGCCCATGTCATCGGCTTCTTCGATCAGCATCTCGCTATAGCCCAGAATGGCATTCAACGGCGTGCGCAATTCATGGCTCATATTCGCCAGAAATTGGCTCTTTGCCAGATTAGCCTGTTCTGCCATCATGCGCGCATCACTTGCCTCGATTGATTGGATTTTGAGTTCGCGATTACGTTCTTCAAGCGAAAGTGCCAGATGTTGGAGCGTTTCCTCGCGTTCTTGCACTGCCTGGGCCATCATATGAAAAGCCTGGGACACCTGACCAATCTCATCTGAACGCGTATGCATCACGCGTTGATCGTAGTTCCCATGAGCCATATTATCGGCTGCTCGTTGCAACGAGCGCAGTGGGCGTACGATATTGAACCGCAAAAAGAGTGTCATTATGACTAATGCACCAATAGCCAACATACTGACGACCAGCGTCAGTCGTTCGGTAAACTGTGTGAGTAAGACCTGGGATGATCCCATATTGCTCAACACACCAATGACGGCACGTGGTTCACCACGCACTGCAATTGGAACATACACGAGCGCATGTGGTTGCCCTTCAATCTGTAGTAGTTCGGGTGCGGTTGCCAGTTCACCCTGCAAAGCCTCATCAATAATGTTTTGCTGCTCAAACAACATGGATTGATAATCTTTGATCACCCGATCGCGGTACCCAGTATGCGCAATGATGGCGTCATTATAGATCAGGGCGAGATAGATGTTTTCATTATCAAACACGAGTTCGCGCAACAGCTGACCATCGAGATAATCACTGGTCATGACTGCTCCGACTGGCTCACCCATAGGATCACGAAGCGGATAGGCTGCGACCAGACGGATCTGCTGTTCGGCATCATCGATAAGGAGACCACTAATTGGCAGGCCCTGGAGTGCAATGCTCAGGATTTCATCTTCATTCTCGGGCTGACTGACTTCGACCAGATCGACAAGACGCTCACCATCGAGACCAACGAGATCGATATCATCCATATCGAAGGTGCTCGATGCGGTGATAACTGCATTTTCGGCCAGATACATATCGCCAGACTGGACACTCTCAATCATCTCAGGCGTCAATGCCAGTGCCCGTGTTGCTGTTTGCAGCAATTCCAGGCGCTTGGTAAGCTCTACCTGGATAATGCTGCCATCATTGAGGCCCTGTTCACGACCAGTTTGATTGGTCAGATTCATCACCCCTTCGTTGACAAGCAACAACGTTGCCAGCAACAAAAGGCCGAGAACGACCAGGACGACCATGTTGACGCGAATACCTATGCTCATCGTTACCTGATAAAACGAATCAGTCTGGTTCTTCTTTCCTATGTCGCATGATATGGTACCCTGATTCGCCCGAATTTTACGCCCTTTGCTATTGTACCGCAAGATACGCTCTATCATATCAGCTTTTTGCGTAGCGCTCCAACGATCCAAAGACCATGGTATCATATCAGTATGGCTGTAGGAATGAAGACAGGATCTGTATGGATAGCACTGCCATCTACGCATCAACTGCGCTGCGCCCGGCATCGCTGGTTGCCCTGGAAGCATATCCACTCTTATGGGATACCGTCGCCGCCGACATGAACCGTCAGGCAGCACGCATCAGTGCATTGACCGCACTTTTTATCGGGCGTCGCTCACCGTTGGCGCAACTCAATGCCCTCCTGAATGTCAAGCAGGATGGTCTGATCTCCGTCGAAGGCTCGCCAGGGAGCGGCGTGACGACCCTGCTGGCCCATGTTGTTGCCACCCGTCGCTGTGCGTTCTGGCTCGGAGAGAACGACGCTGGTGACGGCATGCGCTCACTCTGTGCCCAGCTGATTGCGCTGCACCAGCTCAGCGTGCCGCTCGTACCGCTACGCGTGAGCCAGGCCACCACGCTTGAACACCTGCTCGAAGATGCCGCCTCCCATCGCGATGATGCAGACCCACTGCTGCTCGTCGTTGACCCGCCAGCGGTGACGTTGCAACCCCTTGACCCATTGCCCCTGGCGCTGCCAGCGGCACTGCCTTCGGGGGTGGTGCTGATCTCTGGCTGCCAGCCGGGGGCGCCGTTGCCTTTTGCACCGACTGCGCGCATCGTGCTGCCCCAGGCCGGCAGCGAGGTGCGGCAGGACCAGATGCTGGTGCTGCAAGCTATGGAATGCCCCGATCAGTGGATTGATCCGCTCATCGATGCATCTCACGGCAATTTTTGGTACCTGCGGCTGGCTGTTCAGTTGCTTGAGCTGGGCCTGATTGATGTTTCTCTGTTGCCCCCCGGGCTTGAAACCCTCCATAACGTGCTCTGGCAGAGTCTTGACGCTCCACAGCAACAATTTGCCCTGCTGCTGGCTGCTGCGGGCGAACCGATACCACTCGATTGCTGCCGCGAAGTATTGGGCAGTGATCCCCAATCACTGCCGCTCTGCCCCATCTTCTGCTGGCGCGAGCACGATGCGTTGGGGCTGTACCACTGGTTTCTGCGTGATTATCTGGCCCATCATCAGCCCGCGGCATTGGCCCAGATGCATTCTGATATGGTCGATCTGGCGCTGCGGATGGGCATCGATAAGGCGCCTGCACCCCTCACCCCCGGCCCCTCTCTCACAAGGGGAGAGGGGCGTCATGGAGGCTGCACCCCTACACTAGCCTATATGATGCGCCAGTTTGCCCGCCATGCCGCCTTCGCACCACGGCTCACCCGTGAACGTGTCCTTCCTATGGTGGCTGAACGCACATGGCTGCGCAACCAGGAACGACGGAGCGCCCTCTATCACGTTGCGATTGACCTGGCCCGTGACCTGGCCTGGGAACTGCGCGGGGTAACCGAATTGATCGATCCGGTTGCCCATGGCGGAAGCACGCTGGAAGCGATGGCCGATCCAGCCCTGCTGTGGAAGTTCTCGACCATGACCGATGCCGCGCAACCGGATCAGCGGGCGCTCCCCAATCAGGTGTTGCTCTTACGCCTGGTGTGCAGCGCGGTTCTCGCCGGGAGTCACGTTTCGCTCAGCGTGACGATGGAGCCTGAGGCAGCGGTCTATGCGTTGGACACGGCGCAGCACCATATGAGCCGTGAAATCGCTTTGAAACGGGTGATGGCGCTGGTCGATCAGTTGCCCAACACCGATAGGAAAGCGCGGGTGTTGCGCCAACTGGGCGAGGCCTGCTTTGGGCTGGGTATGCGTCTATCGGCCATGCGCCTCCTCTCCCAGGCGCTCGATGTGGAAGATTATCGCGTGCCATCGACCTGGCAAGAACAGCGCGAAACCCTGCTCATGGCGCTCACCACGGCGGCGCTCTCGCTTGAGGCGGTTGCGGCAGCGCAGACCATTGCCCAGCGGATTGGGCATACCCCACGACGCGGTATGGCGCAGAAACAGATTGTCGACTGGCTGCTGCAACGCGGTGAACTCGGCAAGGCGCAAGCTGTGCAGACCATTGAAGACGAAAGCCTTTCGGCCTGGACCCAGGCCGAAGTCGCGGTGGCAATGGCGCGCGCCGGTGAATGGCCGCAGGCCGAAACGATCCTCCAGCAGATTGCGATGGAAACGGCCCGTTCATGGGCCACTATCGAACTGGCCTGTGATGCCGCGCCCCACGATGAAGCAGCGGCGTTCCAGCGGATTGCCCAGCTTGCTACCCAACATCAGCGTGATACTGGGCTGAAACGGCTGGCTGAAGCCCTGGCCCACGCGGCTAAAGATGGCGATGCGCTGGCTGCTGCGGGTCAGATTCAGGATGTTGCGGTACGGGTTTCGGCCCTGCTCAACCTGCGCCTCAAACTGGATGGTCTGGTGGCAATGCTGGCCCTGGAACAGGTGAACGCAGAAATTGACCGCTTGGAGCACGATATCCGCGTGCCGCTGGTGACGATGCTGGCAAGCGCCTATGCCGCGCTCAATCGTTCCGAACAGGCGATCCAGGTAGCCAACCGCTTGCCCGAAGGCGAGGAACGCGACCGTGCGTTATCACGCGTGGCGGTGACGTTTGTGCAGCATGGGCAGGTTGCGCATGGGCTTCTGCTGGCCCGTTCGCTCACCGATGATGACGAACGCGATTGGACGCTGAATGACATTGCACGGAGTTGTGGCGCTGCTGGTGATTGGGATGCTGCCCATACGCTGGCCGAGGAGATCCGCGGCGACCGCCAGCGCTCGCAAACGCTGGCTGATCTTGCGATTGCGCGTGCTCGTGCGGGTGATGTGCTCGCCGCCTATGAGCAAGCATGCACTATCCCGGTTCCCGGCGAGCGCACGCGCGCGCTTCTTCTGATGGCGCCCCACCTGGTACAGGCTGGTTCTACCGATACTATCCAGAGTCGCGCTGCAAGCATTCTGCCTTTGCCCTCTGTCAGTCGCTTCCGTGCGGCAATTGCCACTGCCCTGGCGCAGCAAGGCCATCTCGCCCGTGCCTGTGCCATTATCCCTACCATATCACAGCGCTTTGATCAGGGGCGGGCGTGGTTGGCAATTGCCCACGCGACGGCGTCACACGATCAGCGCTATGCCCGCGCTGCGCTTGGTCGTGGCCTGCAGGCGGCAGTGATTGGCCGGGCCGAAGCGTTTCGTCTGATCGAGCAGGCTGTGCCTACGCTGGCGGTGCTCGGCGATGCGTCTCTCCTGGTCGATATTGCGGCAGCACTCGACGATATTGATACATGGTAGATCGAACAAGGCTGATAGCAGAAATGACAGGTGCAGAATGAAATGGTTGCTGGTTTTGATTATGCTGGTGTTGGCAACCGGTTTGCTCCCGCAGGAGGGCGCAGCCGGCTACGCTGCTACAATGTGGCCTGCCGAGGCAAACCCGATCAATCCTGATGCCCTGCTGGTTATTCGGATTGGCGTGACCACCCTGGCAGAGGTACGTCAGCTCTCCACAGCTGATCTGGATTTGCTCAGTCGGGATGGGAACGAACTCATTGCGCTTGTGACACCGGCCCAACATGCTGCGCTCCAGGCGGCCGGTTGGTCGGTACGCATCGATCAGGAGCAGACCAGACAGCTGCAGGCGCTGAATCTGCAGACATTTCAAGGTGGCTACCATACGGTGGAGGAAGTTGAGCAGTTTTTGCGCACGATGGCAGCCCGCTACCCCGATCTGGTGACGCTCGTCGATATTGGCGACTCGTGGCAGAAGGTTGCTTCCCTGGGGCTGGGCGGCTATGATCTGCTGGGTCTGCGTCTCACCAACAAGACAACCCCTGGCCCAAAACCGGTCTTTTTCTTGATGGCGACGATTCATGCGCGTGAGATTGCGACGACGGAGATTGCAATGCGCTTTATTGAGCATTTGCTGACAGGCTATGCAATCGACCCGAATGTGACCTGGTGGCTCAATGAGTATGAAATTGTGGTGCTGCCGATGGTCAACCCTGACGGTCACAAAATCGCTGAGCAAGGGTTTTACCAGCGCAAAAACGCTAACCCCAGCAATGGGGTGGATGGCTGTCAGTCACCGCCGATTTCGCCCTTTTCCAACCAGAGTGGGGTTGATCTGAATCGCAACTTTGCGCTGGCCTGGGGCACTGTGGTTGGCCCTGAGACATCGCCGTGTAGCGCGGTCTATCCGGGACCTTCAGCCGCTTCTGAATCCGAAACGCAGGCAGTGCAGCAGTTTGTGCGTTCGCTCTATCCGGCTGGTCGTTCGCCGACGTTGGTAAGCCCGGCCGCTGATGATACGACTGGTATTCTCATTACGCTGCATTCCTATGCAAATATGGTGCTTTGGCCGTGGGGCTATAGTGCCAATGCTCCGCCCAATAGCGCTGGTTTACGCCGTCTGGGTGAGCAATTCGCTAGTTTCAATGGCTATGCCGCAGGCCAGAGTAGCCGTTCGCTGTATTACTCCTCTGGTACGACCGACGACTGGTCGTATGGGGAACTGGGTATCCCTTCGTATACGTTTGAGATTGGCCCTTCAGGTGGATTGTGTGGCGGGTTTATGCCGCCGTATAGCTGCCTTGATGGCGGGAACGGCGGTGACTTCTGGGCCAAGAACCTGCCAGCGTTACGCTATGCCGCCCAGGTCGTGCGAGCGCCCTATCAGCAGCCGTTTGGCCCGCACATTCGCAGTGTTGAGCTCGTGAGCGACACCGCGAGTATCGATCTTCAGGTCGAGCTGATTCCAGCGACGGATGATCCGTCGGTGACCATCGATCAGGTGGAGGTGTATCTGGATGCGTCGCCGTGGCATGGGGGTACACCCATTGCGCTTGAGGTGGATAATCAGGGGGGCAATACCTGGCAGACGGTCTTAACTCGCAGCCAGGTGAGCACTGGTGACGATGAACGCCAGTTACTGCTGGCACGTGGGCGCGATACGACCGGTACCTGGGGGCCTATCACTGCGACCTGGTTACCGCTGCCTGCAAGCCTGCCACAGCCGGTATGGCTGCCGATGGTGCTGAGGCGCTGAAGCGTAGCGGGCTGGGCCCTCACCCACGGCCCTGGGGCCAGGAGGGAGAGGGGAGACGATGCCAGGCGCGGTCTTCCTCTTTCTTTTGTAGGTTTAGGAACAGATATGAGGGACACCTACCCTGTAGGGGCGCAGCGCGCTGCACCTCTACAGGGTAGGTAAGTGAACACAAGTCCTGGTGAGATGGGTATGCCGTTGTCTTAACCGCGCCCCATGTTGCCAGCACCCGACATATGAAAGAAACATATGTTCTAAAATACGAATCGCCGGCCGGCGCTGGGGGCT
>JAAURD010000068.1 GCA_012034075.1 Chloroflexaceae bacterium | reverse complement strand
CCCGCCGCCCGATCGATGACGACATTGACGACGGACGGACCGTTGCAGGCGAACGCGCGTCGAGCGCCGCGTCGAGCTGCCCGCGGAACATCGCTTCGCTCAGGCGGATGTCGGTGTGATTGCGGCGGTATGGCGAAATCTTACGGCGCAATGTGCTGAATCTGCTGCCACTGGGCTATCTCAATATCCATCCGTCGCTGCTGCCGCTCTACCGTGGGCCGGCGCCGGTGGCCGGGGCGATTCTGGCTGGCGATAGCGAGACAGGCGTGACGATTATGAAGCTGACGCGGCAGATGGATAGCGGGCCGATTCTGGCGCAGGCGACGGTGCCGCTGCTGCCCGATGCTCGCACGGGGCCGCTCACCGAGGAGCTTTTCCGGCTGGGCAGTGCAATGCTGTTGCAGGTGCTGCCGCGCTATGCTCAGGGTCAGCTGCACCCGCAGCCGCAGGATGAGAGTCAGGCCAGTTTTACGCAGCTACTGCACAAAAACGATGGCTTGATTGACTGGTCGCAGCCGGCGGTGGTGATTGAACGGATGACCCGCGCGTATGACCCGTGGCCGATGGCCTTTACGATCTGGCGCGGGCAGCACCTGAAAGTACGCGTGGTGCGTGCGCTGCCGAGTCGTCACGATACGAGCGCTAGCCCTGGCACGCTTATTGCTCTGGCCGAGGGGCCGCTGGTGGTCACTGGTGGTGGACTGTGCGAGTTGCTTGAGGTTCACCCGGCCGGCAAGCGCCCCATGTCGGCGGCCCAGTGGCTCAGCGGCCAGCGGGATGCGCTGGGTGGGCGGTTTGAGCGTTTGAGCGTTTGAGCGTCTTTCACGGTGCTGGCCCAGAATGCAAAGTATCCATCACAATGGAACAGGTGAAGCGCAAAGCGTTGGAGCGTTGAAGCGTTGAAGCGTTGGAGCGCAAAGCGTTGAAGTGCAATGAGCATTCTTACTCTGTATAGCGGTGCAATTTAAGGATTACCTCTGCGGAAAAACTCCTCCGACCGACCATAAATGATCAGAATAAATAACTCAAACGGGCGGCATGGGATGTATTCTTGGGCAAGGGCGCAAACGGTAGTACATCATACCAAATTCGGGTGGCCGTTGGGCGCAGCACGCAGACGCCCCTACAGATCGAACACGGATCGCCTGCTTTGTAGGGGCGCAGCGCGGGGCCCCTTACGCCGCTAGGCTACAAACCACATCTACGTCTCCTATCGGTTAACCGCATTTGGTATCAGTGGATCTCGGTTGAGCCAGGAGGATCATAGCTTCTCTCGCGATCATCAGCACGTAAAGAAGAAGAACACTTGTCCATTATATGCGATGGTAGATCGCCTGTCAATAATCGGAACAGTGCGGCAGCACGTGTGCTGGCAAGGAAAGTGATACTGGTGCTAGTGCCTCAACTACTTTGATTTGATGAGTTCGATGTTGGTAATAGATGGGGATATGGTTGGTTTATTGGCGACACTGCTGCAATAGCATAGACATCAACTGGAAGATGTGCATGATTTTCCCAGCAGACTGCCATGAGGTTTGCGTACACCGACCTATCAAAAGGGCATGTGAGATTCACCACAAAGGACACGAAGGTTTCACAAAGGATGATTTTCACCTGCGGATCAACCAGCAGAGCATGTGTTGCTCCATCCGCTGCTGGCTGATCGCTGTTCGCTATCGATGTTAGTAGGTCGCTTGTTCACTAAAGCCCGATACAAATCCCCAGAACTCTTCCAGACTGACGTTCTGAATAGATTTCCCAGTGTATCCGGCAAGCTCAGAGGCTCCTTCATAATAATAGACCTCGACGTGTTGTCCGTCAATCCGATAACCAATAACGGCTACAATATGATTCACATTCCACCCATTCCAACCGGGCATGTTGCCTGTTTTGACGCCAGTAATCAATGCACGGTTGTTATCCACGGTTCTTACAATCATGCTCTCCAGGTCTGACATCTGGCCTGCCCGTGCATACTGATACGAGGCATCCTTCCCTGCCTGAGTCAAATACCCATTCAGTGCCGAAGCGACATGATCAAGACGCACACCAACATTAGGATTGATGTACTCAGCAACACCTATATCGTACAGAGACGGTATCATATGAATATCTACGCCAGCAGCATCGAGTGCTACTTGTGTCGCAAGAGGACCACAATAATTAACATATGCTCCGTCCTCGGGTTCGGACCAGCGAACACGTGGAACAAGTGTCTTCTGTCGAACCTGTGTCTCCTGTGGTAGAACGGTTACATCCAGGTAATAGAGTGTTCCAAAATCTTCTCCCCACTGGTTCATAATAAAACCATATCGATAGACACCTGGTTGATCAGGAGCCCTGACGGAACTGACGCGAAAATGCATATCTTCTCCTGGAGGAACATCTCGCTTTAACAGAGCTGATGTCGATTCCCACATATCAGTACCACGCCAGCCATACCCATTTTTACCGCTCCAGGTCGTGTTTCCGGTATTGAGAATCCTGATAAAATATCGGAACGTTTCACCAGGATAAACAACAGGGTACTCAACCTGCTCGATGAGCGTATTCGCATTTACGGCCCCAGGAGCAGGATATGCACTGTTGAGAGGAAGGTTCTCCTCTTGTTCAACAAACTTTTCGGCGTTTACCGGTTCAACCGACGTTGCGACCAAAGAACCAACAAGAATCGAAAGAATAAGCACCAGACCAAAACCGATTTTTGAGAGCCTCATACTGCCTCCTTACACGATTATTCCGCTAACAATTGATAAAATGAGAAAGCAAAAGCGCTGAGAAAGGAGATGAAAGAACATTGTTTGAAGAAGTGTTTGAGTATATCGATAGGCATGAAGGTCTTTCATCATCATTCCGTTCTTATACTATCATGACATGTTCTTTATGCAATAGGCTCATGTTCCCATTTTGTTGGAGTACTTTTAACTTAGATCAAAACAATTGGCTGTTGCTCTTTGCTGTATTCTCTTTATTTGTAGGTATATATTCTAAGAAAGCGGAACGTGGAAAGCGGGAGAGCGTGAAGCGCAAAGCGTGAGTCACCACGGAGACACGAAAGAGACGGAAGTGGACATTGGTGATGGGATTTTTGCTGAAAGTTCGGGAAGTTTCATAGTTTGTTCTCAGTCAGGTATAGACTTGCCCTATAAAAGGCAACACGAAGGTCTAAGTACCGTGTTGCGTTCATCGCTGTCGCAATGCCTTCACGGATCATCGTTGGGCGCAGCACGCTGACGCCCCTACCAACCGCACGCGCTCGCAGAGCGAATCCCAACGTGCGCCGCCAGTCTCCTCAGGACAGCAGGTTCTGTGCCAATGTCGGCAATGCTGTCCTAAGTACAGCATTGCGTTCATCGCTGTCGCAATGCCTTCACGGATCAGACGGAGGTGCGGCTTGCAGCCGCACGACACGACCCACCGCAAAAGCTGTCTGCCTACCGAGCACCTCTGATCCGCGACGTAGGTGTGGCTTGCAACGGCAATCATTTCTGCAATGCGGTACTAAGTACAACATTGCGTTCATCCGTGCCGAATTTCTCGACCAGTTGCTCCACCGTATAGGACCATTGAATCGGGCGGGCGGTTTCGTTGTAATACTCGATGAAGGCCAGCAACCGGTGCTCCAATGTCAGCCGATCAAGGAAATGGATTAGAATCGCACCTTGCGTTGCAGGATGCTGAACCAGATTTCCAGCTGATCTAACTAGGATGCATATTTGAGCAGCCAGACGACCTCGACGCGGAACGGCAACGCATGGGTTTCGCATTCGGCGTCCAACCAGGCGGCCAATCGTTTGGGGGCGTGCGTAGGGCCGTTATCCAGGATCAGCCGGATTTCGCGCACGCCCCGCTGCAACGCTTCGGGCACGATACCCTGCCAGAAAAACACCTGGAAATCCCCAAACCGTCACGCTCAGCAGGGCAAACAGATTGAGCGCGCCTTTGCGGGTATAACGCGCCGCAATGTGCATGGGCGCGCCGGGTACGGCGGGATCGGGTGGGTCAATGCCTTCCCGTGCCTGGATCAAGGTCTTTTCATCCACACAGATCACCCAGACATCTTCGGCGAGGAGTTGTGTCGCCTGCTGATAGAGGGTCAGGATCGCCTCCGCGCGGGCAGGAACTGCGGATCACGCACCTTCTGCCACATGTGGAACTGCCAGGGCTTGATACGCTCGGCCTGCAACCAACGCCAGACGGTACTGGCGGCGATACCCACCACGATGCCCAGGCTGATCAGCGCAACGGCCAGGGCCGTGCAACTCCAGCGGGCCAGCGGGACATCCCCATGCTCGGGCCTACTACAAGCCAGCTCAGTGACCTGGGCACACACCGCACCGGGAAAAAACGCGGGGGCGACCGCTGCGGGGAGCTTCCTGGATGGAACGGGTTTCACACCAGCGTTTGCGCCACGCGCGCACCATTCGGTCAGAAACGCCGATCTGGGCGGCGACCTGCGCATCCGACCAGTCAGGATGGTCGGCGCACATGACCAGTGCTCTGGCGCGTTGCACGTCCCGGTAGGGTTGGCTCAGCGATGCGGCTGTAGCACGTATGGTCTGGTCTTCGGTATCCGAGAACGTCACGGTGTACGTTTTCTTGCGTCCGCGCATGCGCGCCCTCCTGCTGGTATTCAATACACGATCTGTACAGATCATACCTCCTTTTCTTGCTGCTGTCAATTCCGACATGGATTAACGCAATGCTGTACTAAGAAAGCGGAACGTGGAAAGCGGGAGAGCGTGAAGCACCATAAATCTACGAAAGAGACGGAACTTGACATTAGTGATGATGTTTTTGCTGAGAGTTCGGGTGGTTTCATGGTTTGTTCTCAGGCGGGTACAGACTTGCCCTATAATGGTATATTTGTGTTACTTTCATGTCTTCTGTGGTACATCTTCCTTACCACTACGTGCATACAGAGCACAAAGGCAACACGAAGGTCTGAGCATGTCGTGGTATCAGTCGATCCAGCCGCGTGCGCGGAGTGACTCCAGACCGAGCATGCCGGGGATGACAACATAGGGCGTCCCGGCATGCTCCGGGTGGTGTTCCAGGCGCACACGCTCAAAATATTGGACCAGGTAAGGATGACCATCAATCTGGCTCACATCTCGAAACGGCTCGCTGATAGGGTAGCCAAACAATGCTAAGCCGCCTTGCTCATCCCAATAATCCTCAAAAAGAGGTGAGAGATGATGGCCGGTTTCGGGGAAATAGCGGCCCTTGCGCACGCCCTTGATCGCCGGCTCAAAGGGCAATTCGCCATGTCGCGCTTCGGCTGCTTCACGCCCCAGGACACCCAGCATCACCGTGCCCACGCTGTGGGTCGCGCCAGGATGATATTCAAAGCGCACACGCTCGAAATATTGCACGGTAATGCCCTGTTCGGCAAATTCACGGGTGAGCGGAAAGCCAAACATGGCCAGGCCACCATGGGCCAGCCAGTAATTGAGGAAGATGCCATGCAGGGTGTGGCCGGTTTCGGGAAAGTAGAGCACATCCGGTGACTGTGGATCGGTAACGCGTAGGGTCGGGTTCTCTTGCAAGCGCTGCTTCAGGCGAGCAATCCGTCGATAGGACTGATCGATGCGCTGCTCACTGATAATGCCATCACGGACCAGCTGTTCTATCACGTTTACGGCTCGCACGGCCAGGTCTGCATCGTAGTAGTCAGCAATATTGGCCAGCATAATCATATCGACCCCGGCTTCAATCGCATGCTGAATCGCTGCATCAAACCCATAAAAATTTGTTATTGCCTTCATTTGGAGATCATCGGTCAAAATAACGCCGTCATAGCCCATCTCATGGCGCAGCATATCGGTGAGAATAGCCCGTGAGAGTGTAGCCGGGTAGGTGTCATCCATACCACTATGAAAGACATGCGCGGTCATAATCACATCGGCCAGATTGGCCTTGATCATCTTGCTATAGGGTTTCAATTCACCCACCGACCATGTGTTGGTAATATCGGTAAAGCCGAGATGGGAATCGTTGGTGGAACTGCCATGACCCGGAAAGTGTTTGAGCGTGCAGAAAATACCCTGTTCGGCATGAGCTTTGATAAATTCGACGGCATGGCGAGTCACCAGATCGGCATTGCCAGAAAAACTGCGCTCAAAGCGGGCAATGACGGGGTTTTTGGGGTTGGTATTCAAATCGACGACGGGCGCCAGGTTCAAGTTAATGCCCAGTTGGGCCAGGGTGCGAGCCATAATGGTGGCATGCGAGCGCGTATTGGCCAGATCGTTTAGTTCGCCGAGATGACCATGCGATACGGTGGGTGGAAACCCCTGGTCTTCGTTCAAACGTGAGACCTGCCCGCCTTCGTAGTCGATAGCGACCAGCAGCGGCGTCGGGGCAAATGATTGTAGGGTCGCAATCAGGGCCTGTAGCTGTGTGGCCGACTGAATGTTATTGCGTGTGGAGACTTTATCGGGAGCATAATGGCTGAAGAGAATCACACCGCCAATATGGTACTTTTGAATATCCCGTACAATATGATGATCCGTATCGATCTGGGTACCCCGAAACCCCATCATCAACATATGCCCAATTTTCACCGAAAGATCAACGTCCGGTGCCTGTTCTTGCGCGAACAGTCGCTCAGTTGCAGCAACCATGGGCAGTGTTACCAGACTTGATCCTATCAACTTACAAAACATGCGCCGCGAGATCATTGACCGTCCTGTGGTATTCAACCTATGATTATCTGTGTCTATTGACATGATACATAGTGTATCATAACGGTCAAGGGACCGCACAAAAACCACCAGGCCAGAGCACTGGTGGTGTGGGATCGATTCTGCACTGATTGATGGTTCAAGCCATGGGCGGTGTTCACGCTTCCGAATGATTCTCCCGTTCGAGACGGTTGCGAGCTGCATCCATCAACAGGCCTGCGAGGGCGGGGTTGGTATTGAGCGACTGGCGTGCCTCGGTGAGCAAATCGGCCAGGTTGCTCTGCTCTGCCACCGCAAACGACTGACTGATGCGCGTCTGGCGATGGGTAGCCTCGCTCAATTGCCACAGCATAATGGGCGTTGCTGCTGCGACAAAGGCCAGCCAGACGGCCTGCTCATACGATTGCCAGTTGAGCGGTGCGTGACTCTGCTGAACAGAACGGGCTGTCTGCCGGGCTTCGAGCGCCACTGGCATCAGCGAGATCATCACGCCCCCAACCACCTCGGCCCAGATATGATCGGGCTTCATCCTCGGCCATCTGCGCTCAAGCCAGGCCAGTACCAGCGCATAAGTAGCAGAGATACTGGTCACCTGAATCAGAATATGCAACAGATCCAACTCACGCAGGCGGGCCATCCCGGACTGCTCATGTGCCGTTTCGTTCATTGTCTCCCCTCCACAATTCCTTGTTTTACCTTTCCCCAACATGGAACCTTTTTTTAATCAATGCTATTGTAGCATCTTTCTTGCTATCTGAAGATGACAAAACCCTTACAAATACGATTTTTTATCGTTTTTTGGAAAAAAGAGTGTTGATTATCCTTCTAAAATCAGCGTTAATCAATCATGATTGTGAGAAAGAATCAGATGAATGGCGATCATTACTACCATAATCGGTCGTTGGCGGTAAAGGATAGGGACGAATTGGTCCCTCGGTACCGGCATGATAGAAGCGTTGGGTATGATAGGCAAAGCTAATATCGGAACATGTGGCGAACTGGTGGAGAATGTCTTCCCAGATGGCCTGTTCGGTGGTGCGGCGGCGGCGTGGCTCCGAGAGAAAGCGAATAGTCAGCAGCACGCCCGAATCTTTCACGCTGGTATAGACAATCGGTGTGAGTTTGGAATAGAAGATAAAGTACTTTCTGGCTGCCTCTTTCACGCGCTGCTGGGCCATATCGCTCAGATGGCCGGTGTGGCGGGTGGCAATCTCCAGCAGCATCTCTTTGGCTTTGGGCCAGTTGCTCTCAAAGGTCAGCAGAACGGGTATTTCATCCCAGATAAATTGAAATCCCTGGGTATAGCTGGCCTGTGCTTCGGTAAAGACCCTGCCATTGGGCACATGAATGAGACGGCCGGTGCTCTGATCCGCATCGACCCAGTTGCCAATCTCAAGCAGAGTAAACTGAAACACCCGAATATCAATCACATCGCCGGCATGTTCGCCGATTTCAATCCGATCGCCGACGCTAAATGGTTTGCGCCAGACCAGAAAGAGCCAGCCGGCCAGGTCAATCAACAGGTCTTTTAGCGCAATCACAATGCCAGCAGAGACCAGACCAAAAAAGCTGGCTAGCGACTCAAAGCCGTCAATCCAGATGCTTCCCAGGGCTAGCACACTTACGAAACCAACGAGATAGCCCGATGTTTTGCGCCATTCATAGCGCATCCGCACATCTTGCTCATCCCGCAAGACAATCAGGAGCACAATCTTCCGGACCACCCATAAAAAAACGAGCGAGGTAATCGATGCGATGATTTGATAGTGGATGTCATCTTCCAACCCAAGCAAATCCTCAAGAATCAACTGAATTTCTTCCATAAAGTATCCTTTCATTTGCCCTTCACACCAGAATCACCCGTATAGAACCATGACCAACGGCTTTGTTGTGCTGGTTTGACGAATAACCCTATGTGTGTTATTTGAAAGTGTCTGTTCTTTGATACAAGGTGTATCACCCGATGGAACACCGGTGATACCGGTCCGTGAAACTATTGTAATCATGGGGAAAGCCATATGTCCAGTTCATCAATCACGACGTTGCCAGCGATCCAATCGTATACCCAGGATGAGCGTTCACTGATTCTGGAATGCGGCGGCCCACGCGTGGCAATCACGGTGCTGACCGCGACCATGATCCGGGTGCGCGTAGCATTTGAAGGCGACTTCGCACCGCATCGTTCGTGGTCGCCGTTAGCTCCAGATGATACCTGGGCAGCGGTGCCGTTTACAGTGCAAGAGACTGCCGATGAACTGGTGCTAGCAACGGACTCCCTCCAGGTCCATATGCAGCGGTCGCCCTGTCGCCTGGCATTCAGCGATCGTGATGGTCGTCGTTTCTGTGAGGATACCGCTGGTTCCTATCGCGGTCATGCCAGCGAGCGGCAGCATGGCGACCCGCAGTGCGAGAGCAGTGCAGTGGCGCAACCCGCCGGCTGTGCCAAGGCCATTGCACCTGATGAGCACTTTTTTGGGTTTGGTGAGCGTACCGGCCAGTTGAGCAAACGGGGCATCACGCTGATGCATTGGACGACGGACCCACCGCCGGGCCATGGCCCCGGCACTGACCCACTGTATATTGCGGTGCCAGTGATGTTGGCGTTGCGACCAGGTCTGGCCTATGGTGTCTTTTTTCACAGTACCTGGCGCAGTTTTTTTGATCTGGGGCAGCAGCAACCCGATACCTGGCGGATGGAAACCAGCAATGGTGAACTGGATTATATGGTAATCTACGGCCCGACGCCAGCCCGTGTGCTTGAAGGCATCGGCCAATTGCTCGGCACCATGCCGTTACCACCACGCTGGGCGCTGGGCTACCAGCAGAGCCGCTGGAGCTACCCCGATGAGCAGACCGTGCGCTGGCTCGCCGGGGAGTTTCGCCATCGCGGGCTGCCGTGTGATGTCATCCATCTCGATATTGATTATATGGATGGCTATCGTGTCTTTACCTGGCATCCTGAGCGTTTTCCTGACCCGGCCAGGCTGATCGCTGATCTGCGGCAGGCCGGCTTCCGGGTGGTAACGATCATCGACCCTGGTGTGAAGGTAGACCCGGACTATGCGGTTTATCGCGAAGGGGTCGATCAGGGCATGTTTGTCACCCACCGCAATGGCGACCTCTTCCGTGGCTATGTCTGGCCGGATGAGTCGGTCTTCGCCGACTATACGCGGCCCGAAGTACGGGCCTGGTGGGGCCAGCTGCATCGGCCATTGCTGGAGCAGGGGGTCAGTGGCATCTGGAATGACATGAATGAGCCGACGGTCTTTCGCCAGCCATTTAGCGCGGGTGTCAGCAGTTGGGATACCATTGCGCTGGATGCGGTGCAGGGGCCAACCGATGAGCAGACGAACCATGCCGAAGTGCATAATCTCTACGGGCATACCATGGCCCGTGCCTGTTATGAGGGCTTGCGCCAGCATCGACCGGAGAAACGCCCATTTGTTCTGGGGCGTTCGGGCTTCGCTGGCTCGCAGCGCTGGACTGCCTTCTGGATGGGCGATAACCATTCGTGGTGGGATCATCTGGAGATGGCGATGCCCCAACTGCTCAACATGGGCCTCTCTGGCATACCCTTTGTGGGCACGGATATTGGCGGCTTTTTTGGTCATGGCAGTGGCGAACTCTTTGCCCGCTGGATGCAGTTTGGCATCCTTTCGCCGCTCTGTCGCGGGCATTCCTCACTCTACACCACTGGTCAAGAGCCGTGGGTCTTTGGCCCAGAGATTGAATCCATTTGCCGTGACTATTTGCAGTTGCGTTATCGGCTGTTGCCCTATCTCTATACACTCTTCTGGGAAGCCGCGCAACAGGGTTCACCCATTTTGCGACCACTCTTCTACCACTTTCCGGATGACCCAGCGACCTATCAATTGCATGACCAGGTGCTGTTGGGGCCCTTCCTAATGGCTGCGCCGGTCTATCAACCGGGCCGCACCCACCGCAGTGTGTACCTGCCCGAAGGTCCCTGGTACGACTGGTGGGATGGCACACGAATCATGGGACCAACCCATATCCTGGCGCATGCACCGCTGGAGCGCATGCCGCTTTATGTACGGGGTGGGGCAATTATCCCAACCGGACCGGATATGAGTTATACCGATGAATATGCACTCAATCCGCTGACATTGCAGCTGTATCCGGGCAGCGGGCGGTTTCATCTGTACGAAGACGATGGCGAGAGCTTTGCCTATGAGCAGGGCCAGTTTTGCACTACCACATTTTCGCTGCATGGTGGTTCGCTGGTTGCCAATCGCCCGGCCCGTTCGATTCTGGCGCTAACACTGGGCGCCCGCACGGGAAGCTATACACCGCCGCCACGCCAATTGATCTTGCACTTGCATGGGGTGAGTTGGCATGCCCTTGATGGTCATCCCAGCGCGGTATACGATGAGGATCAGCGTATGCTCACGCTGCAACGTACCGATGACGGTCAGGCTCAGACGTTGCTCTTTCAAATGGGCCCGTACAGCGAGTTCTAAGCGTTCGGAGCGTTGGGGCGTTCGGGACGACCTCACCGGTGCAGCTTGCAAACGTTGGCGCGTTGGCGCGTTGGAGCGCTTCACCACAATGGGCACTCAGATCGCTTTGCGCTTTGCGCTCCAACGCTCAGATCGCTGTAACTCACCGTTATACAATGCACATAACAATGGCGTAGCTGGAAATCGATACAAAGCGAGAGGGAACAGGCGTATTATGATAGACCCCAACCTGTTAATCCATGATTTTGATGCCACGGTACAACGCCTGGCACGCAAAAAGACCGATCTGGAGTTTTTGAATCGGACCCGTTTTTTGCTGCTCGAACGACGCAATATGCAGCAGCAACTCGATGAGAAGCGGGCAACGATGAACAAATCTTCCAAAGAGATTGGCGGTTTGTTGCAGAGTGGTCAGACTGAGGCGGCGGAAGAGCGCAAAGCAACCGTGGCAATGCTCAAAGAAGAGATTGCGGCACTTGAGGAACAGGTGCGCAAAGCGGAAGAACAGGTCGATTACTTTTTGCTCCGTATTCCGAATCTGCCCGCCGATGATTGCCCCGATGGCGATGGCGAAGCGGACAATGTGATTGTGCGCACACACAACTATAACGAAGCCGATTATCGTGACCGGTCGTACCGCCCCCACTGGGATGTTGCCGGTGATCTGGGCATCTATGATGGTGACCGTGCCTCGAAGATCAGTGGCTCGATGTTTAGCTTGCTACGCGGTGAGGGTGCCCGCCTGTTGCGAGCACTGGTGCATTTTGGCCTGGCTATCAATGCCGATACGTATGAGGAGATTGCACCGCCCCATTTTGTGCGGACGGACACCTTTACGGCAACCGGCCATCTGCCCAAATTTGAGGTGGAAGCCTACAAGCTCCGTGATGATGATCTCTGGGCTATTCCCACGGGTGAAGTTCCGCTGATGAGCTTGCACCGCGATGAAATTCTGGATGAGGATGATCTACCACGACGCTATATGGCCTATACCGTCTGCTTTCGGCGTGAGGCCGGCAGTGCTGGCAAAGATACCCGTGGATTGCAACGCCTACACGAATTTCAAAAGGTGGAACTGGTAAAGGTTTGCACACCAGAGCAAGCGCCGGCCGAATATGCCGCCCTGCTCGCCGATGCCGAACGACCGTTGCAACTGCTCGGCTTGCCCTATCGTGTGGTTGATCTCTGCACCGCCGATCTCACCTTTTCCTCGGCACGGGTGCATGATCTGGAAGTGTATGCACCAGGGATTGACCGCTGGCTTGAGGTATCCTCGGTTGGTGTCTTTACTGATTTTCAGACACGTCGAGGCAATATCCGTTACCGCCCCAAAGGCAGCAAAAAAGTGGCGTTCACCCATGCGATGAATGGTTCGGGTCTGGCAACGCCTCGGGTCTGGGCGGCGGTGATTGAGCATGGGCAGCAAGCCGATGGGTCGGTGAAGATTCCTGAGCCGCTCGTGCCATTTATGGGGACTGATGTGATTCGCCCCAAAACCTGATACCCTGTTTATCCGGCATATGTTTTCTGGTAGCTCCCGATGATCATCGGGAGCTATTTGCTCTGGTGCTGGCTTGCAAGACGCGCTCTGGGTTTGATCATGCCGGTTGCCAAATCTGGCATCTGCGCATACCATAAGAGTCAGAAGCAACAGCTTGGTTCAGGGACGTTGGGATATGGAGCCGAACGAGCAAGCATCAGCGTCAGACAGAGCAATATCCCGTCAGCCGGGAACAACACCCGTGCAATCAATACCGTCAAGGCTGCCCTATTTGCCCGGCCTGGATGGTCTGCGAGCACTGGCCGTGCTGGCCGTGCTGGTCTACCATACCCAGCCAGCGTGGTTGCCCGGTGGTTTTCTGGGCGTCGAGGTTTTTTTTGTCATCAGTGGCTATCTCATTACCGCCATGCTGCTGCACGAGTGGCGCCAGCACCGGCGCATTGATCTGGCACGCTTTTGGTTGCAACGAGCGCGGCGTCTGCTGCCAGCACTGATCACCCTGCTCACCGTGACGTTGCTCTTCACGATCATCGTGCTACCCGGCGAGGTGGCCGGCCTGAGTGGCGATACTATTGCAGCACTGCTCTATGTCTCCAACTGGTATCTGATCTTTGCTCAGCAATCCTATTTTGAGGCGATTGGCCGGCCATCATTGCTCCAGCATCTCTGGTCGCTGGCAGTAGAAGAGCAGTTTTATGTACTCTGGCCTCTGCTGCTCACGGCTGCGCTTCGTCGTTGGCAGCGCCAGCATGTGATGCTGGCGGTTGCCGCCGGGGCGTTGCTCTCTACCTTGTGGATGGCACTGCTCTATCAACCCGGGGTCGATCCCTCACGGGTCTATTATGGCACCGACACCCGCGCGGCCGGGTTGCTGATCGGCGTATTGCTCGCCTTTGTGCTGATTCCAGAGCGGCTGTTGCGAGCAGTACGACCGGCGATTGTGCAACAACGTGATGCTTTTGGCGTGCTGGCACTGGTCGTGCTGTTGTTCTGGCTGTTCTGGTGGGATGCGTTTGACCCGTTGTTGTATCAGGGTGGTTTTGCCCTGGTCGCCACCACAACGATGATAACCATTGGACTGCTGGGACAACCATTGTCATGGGTGGGGCGCGTCGTGCTGGGTTGGTCACCCTTGCGCTGGGTGGGACTGCGCTCATATAGCATCTATCTCTGGCACTGGCCGGTCTTTATGGTCACACGACCCTGGGTTGACATCCCCATGGATGGCATTCCACTGCTGGTGCTGCGTTTTGGCATCACCTTGGCCCTAGCTGACCTCTCCTATCGTTTTATCGAAACCCCTTTTCGCAATGGCAGTATGGAGCGTTCCTGGCAGCAATTATGGGCCTTGCGCCAGTTACCATCGTGGAGCATACTCTGGCCCTGGGCAGCGGTGGCCGGCGTGCTGTGCAGCCTGGCGTTGAGCCTGGGTATGGCGCTGGCGTTTGCCCGTCCCCCCGACGTCCCATCCTACCTGGCGGTCGATACGGTGCGGATTGAGGCAGCAACACCCATAGCGACGGCTGAGATTCGATCTCAGCCGGTGGTGACAGCAACGCTGAGCACGTTCGTGACGGAGACAGATGTACTGGTGACATCACCGTTGGATGTAGCGACGGCTATCCGCAGCGAGCCAGACCCACTCGCTACGGGCACCGATGTTGAGCCAACGAGGAGCATAACACCAACCGTCATCGCTTCGCCTACCATCAGCGTGACTGAAAACGTACCCGAATATCCCTTTGCTAGCCCGACCCTGGCCGCACCGCCCACGCCTGAGCCGTTCCCGCCGACGGCTGAGCCACTATCACCCACACTGGCAATTGAACCGGTCGCCGAAGAAGCGCCACCACCGCCGGCATTGCACGTAACAGCCGTCGGCGACTCGGTCATGCTGACATCGGCCGAGCAGATGCAGGGTACGATTGCCAACCTGGACCTGGATGCTGCGGTGAGTCGTCAGATGGATCCGACCATTGATACCTTGCGCTGGCGCCGTGATGCGGGCTTGCTAGGCGATGTCGTGGTCGTGCAGGTGGGCAACAATGGGCCAATCACAGTTGAGCAGTTTGATGCTATGATGCAGGTATTAGCAGGCGTGCCCCGTGTACTTGTGGTTAATGTGAAGGTGCCGCTTCCCTGGGAAGGCCATAACAACGCCATTTTGCAAGAAGGTGTGCCACGCTACGCCAACGCCGTGCTAGTCGATTGGTATAACGCGAGCGTCTACCGTCCCGAGTGGTTTTGGGATGATGGCGTTCACCCGCGCCCGGAGGGCGCCCAGGTTTATGCTGATCTGATTGCGGGTCAGCTGGTGGGTCCGTAGCGTGGCTGCTCACGCTCAGCGACTGGCGTTAGCAACGTGCTTTGGTGGAGCGTTGAAGCGTTGAAGCGCTCAAACGCTCAAACGCAGAACTATTACATTCGTCTAAGTCTAGGATTGGAAATTGATGGCATTGCCAGGCGTGTGCGTCTGACCAACCCGACATGACCCGAATCGCTACAACAGGTAACGCTACGGCAACTGCTGGATACAATCGTTGATATTGCGCTCTACCGCCATGACTATGATGCTGCAATGTGCTGCAACGCACAGGAGAGATAGAAGTAGCTTAGAAAACCAGGGTTTTGCAGCAGGTGGCTGACGATACCCGATGATAGAGCAGGTACGCATGGTGGTTTTTTCTGGAACGGCGCAGTATACTGCGCCGAAAGCCACTTTTTCAGGAGAGCAATATCATTCCGCTAGGGATGATGATGTCCTTGTATACAGCACCTCGCGTTTTTTTCTCTGTTTCCAACAGTGCCCAGAACACCAATTGTCATAAGATGTTCTTTCTATTTATGTGATTGATAAGATACATATATAGTATTATTGACAGGCAATAAGTGATCTTTTATGATATCGGTATACACTGATGCAAGTATGTTCATTGCCTCAGAAAGGAATGTTATGCAATCAAGTCAGACCGATTGGAAGCAACTTTTGCTAGCAGTAGGTGATTTAGAGGATGGTTTCATTGAGCACCGTCTTCCGATCACTGATAAGCTCGTCGATCGTCAGTTCAACCTCTTCCCCGACTCCACACAAGAGCCTCTTCTACTCCATTTCCACAGCCCAACGGGTCTGACCTGGAGTGATGAGTCTTCACCCAAAACCTATGCTGCTTTTGAAATTCGCCCAGATGTGTTTTTTATCGATTGGCTCGAACCAGATAATATTCGTGCTTCAATGTCGCTTATAGTAGACCTGGTAACGCAAGAAGTCACTTCTCTTCAGAGCCTACTGCCGACGCCACTAGAAGCCCGACAAAATATCTATGACCGTATTGTGCAACATAATCAGATGAGTGCCGTGCGTGTGACCATAACGCATGCTGGCATTGGTCGTCCACGCGTAAATGTTATTCATCAGAGGACGAAAGACCTTATTGGGATGCGTTTGAAGCATACGTATAGTAAAAACCACATATTTGAACATATTTACCTTAACGAGCATTTTTTCGCATGGCAATCACTAGCTGGGGCAGATAAAGGTATGGCGGATACAGAACCGGTGAACTATCTGAAGATTGGTGCCGATCTGTATCTGTTCAACTGGTATGAACGCCTGGTACCCTGGTCGGGCGTGCTCTTGATGGATCTGGCTGCCCAACGTGCTGTAGGAAAAATGCATTGGTATACAGATTTGGAAATGTTTGAGCGTCTTGCTTATGTGACAGTGGGTTCGCATGTTCAGTTTTTAAACGAGACAATCTATGAATAACGTTCGTGCTGCCATCGCTGCATGGCAGAGTCAAATTGGTGACCATGCTGTGAGTGTCGCCGAAACCACCCGCGAGATCTATCAAACTGCAACATTTGCTACTACGCAGCAGATACCTGCGGTGCTGTACCCTGCAAATCGAGATGAGGTGCAGGCGTGTATGGTGATTGCGAATGAATACCGAGTCCCAGTATATCCTATTAGTAGAGGGAAAAATTGGGGCTATGGTTCCCGTGTGCCGGTTCAAGATGGTTGTGTTGTGATGGACTTAGCCGGCTTGAATCGGATAGTCGCTTTTGATGAAGATCTGGCGTATGTCACACTGGAAGCTGGTGTGACTCAGCAACAGTTGTACGAGTTTCTGGAAGAACGCCATTCAAATTTGTTCTTCAGTGCTACAGGTTCGGCGACAGATTCGAGCCTGGTAGGCAATGTGCTGGAACGAGGACTTGGTGAAGGACCATATGGTGATCGATTTGCGTATGTTTGCGGTTTTGAGGTGGTATTACCAACTGGTGAACTGGTTCATACGGGTTTTGGGCGTTTTTCGGGGGCCAAAGCCACACCCATTAACAAATGGGGAGTCGGGCCATATCTCGATGGACTTTTTACGCAATCGAATCTGGGAATTGTTACACAGATGACTTTGTGGTTGACTCCTAAGCCGAAACACTTCGAGATTGTCTGGTATGCAGTGGAAGATGACCACAAACTTGAAGCGTTAGTTGATGCCATACGGTTCTTGAAGTTGTCGGGCGTAGTTCAGGGCGGTTTTGTGATTGCCAATGACATTCGCATGCTGTCGTATCATCAGCAGTATCCATGGGCCGAGAGTAACGGTCAGACGCCGTTATCGCCAGAACTCCGCCAACAGCTCAACCAGACGTGGGGTGATGGAAAATGGAGTGGTGAAGCAGCTATCTACGCACCTAACCATGCAATTGGAAAGGTTGTTCGGCAAACTATTGAAGAGACCCTTGCTCCTCTTGTCGATAAGCTTTGCATTTTTAACGATGAAATGCTCCATTTATCCAGTAGTGCCTTTGCTGCTCAATATCCTGGACTCGATCAGCAAGAGGCGATTCGTTGGTATCAAGAGAACCCCAAACGAGGTATCCCGAACGACTTATCTATGAGTATGATGTACTGGCGCAAACATATGGCCTACCCACACGGGCAATGGGATCCCGATCGAGACCGATGCGGCTTGATCTGGTATTCTCCAGCGGTTCCATTTCGGGGAAGTGATGTGCGAAAGGCAGTAAATTTACTCACAGACATTGCATGGTCCTATGGAATCGAACCGAGCCTTGGTCTTAATTGTATTACAGAGCGCAATATTAATATTATTGCTGCAATTGTGTATGACCGTGATGTACCAGGTGAAGATGAACGCGCGTTGTGTTGTTATAAAGCGATGTGTCAAGCCCTGAACGCAGTAGGGTATATTCCATATCGATTGGGCATTTATGCAATGAACGATCTACCAGCTGTTCAGGATGACTACCAGGATGTTCTGTATCGTTTGAAACAGACTTTTGATCCCAATCATATTTTGGCGCCGGGCCGCTATGAACCGAAACGGTAAATGAAGGAGCTGAAGACGATGATCGTGAACAGTTTTGATGAGTGGTCACCACTCAAAGAAGTTATTGTTGGTTCACCAATTAGCTACGAATCGCATGATGTGGAACTTTCCTTCAAGCTTTTTTTTCATGATGTAGCCTACTCTGAGTTTTATTATCCTTCCTATGTATCAGCGACTGACGATGCTCAAGTGGAGCAACCGGGAACGACACGCAAACTACGGCAGCGCTATGTAGAAGAGTTAGCTGAAGATGTAGAAGAACTTGTTACTGCATTACAACAAGCAGGTGTGCGCGTCTTACGGCCGACAACCTTAACCAAAGTACCAGTATTTCAAACGCCCTACTGGTCCGCTACGGGTCTTCCTGCTCTTAATGTGCGTGATCAGGCGATTATTATGGGCAATGAGATTATCGAGACGGCGCCACAAGTTCGTGCGAGATATTTCGAGAATGATCTCCTGAAGCCGCTTTTTTATGAGTATTTTCTGGCCGGCTCTCGATGGACGGTGATGCCGCGACCGATGATGACGGATGCTTCGTTTGATACATCGTATGTCTCTGGCGAAAACACTCCGGCCATTGAACGAGTCTATGCACAGAAAACGTCTGAGTTTGATATCGGGTTTGAGATGATGATCGATGCCGCGCAGGCGATCCGGTTTGGCAAAGATATTCTCATCAATGTCGCTACGAAAAATCATGAACTGGGAATGCGTTGGTTTGAGCAGCATCTGGGCGATACGTTTACGTTCCATACACTGTATCGTTTTGCCGACAATCACATCGATAGCATCATCTTGCCGTTGCGTCCCGGTTTGCTGTTGCTCCGGAATCCAAGTGTGCTGCCCAAGTTACCCCCCCCCGTTACAAAAATGGGACGTGATCTATGCACCTGAACCAACCGAGAACATCTTTCCGCACTACGAAGATGATGATCTGATATTGACGACCAAATTTATCGACCTCAATGTTCTTTCAATTGATGAGCAGACGGTTATTGCCAATTCGCTGTTCCCAGAGTTAATGAAAACACTGGAACGCCATGGTTTCACCGTGATACCAGTGCGGCATCGCCATCGCCGCTTATTTGGCGGTGGTTTCCATTGTTTCACATTGGATACTGTCCGTGAGGGATCGAAACTTGAAAGTTATTTTTGAGCAATCAGCCTCTGCATGTTTCAAATCATACAATAGAGACTTTTTGTGGTGAAAGTTGGTTAGATACGAGCAGGCAAAACTCTCGCATGAGTGCTCTGCCTGCTGTGTCTCCCCGATCATGTATGATTGCAACAGCTGTTCCTTTTCGACTGGTGAGAGGTTGGCTTTGGGATGCATTATAAGGCCATTCGTCCACTTAATGGTGCTTTCACGGAAGACCTCGGCGATTTTGCCGGCCTCTTCAGCATCCTTGTTCCAATCCGAAAAGTTCAGTGTTTGCTGTCCTTCTATGACATGATACCAGATTCGGTTAATCGATATGAGATATAAGTGCGGCTTGCAGCCTACTTTGTAGGTCGCAGCGCGCTGCGACCCTACAAAGTAGGCGCCCCAAGTGCTATCAAAGCGCATATCAGTGATCACCCGAATTTGGTATGAGTTTGTCTCCTATCATGGACAAGAGAACAACCGGCTTGAAGCGTCTGGAGTGAACATGGCCCAAACAATCTTGCGGTGGTTAATACGTATCCTTGGCAGTCTCGCCAGCGTGCTACTGGTGCTGGCAATACGCCGTGCGTTTTTTCGTGCCAATATGCAACGTATCTGGATCTCGCTGGCCCCAACACAGCCAGCAACAACTGCCTTTACGCCATCGATGGTCGCAGATTTGCCCGAACCAGTGCAGCGCTACTTGTTGCACGCGATTGCCCCCGGTACCCCACTCGCCGAGTCAGTTGACCTGACCATGCATGGGCAGATCAAATTGAATGACCAATGGTATCCCTTTGAGGCCGATCAGCGGATTACCCTGCCGTATGGCTTTGTCTGGGCGCCGTCAGTCAACATGGGCTGGATTTCCGTCGAAGGAGCCGATACCTATGCTGCAGGTAATGGTCGCATGCGCTTTGATCTCTTCGGCCTGATTCCGCTGGTGCAGCGTACTGGCCCGCATATAGACCGCTCAGCCCTGGGCCGTCTGGTGATAGAGAGCATCTGGTTGCCCACCGCGCTCTTGCCGCAACGTGGTGTGCTGTGGCAGGTGCTTGATGCTGAACGTATAGCGGCAACGGTGATGCTTGGCGGTGTATCGCACACACTCGTCTTCACAATTGATGCGGTTGGCCGTTTGCAGTCTGCCATGCTGGAGCGCTGGTCCAGCGAAGAGCAATGCCCGCTCCCATTTGGCTGTACCATTACGGCGGAGCAGACATTCAATGGCTGTACCATTCCCGCCCAGGCACAGGTTGGCTGGTACCATGGTAGCCCCCGCTTTCAGTCCGAAGGCGTGTTTTTTACCTTTGTGCTGGATCAGGCCCGTTATCAGTGATGTTGCAAGAACGATACCTGGGGGAACCGCAATGCATGGTGGAACATATAGGACTCCCTGGAAAGCCATCATCGTAGCATTGCTGCTTGGATCGCTCATGGGCACTGCAACCGGCTGGTTGCTTGCCCAGTTCATGCTTCCCTGGGTAGCTTCAACCACCGTGCTGCCCTTGCCCACGACAACCAGCACGGATACGCTGGAAACACGGATCACCGCCGTCTATCGGCAAGCCGGGACGGGCGTCGTCAATATCACCACCCGCTCCTTTGACTACGACTTTTTCTTGCGGCCCGTGCCACGTGAGGGGAGCGGCTCCGGCTTCTTTTATGATAAACAGGGCCATATTGTCACCAACTACCACGTCATCCAGGATGCTGAAGAGATGATCGTCACCCTGGCCGATGGACAAACCCTACCAGCACGGGTCGTTGGTCTTGACCCATCCAACGATCTAGCCGTGATCGTCCCGGAATCTGTCCCCGATCAGTTCACCGTGCTGCCAATGGGCCAATCGGATACATTGCGTGTCGGCCAGTTTGTGGTGGCAATTGGCAACCCATTTGGCCTCGAACGAACGCTAACCGCCGGCGTCATCAGTTCACTCGGCCGCGTGATCCAGAGTCCCAATGAGCGTTTTATTGGCGAAATTGTTCAGACCGATGCGCCGATCAATCCAGGCAATTCCGGTGGGCCACTGCTCAACCTCAACGGCGAAGTCATCGGTGTCAACTCCGCCATTCTCAGCCCCAGCGGTACGTCGGCCGGCATAGGCTTCGCCATACCTACCAGCACCGTGCAGCGGGTGGTACCAGCCCTGATCGAGCAAGGCCACTATCGACATCCCAGTCTCAACGCGCAGCTGTTTGAACTAACACCGGAATGGATCCGCTTGCTGCGTTCGGTGGGCATGGATATACCCGTAGAACAGGGCTTACTCGTGGTAGAAGCGACCCAGACGAGCAATGGGTTGCGCGGTGGTTCGCAACTGGTGCGCGTCGGCAATGCATTGATGCCCGTCGGTGGCGATATCATCATTGCGATTGAAGGCCAACCGGTGATCCGCCAGCGCGATCTGATGGTCTACCTGGAGACACAGACCACTGTTGGTCAGCAAGTGGACGTTACCGTGATCCGTGAAGGAGTCGAACAAATGATCACAGTGACATTACAACGACTTGGTGAGTGATTCGCCACGCTCACCGTTTATCCCTTTCTAACACCTGATAATCCTTTGCCAGCAACCCACCCAGCCGCAAAAACCGCTTGCGTTTTTAGAACAAGTGTGCTATACTAAAACCCAGTGGTGATGACCTAGTGCTGCAACTGTTTTGATTTGATGAGTTCAGATGGAGGTCAGGCTTGCATTGCAACCGGTCATGGTTTGTAGGGTCGCAGCGCGCTGCCGCCCTACAAACCAGACGCGTGCGCCATATCAACATAATTACAGCACTAGATAATTGATGGGGAACACCTGGAAAGGATAGAAACAGCATGCAAACACCGTATGATCGCGAAATTGTCTATGATCCTGAAACCCATGATTTTGCCATGTTTCTCGAAGAAGACCTGGTTGGGTTTGCCCGCACCTACCAGGAGGCAGAAATTACCTTAAACGAGCTGGTGCTCGAAATTTTACGTGGGCAACAGCTTCAAGAAGCAGCATAAATTGCGGACGTCCCGTCCGCTACCCCTCATCTCCGGCCCTTCTCCCACAACAGGGAGAAGGGAGCGCGGTCGTCCTGTCCGCTACCTCTCATCCTATGCCCT
>JAAURD010000334.1 GCA_012034075.1 Chloroflexaceae bacterium | reverse complement strand
CATGTGACAATGGGTGATAGCAGGAATCAAGTAGGACACGTCATGATGTTCGGTCTGCAAAAGTATGATATATTTGTGCTAGAGATTGTTCCGAGATTGACTCAGAGAGGATACTATGACTGAATCAGATCGCACCAAAATGGGTGTTGTAACAAGTGGCTCGCTGGTAGAGGGCCTGCATGTACGATTAGAGTCAAGCGAGAGCGTGGAAAATATGCGGGTTGGTAAATTTGTGGTCATCACTGGTCAGCGTTACGAGTTTTTCTCCATGCTGACCGATGTTGCGTTGGAGGCGACCAACCAGAAGGTGTTGATTGACCCACCTGATGGCGACCCGTTTTTCAAGATGTGTTGGCTGGCACATCAACCTATGGTAGCGTCACGCTGTCGCCCCGATTGATGCTCCCACGTGATACCAACGACCTGTTACCGGTGAAGACCATCCCCCGCCATTTTTCGCCAGTTTATGAAGCCAGCGCCGAAGACTTCATCCGCGTCTTTGGTCAGGAAGGCGACAATCATTTTGAGATTGGTCGGCCACTTGATATGGATGTACCAGTTTGCATCAACCTGGAACGTCTGGTTGAGCGCAGTAATGGCATTTTTGGCAAGAGCGGTACAGGCAAGAGTTTTCTCACACGATTGCTGTTGTGTGGCTGTATGTATGCTAATATTGCCAGCAACCTGATCTTTGATATGCATAGCGAATATGGCTGGGAATCGAGTGCCGAAGGTGGCGCGTTTGTCAAAGGACTGCGCCAGTTATTTGGTGATGATGTCTTGATTTACTCACTCGATGCCGAAACCTCACGGCGGCGCAATGTCAGTGTCGATGCTGAAATCGTGCTCGGATTGAACCAGATTGAAGTGGAAGATGTCCGACCGTTGCAAGATGAGCTCAACCTGAGTAGTACCGCCGCCGAATCGTCCTATTTGCTGTTTGACCGCTTTAAGGAACGCTGGCTGAGTGAACTGCTCGCTATGGATGGCGAAACCCTGAAAGAATTTGCCGAAGATAGTGGAGCGCATGCTGGCGCACTCAGTGCGCTCAAACGCAAGCTCGAACAGGTGGCGCGTCAGGGTTTTGTGCAGGAAAACGCGACCTTCTCCGCTATCGACCAGATGATCGATGCGCTGGCCAATGGACGCCACGTGGTGCTCGAATTTGGCAAGTACCGCTACCCCCTGGCCTATATGCTGGTTGCCAATATTGTGACCCGTCGTATTCACCGACGTTGGGTGCGCCAGACCGAAACCTACCAGAGCAGCAAAAACAAAGCGGATAAACCACGCCAGTTGATGATTACGATTGAAGAAGCGCATAAATTTCTCAATCCGGCCAATGCCCGCCAGACGATTTTTGGCGAAATTGCGCGTGAAATGCGGAAATACAGTGTTACCTTGCTGGTTGTCGATCAACGCCCATCATCCATTGACTCGGAGGTGATGAGTCAGCTCGGTACACGCATCACTGCGCTGCTCAATGACGATAAAGATATCGATTCGGTATTTGCTGGTGTCAGTGGCGGCAGTGGTCTCAAGGCAGTGTTGGCAAGCCTCGATACCAAACAGCAGGCCCTGATTCTGGGTCACGCGGTGCCGATGCCAGTGGTGGTACGAACCCGCGCCTACGATGAAGCATTCTATCGTGCTATCGGTCGTATGGTTGAATATACGCCACAGGCACGCGAGCAAGCGCGGATACATGCCGATGAACTGTTTGGCTGATTGCGGCTCACCGGTTCAATCACGATGAGCCGTAATCTGGTATAATAACATGACGCTTGCTGTCAGATGATACGTGTGTTCGATTCGATACGGGAGGAATGTGTTTGGAAACAGCACTCTTTATTGCGATTATTCTTGTGGCAACACTCATTATTCTGCTGGTCATCGTGCAGGCACGGTCACCTGGTCTTGCCGGCAGTGATGCCAGTTCAGCCTACCATACCAAACGTGGGCTAGAAAAAACGCTGCATCAGACGACTATTGTGATGAGTGCGATCTTTCTCTTGCTCTCACTCATTGCCAGTCTGCCAATCTATAGTTAACGCTTGTCATGGCCCAACGTATTCGCTGGCAGATGCTGATTGCCGCAGTCAGTGCATTGCTGATCATGGCATTGCTCACGGCGTTAGCACTTTCAACCACAACCGCATCACAACCATTGACTGGTGGGGTGTATCGTGAAGCGTTGGTGAATGGTCCACCGCAGCAGCTCATACCCCTGCTGAACGAACCCCTGAACGACCCATCTGGGCGCGATCTCGCGGCTTTGCTCTTTGATGGTCTGATGCGGGTTGGGCCGCATGGGACGCCCGATTATGCTCTGGCTCAGAACTGGCAGGTCGATCCAACAGGTACGGTCTACACCTGTCAACTGCGCCAGGATGTGGTCTGGCACGATGGAATACCATTCAGTGCCGACGATGTGCTCTTCACGATCCAGTCTGTTCAGGAGCGTGATTTTCCGGGCGACCCGGCCCTTACCGCCTTCTGGCGTGATGTGCTGGTCGAACGCATTGATGATGATACGCTGCGTTTTACGCTCGATGCACCGTTTGCGCCATTCTTCAATGCGGCCCGGTTGCCTATCCTTCCGGCTCATCTCCTGTCCGATGTGCCGGTGGATCAATGGCCGGTATCAGATTTTGCGCGTCAACCGGTTGGAACTGGCCCGTTTCGGCTGATTGCGTGGGATGACCAATCAGCCCGTTTGGAGGCCAACGCCGATTACTTTGTGCAATCGCCCTTTATCGACCAGATCGAACTGCTCTTCTTTGATGATACGCAGACGGCGTTGTTGGCGCTCTTCGATCAGCAAACCATTCAGGCAGCGGGTTACATTGCTACCAACAACCTGGCCGAAAGTCAACTCCCGCGGCCACCTGATATGCAGGTCAGTCAGCGGCCGCTCGATGGCTATACCGTGCTCACCTTCAATCTCGAGTCCGACCTGTTGGAAGACCAGCAGGTGCGTCAAGCCCTGGCCTATGGTCTGGATAAAGATGGCTTGATTGAACGAGCGTTACAGGGCCAGGCAATGCGTCTGGATACACCGATTCTGCCGGGCTGGATGGTCCATGATCCACAACTCGCCTGGTATGCGTATTTGCCCGAAGAAGCGATGGCACTGCTTGAAACAGCCGATATGGAAGCTCCGGTGCTCCCTCTGATCACCGATACCAACCCGCAACATCTTGCCGTGGCGCGTGACATTGCCAATCAGTGGGGACGTATTGGTGTGGATGTGCAGATTACCGAGCTTGATCGGGATACGTTGCGTCAGCGCTTGCAACAACGTGATTTTGTGCTGGCGCTGCACAGTTGGGCGCGTCTGAGTGCTGACCCCGATATCTTTGAACTATGGCATTCCAGTCAGGCCAACGATGGTCTCAATTACGCTGGATTACAGGACGATGCTATCGATACGGCACTCGAAGAGGGACGCACCAGGAGCGATAGCCAGACTCGTCGTCTGCACTATCAGCAGTTTGAGCAACGCTGGATCGAAGTTGTTCCATCTATTGTGCTCTACCAGCCCATCTACGCCTTTGTTTCGAGCCAGACCATCGGTGTTCCTGGTGTTGATACCACCGATGGTACGGTTTCACCTTTGCTGATTGGCACTGAAGACCGCTATCGCCAGAGCTATCAGTGGTTTGTCGAAAGTTCTCGTGAAATCAACCCGACGTTACCGTAACCACCCCTGCTCGCGCCGACAGCACCTTTGCGGCCCTCACCCCAAGCCCCTCTCCCAAATTGGAGAGGGGAGTCCCTCTTCTGATGCGGTATGAGACGCAAATGGCGCTCCCATCAATGCCCATAGGCGAGCTTGTAGCCTGCTTTGTAGGGGTGCAGCCCCAAAGACGCGTCAGCGTGCTGCGACCAACGGCACCCGAATTTGGTATGAGCCATGTCGAAACCAAAAAACCTACCCTTGAGAGGACTCCCCTCT
>JAAURD010000067.1 GCA_012034075.1 Chloroflexaceae bacterium | reverse complement strand
CGCGACCACCGTGTGCGGTGGGTCATCCGGCGGGTCGCTCTCCTCATGGCGCGTGCTGTTGCTGCGCTGGCATCGTGCTTGGCGCTGGCTCAACGACCGTGGTTGTGCTGGTGCTGGTCGCTTCAGTTGGCGCTGGCGCTGGTGGCGCAGGCACGGCTGCCTCAATATCCGTGGCAGGGCTGGTGCTTGCTTCCATCGATACGGGCGATACGGGCGATACGGGCGATACGGGCGGATTGGGATTGACCGGGTCGGTCTGCTCCAACGCAATGGTCGGGATAATCGGCATCACAATGGCCTCTGGCTCGGTAGTATCAGCACCTTCTGATGTGTCCTGGACATCTTCGCTCATTGGTGCAATAACGGGCAGGGGCATCTGTTTGCGGCTCG
This sequence comes from Chloroflexaceae bacterium, assembly GCA_012034075.1. Classification (GTDB taxonomy): domain Bacteria; phylum Chloroflexota; class Chloroflexia; order Chloroflexales; family Chloroflexaceae; genus JAAURD01. Next base: position 21,941 of record JAAURD010000067.1, on the reverse strand, counting down.
TCTTGCCACCGCCCTCGTTCAAAAACGGCATATTGGATATCAGCGTCACCGCACGTTGACGGACTTTTTTATCTTCATCTTTCATCATCTCTTCCAACACCCGCACGCCGCGGATTTTGCCCTGCAACAGGGCCTGGTTAAAGGCACATTGTTCCTCGTACACCAAGTCTGCATCCATGTAGGACGGTATGGTCTGATTCGTTTGCATTGTTGTCTCCTGCTATTGTTCGATTGTTCCTGGTTTCGCTTCAAGACGCTTGCCCGTGCGCTCCCCGGCTTGATGATCCCGGTGGCTGCCGCCACAACCGGTCGATAATGACTGCGGAGCTGTGTACAAGCACGAGCAAGGTGACCGTTTCAACGATCTGTGATAGTATTATACACGATGTGTCAAGTACACAACAGAGACACAACAAACTAGTTTTTCCATAGCGTGGATCGGTAGTGACCGAAACAGCAAGCCCTCCCCCATGCGTGGTGTCGCTATCCGAGCCGAAAACGTTATCTGGTAGTAGCAACCATGCATACGAATGTACCTGAATCGCCATTGTTCGGTCTAAAACGCTATGGTATAATACAGACACAGAGTTAAAACGCGGTGAAACAGCATTGGGATAACCAGTGCAATTGCTGTCAACGCTATACATCACTACGAAAAGAGGAGGAGCAGCTATGGCGAGTATCCACGGTATGGTTGAAAAATCACCAGCATCATCCCCGGATATCAAGGCTACCAGGCCAAAGAGACCCGTCGTGATGCCGATAAAACCCTGCGTATGAACCTGGCCCGTCAGTATCAGAGCGAACAGGAGGCGCTCAATACACTGGCCCAGAAGACCCTGAAACAGGGTGGTCTGCGGTATATGGATACGATTGAAGGCGTCAACAAGGCCCTCAACCGCTTTATTGCTCGTCTCCAGACGGCCCCACGGGGCTATTCCGGCTGGTTCGATGCGGTGCAGATTCAAGCGCATGATCTTGAGCAAATCTACCAGTTTGATGAACGACTGGCCGAGGGTATTCCCCTTTTACGGGAACATATTGGTCAAGCCATCGCCGAAATCAAAGGCGAGCAGTTTGAAACCGCGCTAGAAGCGCTACGCAGTATGGTCGATGGCCTGAACCAGCAGTTTGATGCACGTGATGAACTCGTGGTGATGGGCAAACAGGCGGCCTCGCCACCGTGGCCACCGGCCGGTGCCGACCGCTGGTGGGAACATTCGCAGTAACGTTGGTGTGCTGGTGTACGCAAAAGACATGAATCAGAGGAGAAACACGCGATGCCCCGTTTTATAGATGTAGTTGAAGCCCCCGATGTCAGCGGGAAAGAAATTGTCAAACGTGAACCGCCCCACGGCTCCGGCGACTTCCGGCTCGGTTCGCAAGTGATTGTCCGTGAAAGTCAGGTGGCGGTCTTTTTCCGCGACGGCAAAGCCCTGGATGTCTTCGGCTCCGGACGGCATACCATTACCACAGCCAATATCCCCATTCTCGCATCACTCATCAACCTGGCAACCAGCGGCAAAACGCCCTTCACCGCCGAGGTTGTGTTTGTGAATATGCGCCAGTTTATCGATCAGAAATGGGGGACGCCCGAACCAGTCCTCTTCCGTGATCCCGACCTCTGGGGCGCCCGACTTCGCGCTTTTGGTACATACAGCTTCCAGGTGACCGATCCGTCGCTCTTTGTCAATGGCATTGTCGGCCAGCAAGGCATATTCACCACGCGTGATGTCGAGAATTATTTCCGCAGTATTATTATTCAGCGCTTTCTCGATCTGTTAGGCGAGCAAAAAGTCCCATTGCTCGACCTGGCAAGCATGTATAACGAGATCAGTGCGGGCACGCGTGCGATGCTGGCAGATGATTTTCAGGCGCTGGGCATTACCCTGCAAGCGCTCTATGTGAGCGCCATTACGCCAACCGAGGAGACGCAAAAACTCATCGAGCAACGCATGGAGATGGGCGCTTTTGGCGATGCCCAGACCTTTATGCAATACCAGGCCGCACGGGCCATGCGTGATGCCGCCAATAACCCCGGCGGTGATGCTGGTACTGGCGCCGGTCTGGGTGCTGGTATGGGTATGGGCGCGGCAATGGCTAATATGATGAGCCAGGCCTTTCAGCCCCAGCAACCGCAGCAAGCACCCCAACAACCCGCGCCACAGCAGTCGCCTCCAGCGCCAGCAGCGGCCAGTGGGCCAATCACCCGTGAGCAAGTGCAGCAGGCGATTGATAATCTTGATCTCCGCTTTTCGATGGGTGAGATCAGCGAAGCGACCTATAACCGCCTGATGCAAAAGTGGGAAGAAAAACTGAAAGAGTTGGGTGGATAATGCTTGTATCTGTCTGGGAAACCTGCCGGTTGCGGGTCTCCCAGGGACGCAAAACATGTTTTCAAGCGTGCTGTTTGCAGCACCAACTGGCCCTGTTCGATGATGACACAAGGCACACTCAATGAGGCAATGCATAGTGACGATACGGTATAAGGCTCTTCCCGCGCTACAGCAGGAAGGAAGGGTCGTTATGGCCTGGCAACCCCAGTATGATCGCATGCTACCAACCCACCGAACCTATCCGATACACACCACTGGTTCATGTTCTACACGTGCCAGTGGCTATCTCCCTACCAACATGCCGTCAGAATCGCGTTACCGGTTGGCTCTGGGAGAGCCAGCCGGCGTGCTCTGGCGACAGCCTACCACAAGGCATGTGGTACTGCCGAAGCATACATGATAGCATCAGAGAAAAGGACACCAAAAGAGCACATGAACATCCACTATCTGCAACACGTCCCATTTGAAGATCTCGGTATGATTGCCGATTGGATCGACGAAAATGGCTATCACAGCCGCGTAAGTCGGCTGTACCAGGGGGAAGCGCTCCCCAATGTAAATGACATCGACTGGTTAATTGTGATGGGTGGCCCGATGGGGGTGTATGATGAAGATCAATACCCATGGCTGGTTGACGAAAAACGCTGTATTGAACGGGCCATTGCGAAAGGGCGGGTGGTGCTGGGCATTTGCCTGGGGGCACAGTTGATCGCCAACGTATTGGGTGCACGGGTGTACCCACATACCCGCAAAGAAATCGGCTGGTTTCCGATTACCTTGACCCGCGAAGGGGCGCAATCGCCGCTGTTCACCGAACTCCCTTCGCCGTTCGAGGTATTCCATTGGCACGGTGATACGTTTGATCTGCGGACGGTGCGACCCATGTTGCGAGCAGCGCATTTTGCCCGCACCAGGCATTTGTGTATGAGCAACGGGTGATCGGGCTGCAATTTCATCTTGAGATGACGCGTGCCGGTGTGGTGCGGATTATCGAGCACTGTGCCGATGAACTGGTTGAATCGCGTTCTATCCAGCAGGCCGGTGAAATGATGGCCTTTATCGACCATCTGGCTGAAACCCACCGCGTGATGGATACGTTGCTGCATCGTATTCGGCGGGCCAATAGCAGGGAAGCTGATTGGTAAACCAGGTAAGATGACGTCTGCAAAGGTTACTCCCAGACGAGATCCTAGATCATAGTCGCTGTGCCACACGGGCACAGCGACGACGAACAGCAGACATCGTCGTACAGTGTTGTTTTTATATCCAGATATATGACTAAACAAGACACCCCGGTGGGTGTTTTCTGGACTCTATTGCCATAACACAAACACGCATTGGATTGCTAAGGAGAAACAGCATTATGGCTATTCGTGAGGGTCGTTGGGACTGTCAATATTGTGGCAAAACGGGTATTCTCGGGCGCGAGCAGGGCTGTCCGGGGTGTGGCCGGGTGCGACCAGAAGGGACCAAGTTTTACCTGCTGGAAGACGCACCGGAAGTAACCGACGAACATCTGCAGGAACGAGCACAGGCAGGCGCCGATTGGGTCTGTGCTTTTTGCGGTACCACCAATGAAGCGCAACGCGACCCATGCAAGCAGTGCGGCGCATCCAAATCGTCATCCGAATCACAGCAGCAGGTGAAGACATACGAGCTTCACGAAGTGCCGCGCACTGGCGACAATGCTCCCGACGAGACGATCCAGCCGGAGCCGTCACAGGTGGTAGCCAGTCGCTCATCTGCTTTGCCAATGCTGCCCGTCATTGGCGGTGTGCTAGCTGTCTTGCTCGTGTGTGGTCTGGGTATCTGGTTTTTTGTGCTGCGCACTACCGAACAACAGGTGACTGTCGATGGGTTCTCGTGGGAACGAACCATCGAGATCGAAGAGATGCGCACCGTCACCGAAGAAGATTGGGATGTTCCCTCAGGCGGGCGGGTGTTGGACCAGCGTCAGGAGATTCATCACTATAAACAGGTGCTCGACCACTATGAGACGCGTACCCGCCAGGTCAATGAACGGGTCAAGGTGGGGAGCGAGGACTATGTCTGTGGGCAGCGTGATCTGGGCAACGGCTTCTTTGAAGATAAAATGTGTACCCGTGATGTGTATGAAACACGGAGCCGCACCGAAACCTACGAGGAGCCAATCTACCGTGATGAGCCCGTCTATCGCACTCGTTATACCTATGAGATAGACCGCTGGGAACGGGATCGCACCGAGAAAGCACAAGGCAATGATCAGAACCCGGTCTGGCCGGATTACATGCTGGCCAGCAATCAACGTGCAGGCGAACGGTCAGCTCTCTATCGCGTCCATATTACGGATGATCAAGGGAAAACATATCAGGTGGAAGCACCAGAGCAACGCTGGGCCGTCTTACACATTGGTGATCGTGTTATCGTCAAATTTAACGCCATGGGCGAACCGATTGAATTGATCTTTCAACGAAGGAGTTGAAAAGGAGCGAAATGATGCAAGCAACAAGGTCGCAGCAACTGTGGAATGCGTTCTGGACAATTTGTGCGGGTACGGTGCTGGGTGGGTTGCTCTTTGTCTTTGTGCTGGATCAGTTGATCTGGGAAAATCTACCGGTTCATGCGACGGTCGAGGCTATTGGCGGCACGGCGGGTATTTTGATGGCATTGTTTTTATTGAATCAACGCCAGAGCGCCTTTCAAAATGAACTGACCCTGCTCGCCACGGGGCTGATCAGTATGGGGATCCTCGATATCGGTCACGCGATGACGGCACCGGGACAGGCGTTTGTTTTTCTACACAGTCTGGCAGTGCTGGTTGGTGGGTTCTGGTTTGCGCTCATCTGGTTACCCAATCGTATGCGTACCAGCTATATGGAAGGCCGTGCGTGGTGGATTGGCTTGATAACGGTGCTTGCCATGCTGGTGAGTGTTGGATCAATGATCTGGGAACAGGTGCTGCCCCATATGGTTGAGAATGGCACTTTTACGACCAATGCTATTGTGATGAATATGCTATCGGGCATCTTCTTTTTAGTGGCGGTGCCCCGTCTGGCAACAAACTTTTATTACTCTGGCGATTCCGTCTTTTACCTGTTCCTGTATCTCGCCTCAATTTTTGGGCTGTCATCGCTCACCTTTCCACTCTCCGGGTTGTGGGATGGCGGCTGGTGGATGTGGCATATGCTCCGCCTTATTGCCTATCTTATCGCTCTCTGGTTTGTGGCACGAGCATACCTTCAGACTGTGGATGAGCAAGAAAAAGCACAGAAAGCCTTAAAAGAACACCGTGATAGCCTGGAACAGACGGTTCAACAGCGCACGGCTGCACTTGAAAGTCGGACCAATGATCTGCGGGAGAGCCAGGAACAGCTCCGAGAAGCCGTGCGAGCCTTCTCTCTGTTTGCCGAAAAGGTCGCACAGGGCGACCTCACGGCGCGGCTGGAACAGAATGGTCACGATGAACTGGGAGTACTGGCGCTGAACCTGAATCGTATGGTGGAGGGATTGGGCACGATCACGCGTCAGGTGCGCAACGCTACCTCGAATCTGAGTATGGCCGCCACCGATATTCTCTCGGCGACATCGCAACAGGCATCCAGCGCAGCCGAACAGTCAGCTGCGATTACCCAGGCAACCGTGACGGTTGAGGAGATTAAAACCATCTCGCAGCAGACCGCACAAAAGGCCAATCAGATGACGCAGGAGAGCAAATCTTCGCTTGGGGTAGCCCAGCAGGGCACCCAGGCAGTCGAAGACTCGATTCAGAGTATGGGCCAGATTCGGCAGCAGGTCGAGAGCATTGCCCAGACGATCTTATCGCTTTCCGAGCAGACCCAAGCGATTGGTGCGATTGTCAAGACCGTCAGTGAACTGGCCGATCAGAGTAATTTGTTGGCATTGAATGCTTCGATTGAAGCGGCCCGGGCGGGCGAACAGGGACGGAGTTTTGCTGTAGTGGCTCAGCATGTGCGTGAACTCGCTGAGCAGAGTAAAGATGCTGCTGGTCAGGTCCAGGCGATCCTCGGCCAGATCCAAAAATCGACGAATGCCGCTGTGCTCGTCACCGAAGAGGGCACGAAAGGCGTTGAGGTTGGCGTCAAACTGGTTGGTCAGGCGGGTGAAGTCATTCACCGCATTGCAATCGAGGTACGCGACAGCACCGAAACGAATACACAACTTGAGGCTGCGGCCCAGCAACAGACCACCGGCATGGATCAGGTGGGACAGGCGATGAAAGCGATTCAAGAAGCGACTGGTCAGGCGCTAGCAAGCACACGACAGGCAGAGGTGGCCGCGCGTGCCATGCATACCCTTGCACAATCGCTCGAGGAAACGGTATCGATTTATCGGCTGTAAGGTGACACAGAAGCGGGTACGATACCGGGATAGAGTATAATCATGCTCTATCCCGGTATTCTCAACCATATGTTCTGATGATGCTAATGGGTCGTCATCTGTGGCGTCAGATCGATGGGTAACCGATGTTGTTCGGTGAGCAGGGGAGCAACACCACGACCAACCCCCCAATAGATAAAGCCGCGACTCTGCATCTCTTCGGGCGGATAGAGGTTGCGACCGTCGAGCACAATCGGCTGGCGCATAAACTGCTGAATCTTGGCCCAATCAAGTTGCTTAAACTCATTCCATTCGGTAATGAGCAAGAGCACATCAGCATCTTTCGCTGCATCATAGGCAGTTGCACAAAACGTCACGGTTGGCAGTATGTCGGCTGCCCGTTCCATTGCGGCCGGGTCATACGCTTTCACATGGGCCCCAGCTGACTGTAATGCCTGAATAATATCAATCGCCGGTGCTTCACGGATATCGTCTGTATTGGGTTTAAAAGAAAGCCCAAGGATACCAACTTGCTTCCCGTCGAGTGTACCAAGGACGGTATGTACCTTTTCAACAAAGCGTCGACGAGCATCGATGTTGATATCCATAACGGCCTGTAATAACTGCGGGTGGCATCCCGCGGTGGCTGCCATATGGTAGAGCGCCATGACATCTTTGGGGAAGCATGACCCGCCATAACCAATACCGGCATCAAGAAAGTGCGGTCCAATACGTTTATCGGCACCCATACCACGGGCAACTTCCTTGACATCGGCGCCCAGTTTTTCACAAATTTGGGCAATTTCGTTGATAAACGAGATGCGTGTGGCTAAAAATGCATTTGAGGCATACTTAATCATCTCGGCGGTACGCAGGTCCGTAATAATCACTGGTGCATGGAGTGGCGCATGCAATTCTGCTACACGATGGGCTGCTTCGCGGTCGGTTGAACCGAGCACAATCCGGTCGGGATTAAAGAAATCAGTCATCGCACTGCCCTCACGCAGGAACTCCGGGTTGGAGACGACGGAGAAGAGGGCGCCTGGGCCGGCCTGACTCGCCACAATTTTGCTCACTACATCGCCGGTACCGACCGGTACGGTACTCTTATCGATAATGATAACTGGACCGGTCAGGGATGCACCAATACTCTGAGCCGCCGCTTTCACGGCATCGAGATTAGCCGAACCGTCATCATCCATAGGTGTACCTACCGTAATAAAAACAAAATCGGCGTTATCAAGCCCTTGCGCATAGCTGTCGGTAAATATCAACCGGCCGGCCCGCTGGCTGCGCTCCATCAACTCTTCCAGACCTGGCTCGTAGATAGGTGATTTGCCCGATCGGAGTAACTCGAGTTTGTTCGGGTCAATATCGACACATACAACGCGGTTTCCCAGGTCCGCAAAACACACTCCGGTCACCAGACCAACATAGCCTGTGCCAATGACACAGATATTCTTCACAGTTTCCCTCCTCTCACAACACGTTCACGTTTCAGGCTTGATATAGAGAAAAACAACTATTACGCCTTTTTTACATCGGGTTGTCTTCAGTTGTTGGGCGAACCTCGGGCTCATCATCAACCTGTGCGACTGGCAACAGTTCGGTAGCCGCCGACTCATCCACCGTATCAGGCGACTCGTCCACTGTATCAGGGGACTGTGCATGGTCGTCGTGTTCTTGCGTGTCTGCCGCAACATCATTGCTTTGGGTCACCGGTTCACTTTCCGCATGCGGTGTCGGCGCATCAGAATCGTCGGCATCAGTGGGTTCTGTCTGATCCTCGTCTGACTCATTGTTCTGTTCTTCGTTGGCCCGTCGCAGTGAAAGGCCCATACGCTGGCGCTGGCGATCCAGACTGATCACTTTGGCGGTCACCACCTGACCTGGTTCGAGTACATCACGTGGTTGTGTTTGCGGGTCTGCATCAAGTTCGCTGGCATGAATCAGGCCCTCTACCGCCTCTTCGATTTGCACAAAGGCGCCAAATGGCGTAACATTGGTCACCGGACCAGTCACAAGCTGGCCCAGGGCATACCGTTGATCAATGGTATCCCAGGGGTTCTCTTGCAGTTTGCGCAGGCTCAAGCCAATGCGTTCACGTTCGTGATCGATTTCAACAACCATCACGCGAACTTCCTGACCGGTTGAGAGCACTTCGCGCGGTGATTGACACGCTGCCATGAAAGTTCACTAATATGGGCAAGGCCATCGGCACCACCAAGATCGATAAACGCACCAAAATTGGTCAACTGGTTCACCCGACCGACCAGGATGTCACCGGCCTGAAGCTCAGTCAACATGCGTTGTTTCTGGGCTTTGCGCCAATCCTGGGTGGCACTACGTTCAGAGAAGACCAGGCGGTTGCGTTCGCGGTCAACCTCGATCACCTTGAGCGGAATTTCCTGATTGACCATCCGTTGGAGTGCCTGTTGACGTTCCTCGGCAGCAGTGCGACCATGCAATTGGGCAACCTGTGAGGCGGGGACAAAGCCACGGATACGATTAAACTGAACGAGCAAACCACCTTTGTTAAAGCCAACCACTTTACAACGAACAATACCGCCATCTTCAAGCAGTTGCGCGGCATTATCCCAATCTTTGGCAACCTGTACCATGGTCAAAGATAATATCAAATCACCATCTTTGTTTTCGGGGTCTTGTACATATACTTGAATAGAATCACCCACATGCAGTGTTTGAAGATAGTCATCGCCCATTTGACGGACATCTTGCCATGGAATGACGCCCTCTCGCTTGGTGCCAATCGAAACCAGGACCCCGTTATCCTCGATTTGCATAATCAGGCCATCGCGCAGTTCACCACGCTGTGGATGAGCATAATCATACTCATCGAGCAGAGCCGTCCAATTTTCTTCCTCAAACTCATTCTGGATCTCCTGATCCGGCTGTAAGGTCATAAATAAGGGCCTCCTACCATTGTTTTATTGCGCTCCAGGAAACAGGGATGGGTAGCGCATGGTCTTCTTCCCATTCGATTGGGACATCATGTAAAAAAGCGCCACCTCACGTTGAGTAGGCGCAAGCGCACTCGCAGGGTTTTTTGAATCTGGCAGGCCAGAAAGGGGGCATCTGAGCAAACGAGGTGCAAGTCAGTGCGCAAACCAACACACAGCTACCCTTTATTGTCCACCTACCGCGTCCGCTTTTGGTATCCGCGTTTCCGTCACTCCGCAGACACATGGTCTTCTAGCAAACCATAGCAACGAACCTATGGTTCAGTCATACACATTATATCTGCTCTATTGTAGCGCACATACTCTGGTTTGTCAACCCTGCGACACAACCGATTGATCGCATTGGAATCGCTCATGTTCTCTCTTGCAAAGCTCGGCGACCGCGTATCATGGGCTCTTGACAGGAGGATCGAATGCATGGTATATTTTTAGTATACTAACTAATGTACCGTTCCATCGGGGGTTGACCATTGCCCCTCAAAAAGGCCAATGTATCATGACATTGCATTGGCTGTTGTGATGTTGATGGTTGTTAGGAACAACTGTCTCTGTAGGTGAGGCGTTGAGCCGAGGAAAAGATACGTAATGACATCTGATGCCATATCCGATACATTAGGCCATCTTTTTGCCCAGACCAGCAAGATGATGCGTAACTATGCCTGCCAGCAAATGGCGGAACTGGGTCTGTACCCGGGGCAACAGATGATCCTTGCCGTGCTCTGGCAACAAGATGGTGTTACCCCGACCTTTTTAGCCAGCGAGATTCAGGTCCAACCCCCAACCATGACGCGCATGTTGCGGCGGCTTGAAGAGATGGGGTTGGTTCATCGGCAGCCCTGTCCGGCTGATCAACGGACGTCACGGGTCTGTCTCACCGATGCTGGGCGAGCTATTCAGCAGCAACTCGAGACTGTATGGATGCAACTCGAAGAGACCATCTTTGCCAACTTTCGGGTCGAGGAACGCATTCTGTTGCGACGGCTCTTATTGCAAATGCAACACAATGTCAAAGACGCAAGTGCTCAATCATCAAGACCGCAAGCATGTGTAAAAGAAGACCACGATATCTTACACGATGTCTGATGCGAGATAGCCTGTTGCTCTCGACGTACCCATATCTGTAGCAGCATAACGTGCCCGGCGAGCGCAAGATCGGCGGAACAGCACGCAAGCGGTTGTGGTACAATAGAGCATATCCGGTTGTTTACCATTGTGGAGAAATGTGCCATGCGATCATCTCTGGTGCGATGGGCAGCAAATATGCTATTGGTGACGGGATTGGTGTTGGTCGTGCTGGCTGGCGGTATGCTAGCATCTGCCGAATATCAACGCTATGCCGCCCGTGGTGATAGCGACCTCCCGTTGCTGGTCCAGTTTCACATGCCCTTTACCGAAGCCGCTCGTTCTAGTGGCGAATCAACCAGCGAAGCTGAGCAATCGAAGATTGAACGCATTGTTATTCCTCAGATCGACGTTGACTCCAAAGTAGTCGAAGTTGGCTGGAAGATGGGCCGGCTCAATGGACAGGATATGGTCGTTTGGGATGTCGCGCACTATGCAGTTGGGCATCATCAGGGTAGTGGCAACCCCGGTGAGGGCGAAAACATCGTCCTGGCCGGGCATGTAAGCGGTTACGGCAAAGTCTTTCGTGATCTCATCGAGGTTGCTCCGGGTGATGAGATTACGCTGTACCATAACCAGCACCCGTATCGTTACCGTGTGCAGGAGCACTTCCTGATTGATGAACAGGGATTGCCGCTGGAGCAACGCCAGGAGAATGCGCATTATATAGAGCCGACCGGATACGAGGTGCTGACGCTGGTGACCTGCTGGCCGCCGACCGGTAACGAAAAATTTCAACAGCGCCTGATTGTGCAAGCCTTGCCGATCGCCGACGAGTAACCAGCGCATTTGGCAACCACTGGATTAGCGCGAATGCCAGAGGTAGATTGGTTCATTTGGCATGACCCGTAACGCCAATTGGCCATCCTGGGCCATAACATCGGCACTGCCGCCATCGCGGTAGACAACCCGACCACGTAGGCCAGCGGTGTTGAGCCGCACGCGAATACCGGGTGGTGACCAGATAACATCGAGCGACATGGTGCCGCGTTGCAAACGTAAGTCGTAGACTTCGCGCCCAGTTACTACCGCAATTTCGTCGATATAGATGGTACCGCTGCCAATAAAACGGTCGTGGCTGTCATCAACCACGAGCGCGACCAGACTGGCTGGTTGATCGACACGCAGGTTGCCCTGACCTTCGAGCCGATTGCCAGGCTCTACCGTGATATTGAGTGGCGCAGCGATAAAACGCCAGCCAGGTTCGCCGGTAATGCCCAGCGGAAACTGCAAGAGTTCGCCTTCGGCATCACGCACCCAGGCAGCCAGACGGTGATCGCTACCATTGCCATAGATCCAGGCGCCCAGTGCGTGGGCATCATCGGTCAGTGGGATCGGTTGTTTTCTGGCAAAGACCACATAATCATTCCCCGCGGTGGTAAAGTCATAGGTCAGCAGCATGCTGCCACGGTTGCCGGCTCGCAACGACCCATTGGGTTGATTGGTGCGCAGCCAGCCGGTTACATCATTGCATGGTTCAATCGTGGTGGGCGCAAACAGACTGCGGTGATCGACCAGTTCGGCGCCATCGAGTTGCTCGTTCAAGGTGCGAAAAGCATAAAACGCCGGTTTACGCATGCGCCGATCAAAATCAGCACGGCCCTCGCCATAGGCCAGCAAGCCATACGGGTTACCTGGATCGTCCTTCAGGGTATACCAGAAGGATCGCTCAACTCCTGCTTCCCAGAGCAGCAGCATCGAGCGTACCAGAAAATTGGCCTGCATCTGCTCGTCCGTTTTACCCAGGGCATCGCGGTCACCCGGCCCACTCGACCAGCCAAGTTCAGTGGCCCAGATGGGTTTGTCACCCATCTGATACATCATCGCATGCATGGCATCGAGGCTCGACGTGATATTGCCCTCTTCGGGGCTATAGGGATCAACATAGGGATGGATCGCCAGAATATCAAAATGCTCCCAGGCACCGCGTGCGGCAACCTGGCGAATAAACGCGGTATCGAACGGGTTAAACCCACCTATCAACACTTGTGCTTCGGGGTCGGCCTCTTTGATTGCCTGACTGGTACGGATAAGCAAATCGGCATAGGCCAGCGGATCCGGTTGGGGCCTCCAGAAGAGTGGGTTGTCTGGCTCATTCCAAATTTCCCAGTGCTTGATATAGCGACGATAACGTGTCACCAACCGGCGAGCATATTCCACAAAGTGATCCGGATCGGGGGCATAAAATGAGATATCATGATCGATATCGCGTTGATAGGGTGTAGCCCAGCCCACCGATGGTCCCAGAACGCCCACGACCTGGATATTGCGTGAGAGCAAGGCCCGCATCGCGGCATCCGGAAAAGTCCAATCCCAGACATGTGGTTCGGGTTGAATGCGGTACCAATGAAAGTCTTCACGCACCCAATCTACGCCGAGTTCGGCCACGGTTTCAGCGGGAATATCCATCGATTGCGCATCGGGATAGCGCGTTGCGAGATGCGAATTGAGGCCAAACGATGGAGCACTGGCCGGTGCCGCCGACCGAGCCGTAAGTGCTACCGTTGGCGGCAGTAAGGGTGGTACACTGGAAGATACCAGGAGAATCGTTACCGGTAGCAAAAAGAGGATATTCAGACGTGTCAACCTATCTCCTTTGCGTGATGATATCGTTCAATACGACCAATAGTCGTTTTACCAGGGAACAAAAGCCCGTTTGAAAACGTTATTATACCATAACACCATGAAACAAGGAAGAAAGAGAGCGTAGGAAAAGAGCCATGCAATACACCTATTTCCCGATCAAACAGATGCACCAGGATACGCCCTATCGACGCGCCTGGTACGGGGTCGTGCTGTTGCTGGGGTTGCTGCTGATTTCGGCCTGTAGTGTTGCCAGTAAGCCCGATTCTCCTGCAACGGCCCCCAATCCTGACGCTGGTAGCGCGAGCAATCCGGTGATACCATTGCCACAAACAACGCCATCACCCATCGGTATGGCCCCGGCCGCGATCGAGTCCCCCATAGAGACCTATCCCACTCCCAAACCCGCACCGACGATTGACAGTGAGCTCTTGTTTTTGCGCGGCGGGAGCTTGCTGGCGTATGGCATGACAACGGGACAGGAGCGTGAGATAGCACCCGATGTGCAAGAGTTTGGGGCAACTCGTGATGGTCAATGGATCGCGATGGTCCGTGGCGATGGCCTGTCGGCGGAGGTATGGGTCGTTGCACGCGATGGCAGTGAGCTGCGGCAGGTTACAAACAATCAACGTACCGAAAGCAGCCTGTCGTGGGCGCCTGATGGCAGTGCGCTGACCTATGCTTCAACCGACAATGCCATGCGCTATCCGCTGCTGCCAGACTGGCTGAACTGGGCAGCGTGGTGTAGTGCCAGTGATGTGCGCTTGCTTGATATTGCCAGTGGCGATGAGCAACTCTTTGAACGTGGGTGCGCTCCGGCCTTTTCCACCGACGGTCGGCGCATTGCGTTTGTCACCCCACCAACAAGCAATGAACCCGCTACATCAGCCAATCCGACACCGACCGAAAACAACACGATTCGCTTGATTAACCGGCAGGGGCAAAATGGCTGGAGCTTTGCGATTGCCCGTGGTGCGACCAGTCCGACCGGTCGACTCGTCTATGCAGCGGCCTGGTCTCCTGATGGTGCCTGGATCGCCTATCATCGTTTTATCGGCTATCAAGCGCTGACCGATGTTAATCTGACCGAAATGGGGCACTCGTTAGAAGGGGGCAATGTGTTACTCAATGCGGGGGCCGGCTGGCTCTTACCGCCCCGGTTCGACCCGGATGGTCAGTATATGGCGGTGGTTGAGCATGACTTTAGCGATGCCCGTGGTTGGGGTGGGTATGAACATTGGCAGGTCTCGGTGCTCAATCTCAAACAAACGGGCGAAGTCATTTTGCCCGATGGTACACGCCCAGCCGAGGCGGCGCTTCAGGCACGCTTGCCCCGTGTGACCGCCGCCGCATGGTCACCCAACGGCAACGAAATGATCATAGCATTGCCGCAAGGCTGGCAACCAGGCGCGAGTGAGAACGAGCCGCTCTTCGTTGAGCAGACAGCGGGGAGTCTCTGGCGTTGGCTGCCCGGCCAACCCATTCAGGAGCAGCTGTTGACGAACGTTGACTTTGCATCGCCATTGCTCTGGTTACCGGCAGTGTAACATGCTCTATCGTCTCCATATATATTCCAAGGAAAGCCGTTGCGGTATCTTTGCAACGGCTTTCCTGCTCCTGCATAGGTGATCAGAAATCACAAGAACCGCAACATTGAGGTCCTTTTTATTACGATCATATGTCATATACATCATACACGGGACTATCTTCTCATTGCACAAAGTGAAAAATTGGTGTATAGTAACGTTACTGTATTAGCACTCGCAGGTGTTGATTAGGTCTTATGGTTGCGGTATCATTTGTTGAATACCGTATAAAGTGCATATTCAAGATTGGGGAGATCGATGCCTAGCTCTTACCCTTCACGCACAACCGGATTGTTCGTTTTTTCAGGCCTTATCGCTCTTTTTATTATTGGATGTCTCCTTATCTGGCCTTCGGAAAATACTCCTGTGGTTCAGGCCGCCACAAATATTCCCGATGGTACCGTTATTTCAACCGACACAACCTGGGATAACAGCGGTGATGCCACATTTATTCTTGAAGGCAGCGTGACGGTTAATCCCGGCGTAACCCTGACCATTGAAGAAGGCGTCCAGGTTCTGGCCGACGTTGAAGATGCCGTCATCAATGTGGAGGGAACGCTCGATGCCCAGGGCAGCAGCGCCAATCCAATCACCATGGATATTGACCCGAACGCAGGCATTGATAGCTGGATCGGTCTACGCTTTGCGACTACTGATGCGACGGCCCCTGTCGGCAGCATGACCTTTGTTGAGATACTCAACACCGGTGCGCCCGATACGGATGATTTCAGCGCAGCCATCGCTGCTGATAATGCCAGCACTATCGCCATCACCAATAGCACGATTATGACGGTTACCCGTACTACGGCGGGGAACAGTTATGGTGTGTTTGCCGATCAGTCCAGTACCATCACGCTTGATACGGTAACGATTGAAGCCGTACTAGGCAATACCACGACGCCCGATCCGGATGACGATGGCCGAGGGATCGCTGGTCAATCGACTTCTACTTTTAATCTCACCGATGTCACCATCGAAGACACCAATTACCCCATCTACGAAGAGGATGGCAGCACCACCGACGATACATTGACCTTTGCTATTGATAATGTTGATATTATCAGTGCCACCGTCCTCGGTCATTTTATGCCTGATACATTAGCAATGTTCTTCAACGACCTTGGTAGCGACGACGATTTTGGCTGCACGCCAACCACGACCGATAGCTGCTTTGAGCAGATTAGTGACGCATCGGTAGAAATCCGCGAAGGTATTTTGAGTATGGATACCAGATGGATTAGCACCGATGATTTGACCGATTACTATCTGCTCGACCCCGATGGTTCCAGTCCCTCGAATGCAGTCGTAGCTGTGTCGCCTGATACAACATTGACGATCTCACCCACCACCGCCATGACCATCAGCGTCGCCGATAGCCGCGCTCTCCACATTGGGCAGCCCGAATCTATTCAGAGCAACACCGGTATTGGTGCAGAGGATAGTCGCCTGATCATCGACAACCCCAATGCGTTTGATCTCGTCATGACCAGTATCAGTGGTCGCTGGGCCGGTATCTTTTTTGGCCCACGAGCATCGGGCGATCTTGAATATCTCACCATCTTGAATACAGGCAAACGCAATATCGCACCCATCTCGCCAGGCGATGGTGGTACCCGTGCAGCTATTGCCGTCTATCAGGCCACCGTTGATATACGCAGTACCCTGATATTGACACCGACCACCGGCGGCGACTCGGTGCCCTCTGATGCCGATGGAGCCATTGGTCTCTATGTCAATGATGGCATTGTGACCCTTTCTGATGACTCACGCATTCAAGATGTCAATGGTGAAGATCCGCCCATTGAGGATAATGGCATCCTTGCCGAAGGTGATAGCGCCTATGTAACCGTGATCGACACCGTTATTACTGCCAGTCAGGACTCCAATATCCTCGCTCGTGATGGTGCCACCGTCAAGCTCATCAACAGCGAATCGAGTCAATCTGAAGAGGCCCATGGATTATTGCTGCGCAATGGTTCTACTGCAATCATCAACTGTTCAGCCATTCTCAGCAATACCAATGGCAGCACTGGCAGTGGCATTCTTATCGCTAACCTGAGTTCCCTCCAGGAAGATCCCACTCTCGTCGTCCGGGGCAGCCAGATCAGTGGCAATGATTTTGGTCTCGCTGTTGATGAAACCACGGTTTCAACCGCTGCCACCGTTGATGTGATTGAGAACTGGTGGGGTGCTGCCGACGGTCCCGGTGCCCCCGATGGCCCTGGGTCAGGTGACCCGCTTTCGGATGACGCCGGCATAGCCGACTTCGATCCCTTTGCAACTGATATCGCGGACCTCGTCTGTTCATCCGATATTACCTTTATCAAAACCGCCGCGCTTGATGAAGTTGACGCTGGTGGTACGCTGACCTACACCTTAACGGTCGATAACCCGACACCGATTGATAGCGATAGTGTCACTATCAGCGATACTGTGCCGGTGAGCACAACATTGGTGTCATTTGCGCCAGATCCTGCTAGCTGTACCTTCGCTGATAATGTGCTCTCCTGTGATATCGGCAGTGTTCCAGCCGAAAGCACCGAAGCCATCACGATGGTCGTGCAGGTCGACTCTACTGCTGACTCAACCGCGCCTGGTACCATTGACAACACCGGCGAGGCCATCATATCCAATGACCTGACCCCCGCCGATAATATCGATAGCGTCAGCACAGCTATTATCCAGCGTGCGGATCTTGAGGTTGCCAAAGAGGTCTCCAGTCCGATCATTCAGGGCAATAGCATTACCTATACGCTCACCATTACCAACAATGGCCCGGCGCTGGCAAGTGGTGTGATTCTGACCGATACGTTGCCCGTGAGTGTCACCTATGACTCTGATACGGGCGGGTGTACGGAAGACAGTGGCGAGGTCACTTGTGCTATTGGTAGCCTTGACGTTAATATATCAACTACCCTGGACATCCTTGTTGTGGTAGATACCGACGTTGCGGTTGGCGATACCTTTACCAACACCGTAGAAGTATCAGGGAGCACTACCGACCCTGACACGACCAACAATACCGCTGAAACACCAGCAACCGTTGGTACTGGTGCTGATATGGAGGTCACCAAATCAGTTGATCCGAGTGCCGAGGTGAAAGCTGGCAATACCATTACCTACACCATTATTGCGACCAACAACGGGCCACAGTCAACCGGAGGTGTTGTCTTTACCGATACCCTGCCGGTCAGTGTGACCACACCGATTACGATTGAAACCAGCAGTAATGTGAGCTGTAGTCGGACCGATGAAGAGGTCGTCTGTAGCCAGAGCACTGATTTTGATGCAGATGATACCGAAATTGTGACGATTACGGTATCTACCGACACTGACCTCACTGGTACGCTGACCAACACGGTCGAAATCAGTGCCGATGAGGACGACCCCGATAGCTCAAACAACAGCGATGAAGTTGCCATCGAAGCCGTCATCGAGCCAGAACTTTCGTTGAGTAAGGTTACTGATCCCATCACCGCTACCCAGAATGAGGTCCTGACTTATACGATCACGATCACCAATGAAGGGCCTTCGGTGGCACGCAGCGTGATTGTCACCGACACCTTGCCCGATGACGTTGACTTGCAGGAGTTCAGTCCCACCAGCGATTGTAGCGAGAGCAGTAGCGCCATTACCTGTGACTTTGGCACGCTGGATCCCGATGATGTTGAAACCGTGACCGTCATTGTCACACCGACGCTGGCGGGCATCATCACCAATACTGCCGAACTCGATAGCATCGATACCGACGTCATCAGCGAATCGGTTGAGACCACCGTGCAGAGCCTGGCCGATTTGCAATCGATAAAGCGGTAAGCGAAGACCCATTGCGTCAGGGGGCCACGTTTACCTATACGCTCACGATCACCAATACCGGTCCTTCTGATGCCAGTGTGGTCACCATGACCGATACCTTGCCCAACAGCATCACCATCGAGAGCATCGATCCTGGTTCATTTGACTGTGATCAGGGCACGGCCAGAATTACTTGTACGCTGACTACATTAGCAGCAGATGAGGTCGATACCATAGTGATTGTCGCTACCCCATTGGAATCGGGTATCAACATCACCAATACCGCTACCATTACCAGTACGTCAATCGATGAATCAACCGATGACAATACCGATAGTGTTACCAGCGAAGTTATTGCCGAAGGCGACCTGGAAATCAGCAAGGTAGCCGATGTGACCGAGGCAACCGCTGGTCTGCCGTTAACCTACACCATCACCATCACCAATAACGGTCCATCCGATATCACCGGCGTTGCACTGAGTGATACGCTGCCCACCACCGTCACGTTTGTATCGATTACCGATACCCAGAGTATCTGTACCCAGGGACCGCCGATCAATTGTTCCTTTGGCGATCTCGATGCGGATGCAACCGAGGTGATTACGCTGGTGGTGACACCCAACGTCTCCGGCACCCTACAAAATACAGCTATTGTCACCACGACCGACACCGACCCGGATACGACCAATAATACGTCGAGTGCGACGCTGCCCGTGAGAGCACGGGCCGATCTCTCTATTAGCAAGACCGCTCCGGCCGAGCTTATTGCTGGTCAAACGATTGGTTACACCATTGAGGTGATCAACAATGGGCCATCCACCGCCACTGGTGTGCAAGTCATCGATCAGGTACCCGACGGCTTAACCATCATCCCTGGTTTCGATGTGCGCTGTGGTATCAACGGCAGTCTCATCACCTGCAACCTCGATGATATGATCTTCCTGGAAACCGAAAGCATTCAATTCCAGGCGGTCGTTGCTTCCGACCTGGTTGATCCTGCCGAAGAGACCGTTGATCTCATCAACAGCGCCAGCGTCAGTGCCAACGAGCCAGACGATGATACGACCAACAATGACAGTGGCCCACAGACCACCACAGTACGTGCCGAAACCGATCTGAGTGTGACTAAAGTTGGTGCTCCCGACCCAGTGGTTGCGGGCGAATCGCTGGACTTTACCATCACCGTAGTGAATAATGGGCCATCCACCGCAACCGGCGTCAGTGTGAGTGATACCCTGCCCGACAATGTAACACTCGATACCGCATCAGCCGAATGTAGCGGTACCGCCCCGATTGTTTGTGATGCAGGTACGCTTGCACCAGGGGAAAACCAACCGTTCACCATCAGCGTGCTGGTAGACCCCACCACCGCTGAAACCGTCGTGAACCAGATAACCGTCTCTGGTGATCAGACAGACCCCAATCCCGATAACAATACGTTTTCATCCAACACGTCCGTCACAGTAGAAAGTAATGTCAGTGTGACTAAAGTGGCCGATGTTACCACATTGCGATTGGGCGATGAAATCCAATATACCATCACCATTGAAAATGCTGGGCCTTCAGCTGTCCTGAATGGCGTTCTGACTGACCCGCTCCCCAGTGGTCTGGTCTTTGTTTTGGCATCGAGCGGCTGTAGCAATGCCAATAACACCGTCACTTGCAATATCGACACGATTCTGCCCAACGAGTCAGCCAGTATTGTCATCACCGCTCGCTTTAGTCCCGAATCCGGCATCGATACACTCGAATCACTCAATAACGTCGCTACCTTTACCAGCAACATTGGTGCTATCTTAGGTCAGGGTAACGTCTTGGTGGAAGTTGAAGCCATACCCGGCAATAACTACCTGCCACTCATTATGTGGCAGGCACCCAAATTTGCTGATCTCGTGGGCAGTCTTCGGCTTACGCCCGCCGAAACCAGCTTTACGGCGGGCGAACTGGTCCAGATTACTGCGGTGGTGACCAATCAGGGGGAAGCGCCGGCTTCCGGGTTTTGGGTCGATCTTTACATCAATCCATCAACCCCGCCGACCACCGCATCGATTATCACAACCACGCTGTGGCAAAATCTCTGTACCCTGGAACCCTGTTTGGTCTGGTCTGGGGCGTTACCCAGACCATCGATCCAGGTGAGAGCGTGGAATTGACGACCGAGCCGATCACTTATGAAGAGCTCTTCAGTGCCTGGCCAACACCGGGTTGGTTTGCCAATGGCACCAACAGCCTCTATCTGTATGTCGATAGCTGGAATCCGGGGGTAGTGGGTGGCGCCATTGAGGAGAGCAATGAAAACAACAACCGCTCGGAGATCACCGGTCTTACCGTCACTGGTGAAAATCCACCCTTCGCACTGCTGTCACAGCTCAACCAATGGCCGCAACGCGGGCGAACCCCATAGGTCAACGGAAACAACACCATAACGGGCCACATCGCCAGATGTGCGTTATGGTGTCTCTACAGCCCATTGGCGCGGTGCATCCGAAACGGGACGCAGCACGATCAGACTGAGCACCACAGCCGTCATCAACACCAGCATCGCCGCCGGACGCCCAAACCCCCATACATCCACGACCATTGCCCACAGCCATGGCCCCATAATCGCGGCAAAGCGCCCGACCATGCCATATAACCCATAAAACTCACCAACCTGTTCTGGTGGCGTCAAGCGCAACAACAACGGGCGGTCTGCGGTCCAGACACCCGCCAGCGCAATACCAGACAGAAGTGCCACGCCCCAGAACCAGACCCCTGGCAGTTTGAACTGACCGATCAGGGCCGCTCCCCCCAAAATAACCACCCACAACCAGAGCACCAGGGTCAGCGTGCGTTTCGGTCCCAGCCGGTCCGTAACCTGACTCCACAGCAACCCACCGACAATCGCAAACCCAACCGCAACCGGCAGCACCAGCTGCGCTTCCCCCGCATCAAAGCCATAGCCCAGCTCCTGCGTCACATAAATCCCCATAAACAGCACTGCTGTGTTGATCGCATCCGCATACAATAGTCGCCCGAGCAAAAAGCGCACCAGACCAGGATACCGCTGACTGCTTTGTACGGTCAGCGTTAACTGCTGCCATGCTGCCTTGAATGATCCCAGTGAAAAAGCACGCTCAGGCCGACGTGGTTCATGCACAAACACAAAACAGGGCAGCGCAAACAGCAAAAACAGCAAGCCAATGCTCTGAAAGAGCAGTTGATATCGCGCCGATTGCGCA
>JAAURD010000333.1 GCA_012034075.1 Chloroflexaceae bacterium | reverse complement strand
GAATATCCCAATCACGACCAGAACCCATCCATCGGGTTTGCCCTCTTTTTATCTTTGATGTCTATGAAATCGTGGTTTCACGCTCTTGTCACTAAGACACCTACGCTCGGCAACACCCTGGCGCCAAGCATCAGTGAACCCTAACGCACCGTACCAAAACGGCGTTCACGCTGGCTATACTCATGGATTGCCTGATGCAGTTGCTCCGGGCCAAAATCCGGCCACAGTGTCGGCGTAGACCAGTATTCACTATAGGCACTCTCCCAGATAAGAAAGTTAGAGAGACGCCATTCACCGCTGGTGCGGATGATGAGATCGGGATCAGGAATACCCGCGGTTGAAAGATGGGCAGACATCGTTGCTTCATCAATGCGGTCGGCCGAAAACCCTTCGGCGATCATACGGCGCACGGCTTCCACAATATCATGGCGTCCACCATAATTAAAGGCTATCGAAAGCGTCATACCACCATTGTTGCGCGTCAGCTCAAGCGCATAGCGGACCTTCTCAATGAGGAGATCACTGATACCTTCGAGCCGACCGAGATGATGCAGACGAATACCCTCTTGATGCAATGCCTGAGTTTCGCGGTCCAGAAAATCGCTCAGAATACGCATCAAGCCTTCAACCTCGGATGAAGGGCGTTGCCAGTTTTCCGTCGAAAAGGCATACAGGGTAACATAATCGATCCCTATATCTGAACACGTACGTAAGACCCGCCGCACATTTTCCGTACCTGCACGATGACCAGCCAGGCGTGGTAAACCCCGCCGGTTGGCCCAGCGACCATTGCCATCCATAATAATCGCAACATGCCGAGGGATATGTTGTTCATTACTTGTACTATCGGCCATGATCGATCTCTTATCGTACTCGCATCGGTACCGTTATACTTCCATTACTTCAGCTTCTTTAGCTGTGCCAACGTGTTCGACTTTTTTGATCGACTGATCTGTGATAGTCTGGAGCCGATCCTGCGCACGTCGCAGATCGTCTTCGCTGATCGCTTTTTCATGCTCCAACTGGCGCAAGTCATCAATGGTACTGCGTCGGTGGTTGCGAATGGACACTTTAATATCCTCAGTGCGCGAACGAACGACCTTCACCAGATCGCGTCGTCGTTCCTCGGTCAGGGCCGGCAGTGCCAGGCGGATCAAGCGACCATCGTTCTGGGGGTTGAGTCCTAGATCAGATGCCTGAATCGCCTTCTCAATGACCCGTAGCATCGAGGTATCAAAGGGTTGAATGACAATCAGCCGGCTTTCGGGCACACTCACGCTCGCCAGTTGGTTAAGCGGCATCAACGTATCATAGGCGTCAACTTGTAAGTGATCGACCAGACCAGTCGAAGCACGACTGGTACGGACAGTTGCCAACTGATGCTGCAGCACCTCAATTGCTTTGTTCATTTCCTGTTCGGCATCGTTCAGGAGTTCTTCAATCAAATCATCCATACATGCTTCTCCGTATCAGATCGCCCAATCAACGCAAACCGTTAGTCGCGATGAACCAGCGTGCCGACCTGATCACCACATACAATGCGCTCAATGATACCATCTTCAGCCGCATTAAAAACAATAATCGGAATATTATTATCCATACAGAAGGTCAGTGCTGTGCTATCCATCACCGCCAGACCACGATTCAACGCTTCCATATACGTCAGCGTATCAAATTTGGTAGCCGTCGGGTCACGGCGTGGGTCGCTGGTATACACCCCGTCAACCTGGTTTTTCGCCATAAGGATGATATCGGCATGGATTTCGGCGGCACGCAATGCCGCCGCCGAGTCGGTGGTAAAATACGGATTACCCGTCCCCGCAGCCAGAATAATCACCCGGCCTTTTTCCATATGGCGAATGGCGCGGCGACGAATATACGGTTCAGCAACTTCATCCATCTGGATCGCTGTCATCGCTCGCGTATCGATGCCCCGACGTTCGAGTGCATCCTGCATTGCCAGGGCATTGATAATCGTTGCTAGCATACCCATATAATGAGATTGTGCTGCATCCATGCCCCGCGCTATGGCGCGTTGACCACGCCAGATGTTGCCCCCACCCAGCACCAGGGCTACCTGAACCTGATGCTGCAGCACTTGCTCTACCTGCCGCGCGAAAAAGTCCAACTGTTCTGGCGAGACAATATCATGCTCACCAGCAAGCGCCTCTCCGCTCATTTTAATCAAAATGCGACGGTATCGAGGCTCGTTCATGCGACGCCAACTTCATACCGCGTAAAGCGCCGGATCACAATATTCTCGCCGAGTTTGGCAATGCCCTGTTTGATCTTCTCTTCAATCGTCTGCGATGGATCTTTCACATACGGTTGGGCCAGCAACACAAACTCTTCATAGAATTGTTCTTCCGAAAGATGACTGGCATTCAAGTCCTCAGACGGTACCTGGTCAATCGACAGGTATTGCGGATTGGCGGCCGCAATATGCATCGCGAGCTCGTGTGATAAATGAATAAAGTCATCCGTGCGTGCCACAAAATCGGTCTCACAGTTGAGCTCAACCATAGCCACCAGGCGTGAACCGGGGTGAATATAGACTTCGATACGACCCTCGCTCGCCTCACGGTGTTGCTTTTTGCCCGCATCTTCAATCCCTTTGGCTCGGAGATGCTCAATCGCTCGCTGCATATCACCGTTGGTTTCATTGAGAATATCTTTGCATTCTTTGATACCTGCACCTGTTCGCTCACGCAGTTCCTTCACCATCTCGACGGTTACTGACACAATACCACTCCTTCTGATTGTCTTTGTACGGGACTGAACTCCGACCATGCATACCAAATGGAGATCGTTTTATGAATACCCATGCAGAGCGTGCATCTCTTCGGGTGTGCTCTCACGGCGGTTGATCCCTTCGATCACGGCATCGACCATTTTACTGGCAATCAGCCGGATGCTGCGAATAGCATCATCATTACATGGGATGACATAATCGACCGGATCAGGGTCACAGTTGGTATCGACCATTGCGACAATCGGAATATTGACGCGTCTGGCTTCACGTACAGCAATATTCTCTTCCTGTGGATCAACAATAAAGACCGCTCCGGGAAGGCGTTCCATTGATTTGATTCCACCATACGTTCGATTCAGTTTCACAATCTCTTCTTCGCGTTTCAGCGCTTCGGCCTTGGTCAGTCGCGCAAAGTCACCCCGATCACGTTGCGCCTCGAGCTCGGCAAAGTGACGTAAGCGCTCGCGGATAGTCTTAAAGTTGGTCAACGTGCCACCGAGCCAGCGCTGGGTAATATACAGCTGGTTGCCGCGGGTAGCCTCTTCGGCGATAGCCTCCTGCGCCTGTTTTTTGGTACCCACAAACAACACTTTGCGACCACTGGCCACCGTGTCGGCAATAAAATAATAGGCTTCGGTCAAGCCGGTGACCGTCTTCTGCAGATCAATGATATGAATACCATTGCGAGCAGTAAAGATATACGGTCGCATTTTGGGATTCCAGCGCTTGGTTTGATGACCAAAATGGGCGCCAGCTTCGAGCAGTGAACGAATCGAAATAATACGCATACTTGTCTGGATCATATGCTTTTGTCTTGCTCCTTCTCTATATGTGCTTAACCAATTGGTGTCGCACCCCTCAACCGCCATCACTTTGCAGAGCGACCGAAATCATTGGTTCGGCAGGAGTATCTGCAATCAGGGGGTCTGAGGACTCAAGTTTGTCTTATGCCAAAGGCCAGTATACCACACATCAGGGGCATCGGCAAGCCGAACATGCTCCGTAACTGTTCAGACTTGGGGGGAGAAAAAGTATGGTATACGAGCGCCATGCCAACGACCGCTCTGCCAACAACGCTGGAAGAAGCGCACCAACTGATTTTGCAGTTACAGGCCGAACGTGCTGACCTGAAACAGCAGGTGGCGGACCTGACCGCGCAACAAGGGAAAACCGCATCGAAAAAGACACCCCCACCGGTGAAGTCTGCGGTGCCCCGGGGAAAGCCCCAAACCCGGCGCAAACGCGATCCGCAACACAATCA
>JAAURD010000332.1 GCA_012034075.1 Chloroflexaceae bacterium | reverse complement strand
ATACCGAAGCCAATAAAGCCTAAGCGCATGACCCAAGCATTATCATATGTCTGCGCCCCGAGATCGCTGATCGTGTTTTGTGTCCAGTCATAAGCATCTGGAGTGAGGAGGTGAGCGACGACGATGACCAGCATGATATATATCACTGAAGCAGTGACCAGCATTTTAGACATCATGGTTTGCCCCTTACGCCAGTCGGACAAGAGCGGCGCTCATGTCCCACAACTGCCGCGCCGCTTGTTCATCGTAGCTGGCGCTGGATGATTTAACCGCTTTGCGATTCACCACATATTGCCCGCTCACGCCTGCAAATTCCGGTGAAGTCGCCAGATGCACAATATTCTCCCCAGACGTTTCGGCACTGTTCATGAACGGTTTCCACACTTTTGCCATGAACCCCGCAAATCCTTTACGATCCTTTGCAAAATCGGTAGCGGTCATGCGGGGGTCGAAGCTGTTGACAGTGATACCCACAGTGCCCAATCGCCGGCTCAGCTCATAGGTGAAAAGAACATTGGCGAGTTTGGATTGGTAGTATGCCTTATCAATGTCATAGCCCTGTTCGAGCTGCAAATCATCGAAGTGGATGCTGCCCCACTGATGAACTACCGACGTAACATTGATGATGCGTGCGGGGGCGCTGCGCTTCAGTAGGTCAAGTAGCAAAGTCGTCAGTAAGAAACCTGCCAGATGATTGACGGCAAGCGTCATTTCCAGTCCGTCCACGCTGACAGCTCGCTCGCTCAGCATCAGACCCGCATTATTGATCAGTACATGCAGGCAGGTGTAGCGAGACTGAACGGTATCCACAAGCTGCCGCACCGAGGCTTGCGATGAGAGGTCTGCCAGCAGCAAATCGACGTGTAGATTGTTTGCCAGCCGTTGGATGTCCTGTTGCGCTGCCACGCCCTGCTGGCCATTGCGGCATACCATGACCACATGGGCACCCTGCTTTGCCAGACCGAGCGCGACTTCTTTACCGATGCCACGATTGGCACCTGTGACGAGGCATACTTGCTTGTCCATGAGATTCTCCAGCGCACTGTTTTGCACGATGTCCATAAGTATTTAGATCAGGAACGGGATCAGCCATTTTGATTGGCGTTTGTAGTACTCGACTTTATCCAATTACGAATCTGTAATGTTTTAATAAAACACAAGTGGTTACTCTGTGGCTCAACACAGGGTCTAAACCTACTGCCTGACATATTAATACCTATAGTACTGAAAATGGTAAAGTCTGGTAGTAGGTGTGCTGCTTTTTTGTGTTTTTACATTCACCGGGTTTATCCTTCACAATGTAGAGACAAATCATCTGAACTTGTTGCAAGTTGTGTCCAGTTGAAGCCACATCTGCAATCTGACGATCCCATCGGCACTATCTCCGCAAATGACCCCGGTGTATTGTTATCGAGACGTACCGGATAATCACTCAAGTAGAAATCTATATTGTCTGGCCGATTCTGATCCCATAGAATAAGTCCCCACGATCAGTGCCTGCTGCCAGATAGGTGCCGAAATGATCGAGTGTTATGTTCAGACGAGTTGCTGTTTCCGGTATAAGCAGGTCAGTAATGGTCGAGAAATTGGCGGTTGAAGCGTAGACGCGACCATCAGATAACGCGATGGCACTAAACGGCCACCGCGAGGCGCTTTCCGGCAAAATCATGTGGACAATTGAAGCAGTTTCATCTTGAGAGGCATCACTGATCAGCTCTGGCGTACGCTGTCCATGCTCCTGATTTGACGGTCGATAGGTGAAAATTGTCAGGGGCGCAGCACTTGATACATAGTGCAATGTATTGTCTGCATTCGCGAAGTTCGGGTTGTGTTCCCAGAATATCCGAAGCCAGGGTGGATTTTCAGTTGAACCAATCTCAACATCAAGGTCTGCGATACGTTCACCAGAAGCAACATCAAATATCTGGATGCCACCTGCATCAATGTTGCTGACTGCAATCATGCTACCATCCGGTGACCACCTCAAATCACCAAATGTATCGGTGGTAGCAAATTCAGCAACGGGTTCCTGGGTTTCCATATCGTATACCTGTAAGCCGAAGCCGCCGAACGCCAATTGGCCTCTGTCCGGTGATAGCGCGATGTCATTCAGGGTTATGGGGGTCAGGGGATTCAAATTGCTGATCGTCTCGCCGGTGTCCCAATCTACCAGCAGCACTGCATGCGTATCTGTACGGACAATCATCAGGTCATCGTGCCAGATGATGTCCCGGACAAAATCGTTGTTGTAGCCGGTATTTAACGGGATTGTTCGCACCAGATCGTTTTCAGGCAGTTCATACAGCTCGATCTCCATCATGCGATCTTCGCTATAAAGCGGAACCAGCGCAAGGTATTGCCCATCAGGGCGTACTGAGATCAAATCCGCTGGAAAACAGAATGCGGTGTCTTCTTCTTGTGCGGATAATGATCCTGTTGTTGTAAAAGTGACAATGAGCAATAAGGCTAGGGTCAAAGCACTTTTCATCTCATCCTCCTTCAGATAATTCCAAAACGTCCAAGAACTCGACACTCATGTCGCCAAGACAGCTCGTATCTGGTTCAGTATTCGGGTTGCCCAGGAAGTCCAGCGCAATTGCCTGAGGACATTCGCTGGCGATCACGCCATGACCAGTGGGAAAAGTGTAAGCAAAGCTGTTGGGAAGTTCACTCGCGATCAAATTACCCCAGACAGGTGGTGTTACCGGGTCAAACTCGCCGGAGAGCACCAGAGTCGGCACATCACTTCGCACCAACTCACGATCAAATGTGCCTACATAATCGATGCCCAACACATCGCAGGACAGCAAAAATGACGCTAACCCTTCGGCAAGTCCTGGATCGCTTTGTGCCACATCCTCCAGCGAGAAGTCGCTGTTATCCGCACAATTCACAGCAGCGTAAAGTCCATTGTAGAACGCCGAGTCATTAATGCTATTTGTGTCAGTGAAATACCGGTACGAGTGCTTCCAGGATCGCCTGAGTGAACAACGGGTTATTGGCATAGAAGATCGTGCTGGGAATGATTTGAATAGACAATTCTGAGTACAACATCCCGGCGATCAATGCGCCATAATCATCACCGTTGAATGTGACGGTGGTCGTCTCGCCTGTTTCATCATCAACCAGATTCAATGTCAGTGGATTGTTGTTGAGTCGCTCAAGCGTATTGAAAAATCCTCAGCGATGGTTGGATAGCTTTCGTTACAGAATGTATCTGTCTGACACGCTGTAGCGATTGCCGTTAATGCTCGCTCGATGTTCTCATTGACCGGCAGCCAGAAGTTGATTGACAACGGCGCGGAGGAGTCGAGAATGACGCCATGCAGCCGATTCGGGTAATTTGCCATCAACATCTGCCCGATTAACGTGCCGTATGATACGCCATAGTAGATGAACTGGTCGTAGCCGAGCGCCTCTACAATTGCTGCAATGTCCGCAGCCAGGGTCGCAGTGGTGTAGGTTTCCAGGTTCACCCGCTGCTCACGCCATGCAGCCACACACGGTGTGAAAGCCTCACGATAGACAGTTTCATCCACTTGCCCTCCGGCCGTCTCAAACACCATGTCGGCAGCTTGCTGGCAGAAAAGCGGTGTATCCGTGTAGCGTGTACCGCGCTGTTCAATCACGACAATGTCACGCTCTGCCCGGACAGCGTCACCAAACAGTGTAAATGCAAGCTGTCCTACACTGTCCATGCCCGAACTGGCGGGACCGCCCGTATTGAGCACGAGGGGTTCAGGTTCAGGATTGTCGGGCGGTTACTGGGGAAAACCGTCACTGGTAGGCGGATCATGTTGCCATCCGGAGGCAAGTAAAACGGTTCACTAAAACCGCTCTCACCGCGGCAGACGCTCCAGATCCCGGTCAAAGCCCGCGATCACCAGCACATCTTCCTTGCCTAGACGGCTGCTGGGCATCGGCACATCCACCACCCGCTCCTCGAAGGTGTCCGCCCCCGTCTCCGACGACGACACCACCCGCCTCCGGATCGCCACCACCGTGATCGTGTACTTCCG
>JAAURD010000331.1 GCA_012034075.1 Chloroflexaceae bacterium | reverse complement strand
GGACCGCTCTCAGCTGG
The DNA here is from genome assembly GCA_012034075.1 of Chloroflexaceae bacterium. GTDB lineage: Bacteria > Chloroflexota > Chloroflexia > Chloroflexales > Chloroflexaceae > JAAURD01. Next base: position 4,005 of record JAAURD010000331.1, on the reverse strand, counting down.
TCGGAGGCAGGCCCCCCCCTCGCCCCTTGTGGGAGAGGGGTTGGGGGTGAGGGGCAGGGGTTGGCGAGTATCGTTCTCGGAGCGTTCGCGTTCGATACGGTGCTGGTAGCCACGCGGGGTCACCATATGGCGGTCCATCAGATAGCTCTGACTATTGCCAATCAGCACTACCGTGAGCATATCAGCCTGACTGGCATCAATATCGCCCAGGGTCGTCAGGGTCACCGACTCATTGGCCCGCGTCACCCGATGCACCAGCGCAACCGGCGTGGTGAGCGGACGACAGGTCAGCAAAATATCCACCGCACGATCCATCTGCCAGTGGCGTCCACGACTACGCGGGTTATACAGTGCCACCACAAAATCCCCGCGTGCAGCAGCCCAGAGGCGTCGTTCAATCACATCCCAGGGGATCAGCAAATCGCTCAGGCTGATCGTGCAGACATCCAGATTGACGGCAGCGCCCACTCGTGCCGCAGCCGCTAGAAACGCACTAACACCCGGAAACACGACCACATCCGGGTTGGTCCCCTGCCAGCCACGCTGGTGCAAGACTTCAAACACCGGCCCGGCCATCGCGTACATGCCAATATCGCCACTGCTCACCAGCGCCACACGGCGACCAGCCGCCGCCAGGTCAATCGCTCGTTCGGCCCGCTCAATTTCACTCTGCATGGGCAGTGCATGCACTTCCTGGTGTAAACTCAACAGCGGACGAATCTGTTGAATGTAAGAATCGTAACCAATGACCACTTCCGATAGAATAAGTGCTTCACGTGCAGCAATGGTCATCTGTTGAAGATCACCAGGGCCAAGACTGATCAGATTTAAAAGCACAATCTGGTCTCCTTTCGCTCTTGCTAGAAGTGCTGCTGCATCGCAATCGCCACGGTGCTGGTAGGAAAGCGGCGTTTGGGCACCAGCAACGCCGATGTAGGGGCGCAGCGGGCTACGCCCTCTGCAACGGTCACGGCGGTAGCGTTGTGACCGGCTGCGGCAAGCACTGCGCATGGTTCAGCCACACCGGGCAGGCCCAGTTGATCCTGAGCGGCACTGGGCGAAAACTGATTGGCATCGAGCGCTTCTAGTTGAGTCTGGGCAATGCCGATCAGGGGCAGATTCAACACTCTGGCCAGGGTCTGCAAGCCCGGTTCGGACACTTTGAAATCAACCGTTGCGAGCATTGCGACACTCTCCAGCGCCAGACCGGCATCGGTCAGCGTTGTGTGCAGGGCGGTGTGCAATGATTCATACGATGCTTGACGCCGACAGCCCATGCCCACAACCAGCACGGGTGGATGATAGATCACCAATTTATGTCGCGGCAGACCAGCGACCAGGCTGGTTGCCTGATGGCTGATGACCAGGCCCGCAACATAATAACTCCGCGCCAGATCATGCACTTGCGTCACATGCACCAAATGTTCGGCGCTCCCCAGCCAAGCCGCGCTCTGCTGCTGCATCGTCGGCGGCAGTGACGGATCGATAAACACACCGATACAATCGTCATTGACCAGGCAAGCACTGGCATGGGTCAACTCGCTGCCAGCAGCAATGCTCCAGCGTGGGGGGGGGCGATCCAGCGCTGGCTTCTGCTGGACATCGCTGGCGGTGGTAATCGCGGCATAACCACGGGTGATACCAGCAATCTGCCGCGCCAGGTCGTTCGCGCCGGCCTGATGTCCCCCCAGCAGCGGAATAATCGAATGGCCCTGTTCATCGAGACAGACCACGGCTGGATCATACTGTTTCTGGGTGACCAGCGGCGCAATCGCTCGCACGGCAATGCCCGTGGCCATAATCAACACCAGACGGCGTTGTTGTAGCCAGTATTGGTGGATCTCATCCAGCACCGAACCTTCGTAGCTGTGCCAGGCAATCTGCGTTTGCAGGCCTTCAATGGTCCGATGAACAAATCGCGCCGGCACGATCAGGACTGCCGAGAGTGCCTCTGCCAACCGCGCCGCCAGCAGGCTCCCCTGACGCGTCACGGCAATCACGGCGGTCGTGTGCGCCGATGGTTGGACCGTCTGAGCGATACGCGGGTGAGACTGCGGCGGCGGCGTTGGCACGGCGCTGGTGCTGGTGCTGCGGTAGCCATGGGCAAAGGACGCATCATACAGCCGGCTGACTGCCGCCGACCGCTGTCGATGCAGGGCTGCGTCCAGCGCCGGCCCCACCAGAATCAAGGTATGGCGAGTATAGCCAGCTGCCCGCACCTGCGCGGCAATGGTAGATAGCGTGCCCGTAACCCACTGCTCATCGGGCCAGGTCACGCGATAGACCACCGCAACCGGCGTTTCGCCGGTATAGGCCCCACCGGCCAGCAGTTCGTTCACCATTTGTTCGATCTGGGCCACACTGAGATAAAGCACCAGGGTGGTGCCATGGGTTGCCAGCGAACGCAACTCCTCGCCTGTGGGCACTGGTGTGCGCCCAGCCATCCGCGACAGAATCACTGTCTGGGCCAGTTCGGGCTGGGTCAGCTCAACCCCCAGCCGCGCCGCCGCCGCAAACGCAGCGGTCACCCCCGGCACAATCTCCCAGGGGATGCCATGCTGTTCCAGACCAGCAATCTGTTCCTGGATGGCGCCATACAGTGACGGGTCGCCGGTGTGAACGCGGGCAACGGTTTGACCAGCCTGTGCCGCGAGTACCATCACTTCGACGATTTGCGTCAGGTGCAGCCCGGATGAGCCGATGACCCGTGCCGCGGATTTGCGACTGAGCTGCGTGATTGCCTCTTGCACCAGACTATCGGCATACAGAATAACATCCGCAACCGCAATCAGCTGCGCCCCACGCACGGTGATGAGATCGGCCGCACCTGGACCGGCACCAATAAAATAGACCGTTCCCGCAGAAGCGATAGCGTTCACTGACTGCCTTCCGGTAGCACATCATCACCGCGCTGACGGATAATGAGGAGCGATAGGTATGGTCCCTGTTGTCGCTTTAACGTGCGTACATCTCGCACAATGCGCTCTTCGTCCATGCCAATATGTTCGGCATACACAGCTTTTTCCAGCAAGCCCAGATGCTCCAGTTCGGCCAGCACACGGGGTAACACCTTGCCCACTTTCATCAGAATGACGGTCTCAAAGCTGGCACATAGATGGCGAAGATAATCCATATCCATAGTATACAGCGCCGGTACAATCGCAACACGGTCAGAGCGGGTACTTAATTCCATGCCGGCCCGCGCCGCCACTGCCGCAAATGATGTCACTCCAGGGATAATATCCAGGACGATATTGGGATAGCGTTCGGTCAGTTCATCCCAGAAATAAACAAATGTTCCATAGAGCAAGGGATCACCGAGCAGCAAATAGACCCCATGCACATCATCCTGCTCGCGTTCGGCAACCAGCGTCATCAGGCTGCTGCCAATCTGATCGGCCATGGCATGCCAGGTAAGTCGAATCTGCTCCGAGTCACGCGTCATCGGCACGCTCAGATGAACGACCTGCTGCCGTTCGCGATTGAGCCACCGCTCTGCAATATGCAGCGCACGGCTATCGCCATCTTCACGGCTGTTGGGGACAAAAATAAGGTCGGCGGCTTCAATCGCACGCAAGCCCTTCAATGTCAACAGCTCAGGATCACCCGGCCCCAGGCCCACCACCGTCAATGTCATCATAGGTCTATTTGTTTCTGATACGTCACCATAAAGATCGGATTCGCTGCCTCAAAGCGCAACATCTTGAGCACCGGCACACCGGTGTGAATCTGCACCTGGATCACCCGTGCATCCGGTAAGACGGTGCGTGCTTCGTACAGGTGCTCCAGCGTAACCAGATTGATCACCAGCCGCCCATTGGCGTGCAACCGTTGCAACACCATCGTCACAATTGCTGATAAATGACCACCACTGCCACCGATAAAAACGGCATGGGGATCGGGCCAGGAGAGACAGGCATCCGGCGCCAGCCCCTCAAACACCTGCACATTCGGTGCAGCAAAGCGCCGCATATTTCGCGAATTGTGATCACACAAGGCCAAACG
>JAAURD010000066.1 GCA_012034075.1 Chloroflexaceae bacterium | reverse complement strand
TCCCTGTGCCAGCAAGGTATCAGCGGTGGAACGCGCAAAAACATATTGGCGCCCACCAGCGAGAGCATCATGCCAATCACCACAATGCCTACCGCTAGACCGAGTAACCATGGGTTGCGTGGTCGGCGTTCGGGGCCAGGGATGGGCCGTTTTGCTGGCTTAGACGATGAGGGCGAGCTTTCTACGGATTGGTCTTGATAGAGTGTCTCGGCCGCGATGGTTGCACCCAGTGCAGCGGTTCGGGCCACCGGTGGCTCCGCCACCAGCGGTGCCGGTACAGATACGACGACTGTACCGGGGGCAGCAGCGGTATCCATACCCTCACAGGCTTGCCGCAACGCGGTGACCAACGCTGACGCGGTAGCAAAGCGGTCTTCTGGTTGTGCTGCCAATGCCCGCATCACCACTGCCTCGACGGGGCCAGCCAGATCTGCACGGAAGGTATGCAGCGGTTGTGGTGGCTGCATCAGCCGGGCAACCATGGTGCCCACCGGTGTATCTGCATCAATGGTAGACGACCGGTCAGCACTTCATAGACAATAATGCCCAGGGCATAGATATCGGTGGCTGGTCCAATGGTCTTCAGCCCTGGGCCTGTTCTGGGGACATATAGTCGGGCGTGCCCATGACGGTGCCATCGCGGGTCAATCCACGAGTCTCGTGAATCTCGCGGGCTAGACCAAAGTCCATCAGGTAGACCCAGTTGTTGGGCGTGACCATAATGTTTGATGGCTTGAGATCACGGTGAATGACCCCGTGTTGATGGGCATGATCAATCGCCTGGGCCACCTGCTCCAGGATATGCAGGGCCTGGGGCAGCGCCAATTGAGCCGGTTGGGAGAGTATATCTTTCAGGGTCATGCCCTGAATGTATTTCATGGAGATATAGTGAATATCTGTGCCTATTTGGTTGGTCTGCTGTGGCGGTGCCATCTCCCCAATATCATAGATAGGGATAATATGCGGGTGATCAAGACGGGCAGCACTGCGTGCCTCCTGATGAAAACGGAGCACACAATGAGAATCACGAGTCAGTTCGGGTGGGAGTATTTTCAGTGCAACGGTTCGCTCCAGGGTGGCCTGATGGGCCTCGTAGACAACCGCCATGCCACCACGTCCGATTTCGCGTTGAATAGTAAATTGGCCGAGTGTGGTACCAGCAAGATTGAGTTGTGTCATAATTGCCTCATCAACGAAACTGTTCTGTTTCTGCCTCACACTTGATATGACGCTTCTCAATCAATCAGAGTTCCATGATTTGGGTAATACCGGATATTACTGCAAGCTGCTGATAAGATGGGCATATTTATCCATCAGCAGGCGGGCCTGGTCATCGCTTTGTGCTTCGGCATAAACATGGAAAAAGGGAGCATCGGAGTCGGGCAAGATCAACACCCACTCATCACCGAAGTCAATTTTAATGCCATCAACCTGATCGAGGCGGCGATCATAGTATTGCTCATTTAAGATGCGCATCACTTTCCCTTTGTATTCCCAGCGACAGGGCACCAGGGTTTGTTGCATGTAAAAAGGTGGGAGGTGATCAACAACGGTGCTTAGCAGTGTTTCATTGAGCGTCATAAGCTCGATAATCTTTACAATCGTAAAGAGCCCATCGACAATGGGATGGAATGACGGGAAAATATAGTTGCCGGTGCCATCGCCCAGGAGCTGAATATCGGGTTGTTCCATGGCTGCCTGCATCAGGGCACTGATGGCAACACGGGTACGGAGGATCTGACCTTCATAACGCTTTGCTAGCACTTCAAAGACTCGCGGCGCCGTGACGGGAACCGCTACGGTGCCACCGGGATGGGCACGCAAAGCCATCGCCGCGACCGCTGCCAGGGCCTGAATATCAGAGAGACGCCGACCACGATCATCAATCAGCACAATGCGTTCGCCGCTGCTATCGATTTTAACGCCGATGTGCGCACCAAGCACCGGCACAATGCGGGTGAGCTGTTCGACGGCAGCATCAAACTCTTCTTTGGTTTGCACCACACGTTCTTCATCAAAGTTGGCATTCAGTTCTACCACATTAAAATGTAACTGGCGCATGATACGTGAAAAGATACCACTGGCATCGGTTCCGCCGTAATCAACCACAAGATAGGGATGGTGGGTTGAGCGCTCCAGATGAATCATATGTTCTAACGCATCACGTTTAATCGTTCCCAAAAAGGCTTCAATATAGGTTTCAGCCACACGCTGACCGTAAGCAATGCGCCCGATTTCATCAAGGTAGACGCGACGATAATCACCGCGGAAGAAGATACTTTCGATTTTGCGTTTGTTGTTGGTGCTGAGATCAAGGCCATGCTCATCAAAAAAGGAAATCTGGACCATACGGCTGTCATTGGGATCAAGACGTACATGGACACCACCGGCAGCACCGCACGCATGGGTATAATAGCGAGCAACTGGGATAGGAACACTCTGCAAATCGGAGACATGCGCACCGGCCGAAGGGAGACCGGCAATAATGCCACGCTTAAGCATTCGTGGTGTGTAGTGAGGGTCTCTGTTAATCGTAATAGTCGATCCCTGTGGCACTGTTGCACCGTATGAAGCACCTAGACGAGTGCAAAATTCGGGGGTAATTTCAATGTTCACCATGCCAGTAATGCCATGGCGGCCAAAGAGGACCCGCCGCGCTTGACTGCCCCAGATAATACTATTGGTGACGGTTGCCCCCTCATCAATCTCTTTACCGGGCCATATGCGAACATTCGGCTTAATAACAGCACCATTGCCAACCTGAACATTGTCGCCGATGACAACGCCCTCAAACAACACAACACGACTACGAATATCACATTGACGCAAAATGATGGCGCCACGGAGTTCGGCACGTTCGCCAATATACGAGTTGCGCCAGACAAACGAACGATCCACACTGGCTCGAGCATCGACAATCGCATAATCTCGAATGAAGGTGGGGCCATGAATAATGGCGCCGCTGCGAATTTTGACCCCTTGACCAAGATAGATCGGCCCATGCAACTGCGCATCTGGGGCAATATCCACATCCCGATCAATCCAGACATCACCAGCAACCGGGTGGCCTTTGCGGGGCAACTGGACTTTGCCCATCAGATAGTCGCTGCATGCTCGCATATACTCTTCAATACTGCCAATATCGGTCCAGTAGCCATTGGCGACAAAGCCAATCAATTTTTCCTGGTTGCGCAGCATCAGCGGAAAGACATCACGCGACCAGTCTACCATTTTGCAGGTTCTATATACGAGAGAGCGGCAGGATCGAGCACATAAATACCGGTATTCACGGTGTCGGAAAAGACCTCGCCCCAACTCGGTTTTTCAACAAACTGCTCAATATGTCCGGTCTCATCTGTAATAACCAGCCCATAGTCAAGTGGATTAGGCACACGAGCCAGGACAAGCGTTGCCATAGCCTGACGTTCAATATGGTGATCAATCACTTCAGAAAGATTGATATCGGTCAGGGCATCGCCAGAGATCACCAGAAAGGGTTCATCCAAAAAACGCTGGGCATTTTTTACACTCCCCGCGGTACCAAGGGGAATCTCCTCAACTGAATAGGTGATTGAAATACCATAATTGCTTCCATCGCCATAATAATCCTGAATAACATTGGAAAGATACTGGACCGTCACAATTACATCGGTGATACCATGCAATTTGAGCAACTCAATAATCTGATGCATTGCCTGACGATCGACAATAGACACCATCGGTTTAGGACGATTGATTGTTAAAGGGCGCAGACGCGTTCCTTCGCCACCGGCCATAATGACAGCTTTCATACCAGGCCTCCTTCTATGCACGGTGATTTGCATGTGGAGCACACCAGAATGATGCATCATGCAGGAGCATAGTTGACGCATCGCTCCGGGTATCCCACCCGGATTATCGCACCGGTCTGTTACGACAATACCAGGTTCTTAGATCAAGTATAGCACGTGGCTATGATGACGGGCAAACGTATTTGCAAGCAGAAAGCATAAAAAATCGGGGTGCAGCAGAGTACACCCTGACCCTGTAACAGGCATGAGCGGGTACCATGGCGCTGACAATGATTGAATTGACAAGCTCATCTGTATCGTCTATGCTATCTACAGATGCCTGCATGACCGAAAACACAGATGGTGCGTTTACAGGCTCAAACTGGTACATAAGATGCTCTTTTGTCAGTATGAGAGGACATAATGAAACTGCTCTTGCGCTGGTTGATTACGGCAATTGCCCTGGTGGCTGCGGCGAACCTGGTTCCTGGCATTGAAATACGCGACCAGAGTGGCTGGGTCGCAGTGTTGTTAATGGCTGTGGCACTGGGTCTGGTGAATGCGTTTATCCGTCCACTGCTTGTGCTGCTCTCATGCCCCCTGGTGCTACTTACGCTCGGTCTCTTTCTGCTGGTCGTCAATGCACTCTGTCTCTGGTTGGCTTCGTGGCTGGCGACAGTTCTGTTTGGCGCAGGCTTTGTGGTTGATGGCTTCTGGCCAGCTTTTTTTGGTTCTATTGTGGTGAGTATTGTGTCATTCCTGCTCTCACTCTTTATCCCCGATGATAAGGAAGAGCGAGAGCAAGTCACATACGGATAAGCACAGAACACGGGTTGCTGTTGCAGCAGAACAACTCATGACCAGAGAGGAACAGCCACGACCTTTGCCGGCAAGCCGGTGGTTGAATGGGAGGTTGGAACGGACATCACTACCGCCAGCCATGATCCAGCCGAGGTCGTGTATGCTCTTCGCCCTGGCTATGAGGAATCACAGACATCACGTGAGACACCCACTGTGTCCAACGTGTGCAGCACTTCCTGCCGCGCGGTCTTTCGGTTCCCGCGCAAAGGTGTGGAACAGGGCCAACGGCATCCGTTTGCGGCTTGACTGAGTGACAACGTCCTTGGGCAGATGAAGTGGGTATTTGCAGATGGAGACACTGCGGGTGGCAAAACCTTACCCGTCATATCGCACCAGTACCACGGCCAGGTCACTCATTCGTGTGCTTAATATCTCAAACATTCGTTTTTCAGATGCCTCTGTATCAAAGCCACCCGCTCCTGTGCCTAACAAGGGAAACGCGAGCGAGCGCACCGGTCTATTTTCAGCCGCTTCCAGCGCATGCTTTACCGAAAGATCAATCATCTGCGCCGAACTGCGACCCCAGAGATGAATGCTCGCAACGTGGATAATCGCCCGGTACGGCAACCGCCCGGCCGATGTGACCACTGCATGACCGGGTGCTAGCCGCCCGGCCCGTGCCAGTTCCTGAAAAGGCGCCACCCCCGCACGCCGCTTAATCGCACCGGACACGCCGTGAGGAAGCAGCAGCCACCACGGCAGCACATTCTGGTTCCATGGGTTCACTATCGCTTCGGTTAGTTGCTCAAGCAAATCACCCGTTACGGTCGAGATATGCATTATGATCGCTCTCCTATGGCGCTCCCTGGAGTTGTAACAGGCGTAGACCCTCTCCCCAGGGAACCGAAGAAGTGTATGACTCACTCAGATCAATTATCGCAATGGCAAGCTATCGTGTCAAATGACATACGGCAGACCCCACGCCTTCATGGCAGCAGCATGGCTGATTCACCCGTTTTTGCTTGCTGCGATGCACTGGTGGTGTGGGTGCTATAACGACGAAAGAACAGACGACCCAATCGCTCCCCAAACCGGGTATAATAGGCACATACCGGTCGTTACGGCACACCAACCGGTATGTGCCAAACCTGCGGGGCGTGTACCAGGAACCACCACAATAACATGGTATCAAGCCCTTGCTCGATGACTGGCGTAAGAGTGCTGGTTTCTGATTTCGCCAACCGCCCTACCAACATCTCTTGCATAGCGCCGGTGAGCAGGTGTACCCGCAACAGTCCCGTTTTTTCTGCGCTGTAGGGATGTTGTGTTACCGTATACAGGGTCCTTAAATGAAATCAGGCTCTGCTCTCAGGAAAAGTGGTATCGTTTTTTGTTACAGAGCGATAGAGCGTAGAAAACGAAGATGCATTCACTCGATGAACTTCACCAAAGCATACAGCTTGCGCTGGATTCATACGCCCAGGGTGATTACCGCAACGCTCGTTCACAGTGCGAGCAGGCATTGACCATCAGCGAGCAGGTGACTGGCTCAGAGCAACCAGATACGATTGCCGTGCTCAATACGCTGGCGTTGCTGCTGCGCGACCTGGGCGATTATGTGGTGGCGAGATCGCTGGCCGAACGGGCGCTGGCTCTGTGCGAGGGGGGCCTGGCGCAGAGCACCCTGCGAATCAGCTGCTGTGCCATGGACAGGCGTTCCCTGTCATAGATGGTTCAACCACATGGTATAGGATAGTACACATTGCATACACAACATATGGTCACATGTTGATGTTATCGAACGTTGATGGACTTCAACATGGTTTTGGGATTGACGCCTGTGCTACTATAGATTCAAACAACTCGGAGAAAACCTCTTCGAGTACACTGTATGCTTCTCCCGTTCTGGTGCAGAACTGCACCGTATGGAAAGCGAGACAAGGAAAGAAACATCTCTTATGACCCATGAATCACCAAACCTGTTTCTCAATGCACAACGTCAGTTCGATATTGCTGCGGATATGCTGGAGCTGAGTGAAAGCATTCGTCAAGTGCTACGCAAACCACGCCGTGAGTTAAAAGTGACCGTGCCGGTAAAGATGGATGATGGTCAGATTCAAGTCTTCGATGGCTATCGTGTCCAGCATAATCTCTCACGTGGGCCAGCCAAAGGGGGCATTCGTTACCATCCACTGGTCAATCTCGACATGATCCGGGCCCTGGCGATGTGGATGACCTGGAAATGCGCCCTGGTAAATATTCCATATGGTGGTGCCAAGGGCGGGGTCGTCGTCGATCCAGCGCTGCTCTCAGAAGCTGAACTGGAGCGCCTCACTCGCCGCTATGCCGCCGAAATCAGTATCCTCCTGGGTCCCGACCGTGATATACCCGCACCTGATGTGGGCACCAACCAGCAGATTATGGCCTGGATGATGGATACCATCTCGATTGAACGCGGCTATACCATCCCATCCATTGTGACCGGCAAACCCATACATATTGGTGGATCATTAGGGCGGAATGAAGCCACCTCCCAGGGACTGATCTTTGTCCTGGAACAAGCCCTGGAGCACCGCAACATGCATCTGGACCAGGTGCGTATCGCGATTCAGGGGTTTGGCAATGTGGGTGGTAACGCCGCGCGGATTCTTGCTGATATGGGCGCTTGCATTGTGGCCGTAAGCGATGTACGTGGCGGTATCTACCATCCAATGGCCTCAATATTGCGGCGGTGCAACAGCATAGCCAGCACCATGGGTCAGTGGTCGGTTTTGCCAACGCCGATGCAGTGAGCAACACCGAGTTACTCAGCCTTCCCTGTGATGTTTTGATTCCGGCGGCATTGGGGAATCAGATCACCAGCCATAATGCACATCAGATCGCGGCTCAGATCATTATCGAGGGCGCCAATGGTCCAACCACACCCGATGCAGATGCTATGCTGTTTGACCAGGGATGCCTGGTGGTACCAGATGTGCTCAGTAATGCCGGTGGGGTGATTGTCAGCTATTTTGAATGGGTACAGGGCTTACAATCATTCTTCTGGTCTGAAACAGAGGTTTATACCAACCTGAAGCGTATTATGAACGATGCTTTTACCAGTGTGATGCAACTGGCAACCCAACGTCAGACACATCTGCGAACGGCGGCCTATCTGCTTGCGGTTGAGCGGGTAGCGCAGGCACTCGAAACACGTGGCATCTATCCCTAAATTGGTGTTGCATGATCGTTTTATCTATGGCACAATAGGGTTGTCTGTGAGAAAACGCATGCTGATCCATACGTGCAATGGACGACCAACCAGATGGGATGATTGCGATTTATGCATGCATTGAAGGTACAGATCATCGTTCGGTTGCTGCTGCTGACACTGGTCATGGGGCTGCTGTTATCCAGTCCCCATCAGGTGCGTGCGCTCTCGTTGGGCCAAGCCACCGACTTTGATAGCCCGCTGATGAGTACGAACTTTTGCGGCAACGGTCAGCCAGGTGATACCCACTTTACCTTTGCCGCCACCGGCGATACCTTTCCCCATATCACCATCCAGCAGGTAGCCGAAGTACAGGGATACGACTATCTGTTTGACCATATTCGACCCTTTTTGCAGGCAGCGGATGTTGGCTACACCAATTTTGATGGTGCAATGCTGGCAAGCAGCGACTATACGGGCTATCCCAACTTCAACTACAACCCGGCATTGGCCACTGCCCTGGCGAACGCGGGCATGACGCTGGTCTCAACCGCCAATAACCACATTCTCGACCGTGGGTCAGCGAGTCTCGATGCCACGCTCAACGTGCTGGCAGAAGCGGGTATTCAGCAGCACGGTACCGTCCACAGCAGCAGCAGCGAGCGCCCACCCTATCTGCCCCTGACCCTGACGCGCGATAGGGTGAGTATCACCATCGGGTTTCTGTCGTTTACCTGGGGCACCAATGGTATCCCGGACCCCTATCAGCAGGTCAATCTGTTATGGGAGTCGAACGATTATAGCGAGCAGTTTCAGTGCTCCACCCCGAGCCGTAGTTTCTGCAACTTACTTCCATATATGACTCCAACGATAAATTACTGCTATCAGTACTCTAGCATAGTTCGTTGGATATGTCAAACGATGTACCCGTACCAGGTTCAGATTGATGCCGCACAGCAGATGGCCGCCGCTGGTGCCGATGTTCTTCTCGGTGCGCAATCACACACGTTGCAGCCAGTCGATATCATCGATACCAATGGACGCAAAACACTGGTCATGTACTCGCTGGCAAACGTTCTGGCAGCGCAGGGGCTCTTTCAAGAGAGCTCCTACAGCAACACGTCCATCGTCCTGTATGTTGGCATTATCCGCACAGCTACGGGCGATGTGCGTGTGAGTGGTTATCGCTACCTGCCAACCATGATGACCGACAGCGAAACCCGCCCGGCGCCCGTCCCGGCCGAAGGGTATGCTGATCTGGTGCGCCATGTTCGCTTGAAACTGCGTGATAGTGCGGGCCTCTTGCAGGTGCCAGCCGATCCCAGTGTCCTTGCAACGCCGCTGACCATCTGTCCTGCATACCATTTCCCGAATGTCTCTGAGCATACGATTGGTGGTGATTTTGCCCAATACGTTGCCACCCTGGGCGATGGCCGACAACCACGTGACCCGCTTGAAGCAATAGCTGTATTGGGCTATCCCATCAGCCCGGTGCGGCAAGAGCTGCGAGGCGATTGCAGTGGCACCACCAGTGTGCTGTATACCCAACGCCAGCGGCTTGAGTGGCAGCCAGACGAAGACTGGCCGCAACGGGTCACTGCTACACAACTTGGAACGGCGGTGTATCAGCAGAGGTATGCGCTTGCAACAGTCGAACGCTTGCGCGATATTGATGCGGCACTCGAACTTGAGCCATTCAGAGCGTTTTTTCATCAGTATGGTGGGCTTCATGTCTTTGGTTATCCGATTAGCACGGTTTTAACCGAAACCGATGAAACTACCGGGGAACAGAAAACGGTACAATATTTTGAACGGGCCCGTTTTGAACTGAGCACTGGTGCGGTTACCGAAGGGAACTTGCTTGATCAGGTAAGCCTGGGCCTTCTGAGCGAAGAGTATGGCTTAGATGGGAGACAATGCGGACTGGTTCAGCCCACACCGGAGCCGTCGCCGCCGCTGCCAGGCGTTGCGGTTGGCACCAGCGAACCACGGGAGCCGCTTGGTTGCTGGCCGGGCGTGATGTTGCTGAGTCTGGTCTTGATAACGCTTGCGTATATCCGCTATCACCAGAGTCAGCGACGGGTGTATTGGCGCCGACGACGCTGGCGGTTCCGCCGTTTGCAACGCCGGCGGCGACTTGAAGCAAAGACGCACCCAAGACGGCAAGACGATGACGTTGCATGTTGAAGCTGTGCATGGGGCGAACAAACTGCGGATTATACCTTGAGATTTTGGGCAAAAGAGTTGCATAAAAAACAACCAGGTGGTATAATGGAAGTTATACTGGATTAAATTTTAAAATAGAGAACCATGACAAAGACGTATGGAAGAATACAACTATCACAGAGACGTGCTTTTTATGCTGCCAGCAGATACTCGTACGTTCGATCATTTGAATGATCTCGTATTATGGTGTACCTGCCGGGGATATACCGTCTATGCTAATACTGCTGCTCGTAAGTGGAATGAACGTATTATCGGTCAACCTTTTGAACAGCTTTTGGTGCCCGATGCTGCAATCAAAGGCGGAGCGTTCATTAAGGCTGCCAAATCAGCCTGTCCAGAACACCCGACTCGACCGTGGGAGTTAACCCTTGGTACCAGCGATGCGTATACCGCAGCTACCTTTCGTGGTTATTATGACCCAGACCTAACCTATGTTGTGTTGATTGGCCAGATAGAACCTGAATATGTTAATGACCTGCACCGTGAACTGGTTGGTCTAACCTCGGAACTGGCCGAAGCCCAGCGTGAAGTGCATCGACAGAATCGGGCGTTGCAGGTTGCCCTGCACGAAGAGCAAAAGTTGCTCCAAACCATCCAGGAACTGACCGCCCCGGCTGTTCCTATCTGGGATGGCGTGTTACTGTTGCCCATGGTAGGACATATCGATAGCCATCGAGCATTGCGTATCAGTGAGCAGTTGCTCGAAGCCGTGACCGCCCATCGCGCCCGCTACGTTATCCTCGATGTTAGTGGTATTGCGATGATCGATACCGCTGTGGCCCGACATTTGCTCGAAACAGCCCATGCCGTGCGTCTGCTGGGCGCAAGAGCCATTCTCGTAGGGATGAATCCCATGATTGTTCAATCTGTTGTTCATCTTGGCATTGATTTACAGACATTTCATGTTGAGAGTGATTTGCAGCACGCGGTTGCGTATGTACTCAACCGTGTAGGGAGAGCCAGATTATGAATACCCATATAGTTTATCAAGAGTATCTTTCTGCTTTGCTAGCGGGTGATCGCCGTCGTGCCTTGCAGACGGCACGCGGTGCATTGGCTGCCGATATTGATATCCGTGACGTTTATATGGATGTGTTTCAGCCGGCCATGCACGAAATCGGTCGGCTGTGGGAAGTGAATGAAGTGACCGTCGCCCAAGAACATCTGGCCACGGCCATTACCCAGAGTGTCATGGCCCAGATCTATTCACCCATGCACCTGAAACCGCCGATCGGACGTAAAATGGTTTCGACATGTATCGGTGGTGAACTGCACGAAATAGGTATCCGTATGATCACCGATTTTTTTGAGATGGAAGGCTGGGACGTCTATTATCTTGGGGCCAACATGCCAGTCGATGATGTCGTCCAGATGGTCAGCGAACAGCGAGCCGATTTACTGGCGATTTCAGCCACGCTCAATAATCATGTGCTTCGAGCGCGGCAGTTGATCGAAGCAGTGCGCAGCTCACCCGCCGGACGATGGGTGAAGATTATTGTCGGTGGTCGCCCATTTATCCAGGCACCTGATATGTATATGACAATAGGTGCCGATATGACTGCACCCAATGCACGTGAAGCAGTTACCCAAACCATGACAACCTTAATAGCCTGAGATTGTGTTATGATAGACAAAGGAGTCACACAATGGCGTATGTACGAGAAACACAGGTGATGCACACCCTGGAAACCTTACGCGAAGAGCTTTGCCATCGCGTAGCGCTTGCCCTAGGAAAGCGTTTGCCCATGATCGGCGTTTCGGCCAATGCACCCGACCAGCAACTGCAACATCAGTACAATATGGTATCGACTGTTACCCGTTTTCACCAGATGTTGCAAGCTGGTGTTACCATAGACTCTCGCTTGCTGGCCGCCGAGTATGACTGGGCCGGTCGCAAACTGTCGGCGATGGGCGCTACCTGGGAGCACCAGTCCGCCTTATTTGAAATGTATTTTGATGAAGCGAGCCGTTTACACGAATGGACAGCAGAAGAACGGGCTGTACTAGAGCAGATTAGAACGCGCATGTATGCAACAGCGCAAAAAGCTTATGAACAACCCGTGCAGTGCTGACCATCCAGGTGACACGAAGAGAAAAAAGCGTCTTTGCGTGTCACATAAGAGAGTTAATCATTACGCTTGAGACGGGCATGAATCAGCGACACCGTCGGCATCGACCATTACGACGATTGCGACCACGCGCAGAACCGCCAGCGGTGGTCGCTGATCCGTTATCCAGTATTCCAGACAATGTTGCGCTACGGGTCCAGACAATAGCCCATCAACTGGGTGAAACAGAGCCTGACCCGATTTTGCGTATTGCGGCAATTGAGCAGCAGTTGGGATCGGTTTTTGTCGATGCGATTCTGGCTGAAACACATCGGATTGAAGCCCAGGGCGGTCTCCGCATCAGCGATGGGAGCCGCCGTCGCACGACTGGCGGGATCTTCTTTTACCTGGTCAAGCAGCGGCTCCTGAACGAAGACCGCGAGGCCGAACTCTATGCACTCTTCCCACCGCGTTCGATTCGGCGCTTTTCCGCCTCTAAGCCGGCCAGAGCAACGCAACCCACTACTCCACAGCGTACCAGCACCGCAACCAGACAGCCCAACCAGGCTGCCATACTTGGGGTGATTGACCAGTATCTAGGGCATCCGCCCGACCTTAAAAAACGGAGTGTCAATGATACCACCGGCGCTGTGACCCTGATCTTTCTCTTTCCCGAGATTGCCCAGCAGCGGTATGCCGCCGCCATCGAGCAGGCAGCAGCCATCGCTGGCGTCCCGATTACCATCGGGACTGCTACCGATCAAACCGCATTGCGTGACCTGGCGCTTCAATTGCTTCCCTCCGAACTGCATATCCGACGCGTGAGCATCTATGAACAACAACGCACCGTGCGGCTCACCTATAGCGGTCAGGCTGAGCCAGACATGCTACAACAGGCTGCTACTGCTTTTACCGAACAGACTGCATGGGAACTTGCCTATATTCAGAAGAACACAAGTAATCGTATCGTACCATCACCAATGAACCAATCCGCCGCAACGCAGCCATTGCCCCAGCATCAAACCGCGTTGCTCATCCGTCAGGCATTTCCCGATATCCTCAAAATCAGCATGCATGCCCAGCCGCCGCATTGCATCCTCCGTTTTACCTTTCCTGATAGAATCGTGCCGCAACAGCAGGAGCGCATCGAACACCTTCGTGCCGAAACCGGTTGGGAGTTGCGGATCTATCCCGAAGCCAATCAGCAAGCCTTAATTCGTGTTGCAACCGAATGTCTCCCGCAGCATGTACGAATGACACGAGCGCCGTCAATCCACCGTGAACGCCAGTTAGTCACGATGACCATCGACAGGGTTTTGGATAGCAAGAGCGAGGCGCTCGTAATGGAACAATTCCACACTATCACTGGCTGGTCATTGCAGATTACTCCGGAGCAATAAACGAGGAACGTGTATGAAGACCAAAAAATCGGATACGCAGAAACGTTCAACCGTGCGGGCCTGGCTGCAACGTCCCGAGACTCATACCATGAGCAACCGTGAGATTGCGCGGCTCGCCGGTGTCAGTCCCTCGCTGGTGAGCAAAGTCCGCCGTGAGTTGCAAGTCCAGGCCGATGGTGATAGCATAAACGATACAGCAGCTGCATTACCAGGTGCTCATGGAAAACCCATAAAAAAGGATTCATCTTCTGATACGCCTTCACAGATGATCGCCGCAATGGCGCGTGAAGCGCAAGAGATACGCGCGTTGATTCAGGAAATCCAAACCTCGGTTCAGGGGTTGCGTCATGTCTCCACCGAATATCAGAGCGCCGATCATCTGCTGCGAACGAATTGGTCGGTGAACCATCGTGCCCGTTCTCTTGCTCGTACCAGTGATACATCTGATAGCTAAGACCAGGAAGAACCATGGTTGAAGAGACCGAAGCGGTACAAATAAACAATCTGCTTCTCCTATTTATCAGCAATGTCTTACCGATTGTCGTTGGCGTGCTGATTGAGGCAACCCTGTACTGGATCAAACATCTAGGGCAGCGCAAAGGGTGGCGTCTGCGTCTGGCTATCGCTCAGGCATTGCAATGGCAAGTGATCGGCTGGGTGCTAATCGGTGTCCTCTTTCGCTCATTGACTGATATTGTGCGCGATCCAGCATTGATTATGCCCGCTGCTACGCTGCTCAATGCTCTGTTTATTCTCTTAATCACCATTGGCGTTATTCGACTGCTCACCGGATTGGTGACATTGTACCTGCAACAGACCGCGGTTGCTTCGACATCGATCTTGCAAAATATGATTCGCGTTGGTGGTTTGTTTGTTGGTCTGGGCGTTTTCCTCCAGAATATCGGGTTTCAAATTGGCCCATGGCTGACAGTCATAGCAGGGAGCAGCGTTGGTATTACGCTAGCCCTGCAAGGGCCATTGAGCAACCTCTTTGCAGGGATCACGCTGCTCGCTTCCAATCGTATTCGACCAGGTCATTATGTCAAGCTCGCAAGCGGTGAAGAGGGCTATGTTGTAGACATTCAGTGGCATACCACGACTATTCGTCAGCTTGCCAATAATCTGGTTGTCGTACCCAACGGGGTCATGGTTTCAGCCATTGTGATCAACTATGATGAACCGGAACCGGAACTATCGATCCTGATCGAAGTTGGAGTGAGCTATGACAGCGACCTGCGCCATGTCGAACGCGTCACGCTTGAGGTTGCCGATGAAGTGATGCAAAACGTCAGTGGTGGCGTGCAGACGGCCAATTGTCTTTTCCGCTATCACACGTTTGCCGATTTTAGCATCAACTTCACGGTGATTTTGCGTGGGCAACAGTTTATTGATCAATATCTGCTCAAACATGAATTTGTGAAGCGATTGCATGAACGCTACCATGCCGAGGGCATTGTTATCCCATTCCCTATTCGCACACTCGCTACAGATAGCACCCAACCGCTCCATCTCCAGGGCATATGGTCAGATACCGAACGCGTATCGCTCGAAAGAAATGCACAGATGAAAACGTTACCCAAGGATACTCCATTGACATCATGATATCGATCATCCATCGTATCAGCCAGACCAGACGCCACCGACGATGGACTATAGGTTGCTGGCTCCTGCTCATCGTGCTGATTGGCGGGTGTGTTTCAGCACCACCATCGGTTACACAAACAAAACCTACGGATCAAAATACTCAGAATGGTTCAAATGTACCACCGATCGTTGAGGTGCTGGCGGTGACACCAACACCCGCAAATGAATCGTTGCTCGAAGAAACGGACCAGATCCTCTTTGTTTCCGACCGTGATGGCAATCAAGAGATCTATCGTGCCAATGCCGATGGTTCTGGCCTGGCTCGCTTGACCGATAACCGTGCTGCCGATACAGACCCTATCTGGTCACCGGACGGGCAACAGATTGCGTTTGTCTCCCAGCGTGATGGGCCAGACGAACTGTACACCATGAACCTCAATGGTCTGGACATTGAACGCCTGACGCGGTTTGAGGCTGAAGTAGCCCAACCCACCTGGTCACCCGATGGCACGCAGATTGCCTTTGCGCTCCATGACGATGATACATCGGTACTTGCCGCACTTGATCTGGAAAGCGGCACGGTGATGACCATAAGCGATCGCCTTCAGTCTATCGCGAATCCCGCGTGGTCACCCGATGGGACGATGATCGCCTTTGCCTCCACCGATGAGACGGTTGATCAGAAACGGGATATCTTTCGTATCGATATCCGTTCACCGGATGAGTCAGCCAGCCTGGTCAATCTCACCAACCATCTGGGTGATGACGACCATCCCGCCTGGCAACCCGTTCGTGCTAACACAGCCCGCATTGCCTTTCATTCCAATCGTGATGGCAACGATGAAATCTATGTCATGGAGGCCAATGGTGCTGCGCAGACACGTCTGACCCGTAATCGCACCGCTGATACGGGCCCATCATGGTCAAGCACCGGTACTGCCATTGCTTTTACCACCGGTCGTACCCGCGAAAGTAATAGCGAGATTGTTGTGATGCGTGATGATGGCTCAGAGCAGCGGTCGATCATTGCCTTTGCCGCACGGAACGAACAGGTCGCCTGGCAACCACCGCCCAAAATCCGTCGCGTCAACCAGCTTGCGTTTACCCTATCCAACCAACCACCATTGACCTCGCGCAATATTGTTACGATGAATGAAGGAGGTGGATCCCTGGCTTTTGTGACGAATAATCTTGACGTTGACACCACTACCCCTGCCTGGTCACCCGATGGGTCACAGATTGCCTTTGCTTCTAATCAGTCGGGCAACTACGATATCTGGGTCATCAACGCCGATGGTTCAGGTGAAGCTCGCAACCTCACCGGCAGTTTTGCCGCTCGTGATATGCATCCCGCCTGGTCGCCCGATGGCAGCGAAATCGCCTTTGAATCGCGAGAACCCGGAAACTGGGATGTCTTTGATTGTGGGAGCAGATGGTACCGATGAGCCACGCAACATCACCAACCATCCGGCCAGCGATGGCAATCCTACCTGGTCGCCCGATGGTAACGAAATCGCCTTTGCGACCGATCGTGATGACAATTTTGAGATCTATGCCATGCGGATTGACGGTACCGACAGTCCCCGCAATCTCACGCGTAATCCAGCCAAAGATGTCTTTCCTGACTGGTCACCCGACCCGACAAATCCCCAGATTGTCTTTCGTTCAACCCGTAATGGTCTGAATCAACTCTTTCTCTTCGATCTGGAAACGAATGCGTTGCGCCGCCTGACCAGCAGCAATGCCAATGATGATCAGCCATCGTGGTCACCCGATGCAAGCACGATTGCCTTTGCTTCCAATCGCTACCCCGATGATCGGGCGATATCGGAGAATGGCAAACAACAACACTATGATATTTATCTCCTCGAACCGGCCTCGCGCAATCTGCTCCGATTAACCAGCAACCCGGTTGATGAGATGTATCCTGATTGGAATCCGGAGCCATAATCCGTCACCAATCATTTGCTCACACGTCTGGGTCGAGGTAGTGTATAATGTGCAGAGGTACAAGAGGAGCATACGCTATGAAATGGAAATTACCCAGGTTCCGGCGCAAACCGCCACCCAAAGCGCCACCCACATTGCAGGAGCGAGCACAGCAGGTTATCAACCATGCGCTCGACCGGATTGCCTATCGCCGTGAAATACAACGTTACTGGCAAGATTTGTATGTTCTGCGTGGCTGGTGGCCGATCCTGTTGCCGGCCCTGCTCTGGCTCGGCTGGCGCAAATATCGCCACGAGCGCCGCCTGGCACGCGAATTTGCTGCGTTTCGTGCCCAGCAACAGCAACAGTTGGCTGAACGCTCACCATAACCAGAGTTCGGGTTGCAATAACACAGGTACCATGTGTATTACCCACGTATCTTAACATTCGCGCACCCATCAGAGCTTGCAGATGAGGTCGCCACCATCGAGAGCTATGCCGAAGGCGTTGAACGCATGGTCGGCAAAGGCAGCTGGCGTATCATTCGTATCAGTGGGGTTGCCGCAACCCATGCCATGATCCTGAAGCAAGAACTGCTGGCCCTCGATGGCGATGCCCTGGTGAGTCCGGAAGTCTATCTTGGCAACCGCGATAGGGGTACCGATGCACTGATCTTTGCCTCGCTCCGTCAGCTCCACGAGCTGATAGCGCGGTTTCGGCGGTTGCCATTGCCAGCGTTACAACGCCTTGCCGATGAACTGGAGACGACCCTGCAGGCATATGATGCTATGGTGCGTGACACCCTGATCATTGCGGGGCGCTCCTTTAGCTGGGGCCAGCGAACCTATCTCATGGCCGATCTCAGCCCCACAGCACATCAGTTTCGCGGCAATGGCTTGAGCACCGATCATGACCACACAACCGTGATGGTGCATCAAGCGCTCCAGGCAGCCGAGGCCGGAGCCGATTTGCTCGATGTCGGTGATATCCTGCTCAGTAGCCCGGTGGCTTCGCGCAGCATCGAACAGATGACCGAGCGCTTGGCCCAATTCATTACTACGCTCTCGCAAGAGACGAACCTGCCCATTGCCATTCGCAGCTACCGATTAGAAACGACGATGGCTGCCTTGCAGGCCGGCGCGCATATTGTCATCGATAGCCATGGCTTGCGTCTGGATGATGACTGGCATGAATCGCTGGCCGCCTTGATTGCCGCTCGCCATATCCCCCTGATCCTCGCCCCTGGTGAGCCGCAGGCGCATGGGATTCACCAGCCCAGGCTTACAGGAAGCGATCAAACCCAAGCTACACCTGCCACACTGCATCCCAGTGCAGTCATGCACGACCTGTTCAGTCGCCTCCAGGCCAGTATCACATATGCTGCGACGCAGGGCATCCACCGCTCACAGCTCTTGCTCGATCCGCTTGGCGGTGTGCTGCATACTCCCAGTCATACCCCCGTGGTCTTGCAGCGCCTCGCTGAGCTACGCAGTCTGGGGCAGCCAATCCTGATCGATGTCGCCCATATGCTCAAGGATATGGCGCCCCAACGACTGCTGACTGAACCCGATCACGAAAAACAGGCCGCCCTGATGACGTTGGCGATCCAGCGCGGCGCCGATATTATTCGCTTACCCCAGATACAAGAACACCATACCCGCACCGCTCATCTACTCGATACGCTGGTGCGGCCAGAAAGCAAACAATAATGCCAGACGGAGGACGCTATGCAGGTACAATGGGCTGACACCGATGAAACACTAAAACGTTGTTTCCCGATCATCGTGCAGCTACGACCGCATCTCAATCTCGAAGCCTTTATCGCTCAGGTGAAACGACAGCATGCCCAGAACGGCTATCACGTTGTGTATGCCGAAGATGCCGGTTGCATCAAATCGGTCGCCGGTTTCAAAATTGATGAGATGCTCTGGCGCGGGCGTATTTTGTATATTGATGACCTGGTAACCGAGTCAAGCGAGCGTTCTCGTGGCTATGGCGACCATCTTTTTACCTGGCTGGTCAACTATGCCCGTTCTCAGGGTTGCAACCAGGTAGACCTCGATTCGGGCGTGCAACGTATCGGGGCGCATCGTTTCTACTTTCGCAAAGGCATGCACATTACCAGCTACCACTTTACGCTCAAGCTCGATGATCATCGCAAGCAAGATCTGTAGCATACCAGCGTGCATGGAGCGCGGTTGTCCCGACCGCACCCCCCTCATCCCCGGCCCTTCTTCCACAAGGGGAGAAGGGAGGCCGCGCTGGCATCGTCTACTCTCTCCCTCCTTGGACCCAGGGCCGGGGGTGAGGGCCTGCGTCGCAGCACGCCGCGCCCCTACAGAGCAGATAGAACACGAAGAACCCCAACGTTTCACAAAGGACGCTGCTCACCTGCGAATCCTCCACATACCACGGATCGCCCAACCGGCAATGATCCAGGAGACCGCTGGATGATCGTCGCTCGTATACGTTCACGTTTCACCCTTCCGCTTGGGCCGGGTCTGGCACTCTTCCTGTTCCTCGCTGGTTGGTATGTGCTCACCATGAGTGGGCATACCTACACATCCGATGAAGAGACCATGCTCGCCGTGGCCGAACAACTGCTCGATCATCAGACCTTTGCCTTGCCGCATGACTTTCTGATGAATTATGGGCGCGGCCCCGATGGCACCCACTACAGCCGCTATGGCCCCGGTCAATCGCTGCTTGCACTGCCCATGGTGGTCACCGGGCGACTGGTTGCCACGCTTGCCCCCGACGATGCCAGCCGCCTGATCGTGCATCTCTTTGTGCTGCTGCTCCCCGCACTCATAACCGCGCTTACGGCGGTCACCCTGTATGCCTGGGCCCGCACGCTTGGCTTTGCTCAACCGATTGCCCTGCTCACCGGTCTGCTCTATGGGCTGACCAGCCTGGCCTGGCCCTACAGCCGCACCTTTTTTGCCGAACCACTGACCACGCTGCTCCTCGTTGTATGCACCTATAGCATCTGCCGAACCGAGCGCCACTGGTGGGTTATCAGTGGCGCCGCCGCCGCTACCGTGCTCACCGTCAAATTCCAGGCGGCGCTGGCATTCCCGGCCATCGCGCTCTACGTGTTGCTGGTCAGTTGGCGCACCCCACCCATGAATGGGCTGCGTCTGCTGTTGGGGGCGCGTCATGTTCGGACTGGCCGGCGCGGCATTGCCCCTGGCCCTACTCTTCTGGTACAACACCGCGATCTTTGGCCACCCGCTCACCACGGGCTACAGTGGTACCAACATCAGCTGGGTCTTCGATGGCGATTGGCGCCAGGGGCTGTATGGACTGACCATGAGCACGGGCAAGGGGCTGATCTGGTTTGCACCGACCATCATGCTCGGACTGACAGGTATGGTCGTTGGCTGGCGTCAGCAGTGGCGCGAGTCGGTGCTGGCGTTGCTGCTGCTGGCGCTGCATCTGGCCTTTTATAGCACCATTAGCTACTGGCATGGCGATGGCAGCTGGGGCCCGCGCTATCTCGTGTTTGTGTTGCCATTCCTCTACCTACCAGCGGCCGGGCTTTTTGCCGTCGTCCAGGAACAGCGTTTCTACCTCGTCCGTCTCGCTATCGCGGTCCTCGTAGCGACCAGTTTTACCATTCAACTGCTGCCCATCCTGTTCAATTTCAACACCTACCTGCAACTCAGTGGTCAATCGGCCCGCTACTACCAACCCCAGGCATCACCGCTGGTTGCCCACCCACGCCTGTGGTTCGACCGCCTTCAGGAGTGGTCGCTTTCGTTTGCGGCCCCACCGGGCGTTGCTGTGCTCACCCAGGGTTTCTCCTATTCCGAAGGTGACCGCACACGCCATGAGCTGCTGCCGCGCTGGACGCTGGAAAACGCCCAGATACGCATCTATCCAGCGTACACGGTCCCGCTTGAGGGCCATCTTATTGTTGCCGATCATCGCCCCTGGACGACGGAGCACCCGTTACCACGGGCCAACTTTGCGCTGCTGCTCGATGGCAACCCACTGGCAGATGTGGAGCGCACCGACCTCACTGGTGAGCAAATCTACTGGGAGCTTCGCTTTACGCTTACCCCGCAACAGGCACGCTGGGGCAGCACCCTTACCTTGCAGAGCGACACCTGGAACCCCACGCTCGTCACAAGCGATAACCCGCGCAACGAGGACCTGGGCCTGTTTTGCAAACCCTTGAACTGACCCAGCAGGGCCAGCCACTGACCCTGCGTGAGGCCCTGCCCATTCCGGCACCCACCGCCGACCGACGTGGTCTGTGGCTCTGGTATTACGACACACCCAATCATCATCTCGTTGACCTGTGGCTCTGGTATCTCATGGTCGCCCAACTGCCAGCCGGTGTCACCGCCTTGCTGCTGGTGCTGATTGGCCTACCAGCGTTGCTCTGCACAGGTCTGGGGTTGCACGGCATGATCACTTGTTTGCGCCAGCCAGCGAGCTATTGCGGATAGCTTGCATACACCGTTGCATTGCCGCCTACATCAAATGTCAATACTTCGAATGGTTGCGGCGGGTAGTTCTCAATTTCCATCCCAGGTGAACCAGGCGGCATCCCCGGCACCGCAATACCCAGAACATCGGGCCGCTCGCTCAACAATCGCTCAATGTCTTCAACCGGTACATGCCCTTCGATCACATAGCCATCGATCAATGCAGTGTGACAAGACCCCATATCTGGAGGTACGTGATACTGCTGTTTGATCGCTACCAGATCAGTGACCTCTTCAACGGTCACGGTATAGCCATGTTCTTCCAGATACTCTACCCAGTCGCTACAACAACCACAGGTAGGTGATTTATAGACGAGCACGGTGCTTGCAGCTTGACGATTGTCCGTCTGTGCTTCAGGAGCTGTTTCGGTCGTAGGTGATGCACATGCTACCAAGATAATGCTCATAAGAATGATTATTACACCAATCAGCGTAAATCGCTTCATCCGTTTTCCTTTCCTATCGCCTAGTGTACTTCAACATTCCTGTATTTTACCATAAAGAACATATATTGACATGACTATGAAGGACATGTTACCCCGTACTACTCATACCAAATTCGGGTCATCACTGGTATACGATTCGATTAGGACACGGAGCGCCTCGTTGCCGCTTTACGTGCGGCTGAAATCCGTATATACGACGTTCGTGCCTCGTATGCGGTCCAATTGCGGCCTTGCGGCCGCTGGCCCTCACCCCCGGCCCTGGGTCCAAGGCTGGAGAGGGAAGTATGTGGGCGCTTCGGCCTCCCTTCTCCCCTTGTGGGAGAGGGGAGGCTCCATGCTCAGTCTCCCTGTGTCCCTTGTGGAAGTAGGGCGGGGATGAGGGATGCAGTCGAATGACCGATATCCATATGATATGGACGTAGGTCCTTTTATTTGCTGTGGGACGCAGCGCGCTGCGCCCCTACATAGCAGGCAGGTGACACAATAGGGCTGGGGATGAGGGGCTTAAACAGACCCGTTCCCCTGTGGGAATACCACCATGTTCTGAAAATCCGCCAGACTGCCGATGGTCACCGCTGCGTTGAAGAGCGCTTGCAGTCGTTCGGGGTCGGTCTCGGTAGCCAGCAGCCGACGTATGATGGCATAGGTGGTATTGTCCGCCGCAAACCGCGACTGCAGCACGGTGATGATGTTGGTGATGATATTGGTACACAATGTCTCTCGCTGACGCTGCTCAGCTTGCTGCTCCAATTGGGCAATCTTCACGGCATATTCAATCGTTTTTTGCTTAGCTTGCTGCTCCAATTGGGCTCTGGTTTGTGCAACTTGCTGCTCCAATTGGGCTCTGGTTTGTGCAGCTTGCTGCTTCAATTGGGCGATCTCTTCAGTCATACTTCT
>JAAURD010000330.1 GCA_012034075.1 Chloroflexaceae bacterium | reverse complement strand
CGATGCTTCAAAAATATGATCAGATAGTTTTTGAGACCAGTTCATGAGCCAAAAATGGTTGCACGATGTTTCATTGCTCGTCAAATGTGGTATCTGCAAGGATAGTGAGAGCCTGGCACAAATGGATATAACGATGCAGCCAGCGATGCTCTTGCAAACAGCGCGCTCGCCCCCGTTGTGCAATCGCCTGGGCCTCGTCGGGATGCGCCAGGTAATAGCGAATGAGTTCGAGCATATCATCGCGGCTACGGTAGCAGACGATCTCTTGCCCGATGACAAAATGGCGGGCCAGTTCGGGATGAAACGAAGTGATATAGAGGCCACCACCGGTGCCGGGTATCTCAAAGTCACGGGCTTTGACATTGGTGAGGCTTTCGGAGTAGCCGATACCGCCCATCCCCAGGTTGATCTGGCTGCGGTTGATAATCGCCACCGGGTCATCGATCCAGCCCACACCGGGCCAGCCGCGTCCAAAGGTTTGGAGACGCACACCATGGCGGCGTAGATAGGATGCAACGGCAAAGCGGTAGCCATAGGCGGCACCAATAAAACTGATGTCAATATCGTTGGGTAGCAGGCGAGGTGCGTAGTAATTGGCATCAAAGCCTTCAGCGAGATAGAATGGCCGAGCACCTTCGAGCATATACCATTCGCATGCTACCCGCGCCGAGGTCCAGGAGAGGTCAAAGGCAGCGGCAATGTCGATCTGACCAGCGCGATGATCACCCATCCAGGGACCGACCCAACTCTGGCGGTCATCCAGACACATATTGACGACCGGACAGCCAATCTCGGTGGTGATGCGACCAACGGTGCTGGCTGACATTTCGTGGCCGCTGGCGTAAATAAACACCCAATCGATAGGTCGTTGTGCGTGGGCTGCATGCAGTGCGGGTAGGATCAGACTGTTCATAGCGCGGCGACGTTCGAGGCC
The DNA here is from genome assembly GCA_012034075.1 of Chloroflexaceae bacterium. Taxonomy (GTDB): domain Bacteria; phylum Chloroflexota; class Chloroflexia; order Chloroflexales; family Chloroflexaceae; genus JAAURD01. The sequence goes on along the minus strand of JAAURD010000330.1, from coordinate 3,110 downwards.
ATGGGGTGCGGTGGGATGAAACTGCTCCCAGCGAAAACCATGCTGCACATAATCAAAAAGACTGAGTGGTCCTAGCTCACGTAGATCGGGCAGGAGATGATGGTGCCAGCTCTCATTCGAGACAATCGCAAAGGTATGAATATCGCCGATCTGCCGTGGTGTGGGGGTGTAGCCGCGTTGAGCCAGATGCTGACGTACTGCGGCAATGCTCTCGGCTTCACGATAGACCAGGCCCTGTTGCGTAGCTCTGGCAGCATACTGGTCGCGGCGCCGGGCATAGTCATGGTGCAGTTGCCAGCGGCGGTAGACGCCCCAGGTGCTATACACCGGCGGCAGAGCGGCGGCATGCTGTTTGATACGCCTGGACAAGTTCATTGAATACGCTCTTCCTTTCATACCAGATAGCCTTTTGCCGTACTATCAACAACATGTTAACGGGTCACGATCCGCATGTCGTAGGTGCGTGCTGCCAGCCGCACTCGTTATCCAAGTACGGGTCACGACCTGTATGCCGTAGGTGTGTGCTGTGCAGAATACACATTGCTATCAATCTGCCCGGTGTGGATGACAGAAAAGCAGGTCTTTATAGGTGGCGTTGGCTTCGGCCAGAGGACCATACCAGGGCATGAGATGACCCAGGCCACATGAGATGAAACAGTGATAGCCTAGATCGAGCAGAAGGTGACCGGCGTTCAAGGTATGCGTGGAGCCAGCCTCCATAATGATGTGCGGGTGGCAGCGTTGGAGTGTCTGTTGCAGGCCCAACACAATCTGGTACTCGTAATCTTCGGCATCAATTTTGATCAGGTCCGGGCGAATCTGCTGCTCGGTCAAATAACGGTCGAGGTTGATCACTGGCACATCAAGCAGGTGTTGCGGCAACGATTGCGCGTGCTGCCAGCGTGGTTGGTGTGAGAGCGTATTCCAGGCAGCCATGGTCGGACCATAGTCGTGCAGCGTCAAACGCTCATCGCGCAGACCGGCGGCGGCATTGAGCGGTACAATGTGGCGCTGCTGACGCGTATTGCGTTGCAACAGGGCAAAGGTGCGTGGTGTTGGCTCGAAGGCATAGACAGAACCAGTGGGGCCGACCACGTGAGCCAGTAACCGGGCCAGATAGCCAATATGGGCACCAATATCAAGCACGGTGTCGCCAGGCCGGGTGTGCTTCATTGCCAGCCATGAGACGGTTTCATCGTAAAAGCCATAGGTGTAGATTGACGCCGAGACCGGGTCAGGCAGCACAACATCTATCGTTGTGCCAAAAAAGAGTGCTGCGCGGCAAGTGACGGGTTGACCCCGCAGCTTAACCAGCGCACGAGTAAGCAATGGGTATGCACCCGTGGTCACCAGTTTGAGTGGGGCAGGGTGTTTACTGCGAGCAACGGCGTGATAGAGTTGGATCGCCGGGTGGTTCATCGTGCATCTCCGATAGCTGGTTCACGGGTAAACAGGAAGAGACCGAGACCGCAATCGTTCCCACTGGTTGCTTCGTTCATAGGTATCTGGTCCGGTTCAACGGTTTCGTGGTAGTGACCACAGGCATCTACGATGGATAGTTCGATCAAGTGGAGTTCGGGCAACGCAGCACAGACCTGATCGATCTGAAAGATACGCTGCCCATTAAATTGCACACGTGGCCGACCAATCGGTAACGACAGATAGAGCCTTCCTCCTGGTGAGAGCACGCGCTGGATTTCGTGCAGCGCCTGTGTGGCGCCGTGCGGGTCGATGGGATCGCCATAGCGGCCCAGGCCAATATGCTCGATGACATGCAGGCTTGACAGCGAGGGAATGCTGTGATCGGCAAAGGGCAGTTGGAGCACGGTAGCGCCAATCCCCAGGTAATGGCGCAGATCAACCTTAAGCGGGCGAATATCCAGAAAGGCGGTATCGGTGATAATAGTGAGCATACCCACAAAACGTACATCCGAACCAATATCAATATGCAGCCAGGTATTGCTTGCCAGAATACGCTCAAACGCCCAGATAGACTGGTAAAAGTAATGGCTATCAACGGTCGTAGTGCTGGTCTGGTCGTGCAAGCATGGGTACCAGTCGAGGGGACTGGCAGCGCCTCCGGCGGCGCGAAACTGTTGCCATTGCCGTAAAAAGGCAGGATAACGGGAGATGGCGACTGGTTGGAGCGTGCGAGCCAGACGCAGAGCCAGCAGGGCCAGCCGTTTGGTGCTGGGATGACGTTTGATCCAGTTCTTCATGCGTTACTCCAGTGGCTGAGGTCGCGTCCCAACAGCGCACCCAGTTGTGCCACTTCGGGGGCAAACTGCTGCTGTAATCGTCGTCGCAGTTCGGCATCCATAGGTGGTCGCGGCTGATAGCGGGTGTTGAGTCGGTTCATGGTTGCTTGCAACCACTGACGGAACGGCTGCGGCATGGTTGCACGGGCTATTGTGCGCACCGGTGCAGGTGGGCAGGTAATCAATGAACGCATGGTTTTGCTGCGTGGTTGTTTGCTGGCGTTGACAATCAGAAACTCGGTTTGAAAGGTATCATCAACACCGAGAAAGGCCAGGGTTTGTTGAAAGACACGGCCAGTGTGGCGCTGAAAATCGTCGTAGATGATAAGATGAACCTGCTCTGGACCAAAAACCCCCAGATAGCGCTGAACCTGTGTGCTAAAGTGAGCGACCTCACTGTAGAGTAGCTCTTGCAAGGGCACATAGCGTGGCGGCAGGCGTTTACCGACTTTGCGGTCGGGTTCGGCCGCGAGGGCAATGGCAAAATCATCGATGTTTTCAACGCCTTCATGCAGGGCCTGGTTGTGTAAGGAATACATAAAATCGATCGGGTTGCGCAACATGGCAATGATCCGAGCATGCGGATTGATCGATTGAATTTCACGGGCGGCCGTCTGCGAGTAGAGATACCAGGTTGAGCTTTCCCCGCAAATCTGTCCTGAAGCGGGTTGAAAGAGGGCCTGGTAGGCATCAGGGCTGGTGATGCTGCGCTGAATGGGCAGATCGCTGCCAAAAAAGTGTGGTTCTTTGAAATCGGGCATAACAATCTGTGGGTGCTGGCGCAAGTAGTGCCACATGGCAGTGGTACCGCACTTGGGCGCACCGACAATCAAAAAATCAGGATAAGACATG
>JAAURD010000329.1 GCA_012034075.1 Chloroflexaceae bacterium | reverse complement strand
ATTATTTTGGGGACGGGATAACGGGAGATGACGGCGATAATGGGTCGGGTTGGCTGGCCGGAAAACGCGACCAATTGTTGGGCGGATGGTCGTACCTGAGACGGGGAAAAGAATTGGCCCTGCCCTCACTATCCTTGATGATATCCTGACAATGCCGTAAAGGGCAGCTATCGACTGTATACTAGGGAATGGGTGTTCCCGTCTCCGTGGTGACTCACGCTTTGCGCTTCCACGATCCAACGCTAGGCCATAAAAATCCTAATTTTCTCCGTTAGTGATTGAAGCATCTTGATATGATGAGCAGTGCCTGCTTGGAGTATCGTCTTGTGGCTGCAAGCGGCACCTACTTGGAGCGCAGGCATCCTGCCTGCATGCGTCCATTCCGTCCGTGCAAAAGCGCCTCTGAGATTCACCCCAAAGCACACGAAGGACACGAAGCATGCACAAAGCACACTGGTGACCCTTTGTGGCGGGGTATGCACGTTGTGGTAAAAAACGCATGCACCACAAAGTTCAGGTCAGGCGATGCCTTTGGTGTGCCCATTGCTACGCGTTGCTGGCGGGTTCGCAACCAGCCATGCCTCTAGGTCAGCAGCCGTGTTTAAGCTGAACACAGCATCAAACAGTTGATCCAACTGCTCGGCTGAACGTTGCACCAGCTCTGCCTCCACATCTGGCGAGAGCGTCCCCAGGCGGCGCAGCAGCAACTGCCGGGTCATATCCAATGCCTTTTCCTGAATCCCTTCTTCTTTCCAACTGGTCGTGAGTTCCATTACTGCCTCCTGTTCTGCGGGCACGAGTTGTGCCAATTCGGTTGCATAGGTCTCTTTTTCCTGTTCGTCCAACCGGAGATACGTGTTGATGAAGCCACCGATAAACAAGGGGCGTGCCCGGTCCAGCTTCAGGCGAACCAGCAAGCGCAGGCTCGCCAGCAGCACCAGCGGGCGTTCTTCGCGCTTCCGCGCCATCAAACACAGCAACGCACACGCAACCGGGTTCAGGACATCCACAAAGTCGCGCCAGTGCAAGCGCCCCACCTGCACGACCCGGTAGTTGAATCGTAACACATTCAGGTCGGGGAAGGAGATGGTGTATTCGGTCGGCTCCTGACGCCTCTGTGATCGGTCGGAGAAGACCACAATCGGGTAGATTGGCAGATTGTACTTCAGAAAGAGCAGCGCGAAGTAGCGAAAGTGACGCCTGGGGAAGAACGGTTCGGGCTCTGATTGATGTTCGGTGTGGATGAGAAAATAGCTGAGCTGGTCGTGAAAGCGGGTTTTGACGACCAAATCGGCGTCAAAGGAATCGCCCATCGCAATATCGGTGAAGGTCTCTTTATCGAGAAACTCAATCCAATTGCGATCGATGTACCGGGCCACTGGCGGAAAAAAGAGTTCCAGAAATTCAATGAAAAAGGTGCCGAAGAGACGCTTAAACAGTTGGTCGTGATCAGTCACATGCATTCCTTTCGGTTTGGGTCAGAGCCGAGCCATCTGCTACGGATGTGCTGATAATATACCATAGATCGGGTGCATGGTGTGTTGCCTTTGTGGTAAGCAATAAATACACCAAAAAGCACACTGGTGACCTTTTGTGGCAAGGTATGACGTCATGGTGCAATACTCCTTTCTGTTGTGACCGTAGGCCCTCACACCCAGCCGCTGCGCTGCCTACCCCGCTGCCGTGATGGCAAGGCGTCACCTGAGTCAGCGAGATTCCAGCGACCTGCGCTTTGTTCGGCTTGCCAGGTATGGTATACTGGTGCAGACAAATGTCAGAGGGTGCAGCACAGGAAGGAACCTCTATGCAGCATGATACCTTTCAGGCGCTGGTGCTTGATCAGAAAGATGATCAACTGCATGCCGCCATTCAGCAACTCACTGTTGCCGACCTGCCATCGGGCGATGTGCTGGTCAACGTTGCTTGTTCGAGCCTGAACTATAAAGATGGCCTTGCTGTCACTGGTAAGGGCAAAATTGTTCGCTCCTATCCCATGGTGCCGGGGATTGATTTTGCCGGTACGGTTGTCGAATCGCAATCGGCTGATTTTGCGCCTGGCGATGCGGTGGTGCTCACCGGCTGGGGCGTGGGTGAACGCCATTGGGGCGGCTACAGCCAGATGGCGCGGGTCAAAGCCGATTGGCTGGTGCCGCTCCCCGAAGGGCTTACCCCACAGCAAGCCATGGGCATTGGTACGGCGGGCTTTACCGCTATGATGTGTGTGATGGCACTGGAAGACCATGGACTGCAACCGGGTGGCCGCGAAGTGGTCGTCAGTGGCGCGGCCGGTGGCGTTGGCAGTGTGGCGGTTGCGGTTCTGGCACGGTTGGGTTATACCGTCGTCGCCTCGACCGGACGCAGCGAACTCGAAGCGTATTTCCAGGGGTTGGGCGCCCAGAGTATCATCGACCGCGATGTATTGAGCGCTGCTTCCAAACGTCCACTCGAATCCGAACGCTGGGGCGGCGGCGTCGATACCGTCGGTGGCGCGACGCTGGCGGGCATGCTGCGCAGCATGGCCTATGGTGCCAGCGTGGCAGCCTGTGGTCTGGCCGGTGGCAGTGAGTTGAATACGACCGTTTTGCCGTTTATTCTACGCGGCGTCAATTTGTTGGGCATCGACTCGGTCATGTGCCCCAAAGCTCGTCGCATCCATATCTGGCAGCGGCTGGCCCGTGATCTGCCGCTGAGTTTGCTTGCCCAGATGACCGAGACCGTCTCGCTGGCCGATGTGCCGCGCGTGAGTGAATCTATCCTGAAGGGGCAAATAAGAGGGCGTGTAGTAATCAATCTGCCTACCTGTAGGGGCGCAGCGGGCTGCGCCCCAGTGAGGTACTGATGCGTTGGCATCCAACTTTGATGCTCTGGCTGGCTGTTTTGGGGCTTGCGTTGCCCATGACACCGCCGGCCAGCGCACAAACCAAAGCTGTTATTCTGGAACAACGTCATGGCATCTTTACGATTTTGCCCAATGGCGATGTTCAGTGTGTTGAAACCTGGCAGATGCATTTGAGCGGCGGTCCATTTCGCCAGGCGTTTCGTGAAATCAGCCTGGAGCGTCTGGCCGGCGTGAGTGGCTGGGAATTGAGCGAGGGCGATCAGCGCTACCGTCTGGGTCAGGGCGAGCCTGGCACGTTTCATGTCGATAACACCGATCATCGCAGCACGATCACCTGGGTGTTTGCCGAAACCAGCGATGCGACTCGTACCTTTGAACTGCGCTATACCTTGCATGGCGCGATAGACCTTGATCCATCGGGCGACTGGTTGCGCTGGACGTTTATTGAGGCCGACCGCAACTACCCGATTGAGCAGGCTGAGTTGCTGGTGATCCTGCCCGATGAGTTTGAACCGACCAGTCTGGTCACGCGCAATACCATCGATGATGCGGCGGGCACACCGGCTGAAATCGTTGATGGTCAGACGATCCGATTTCGGAGTGGTTCACTGGCCCCCGGCCGTACCTGGGCTATTCAAGCGGGCTTTCCCCATGGCAGCATTGAACGTACCAACCCATTGCAAACCGTGGCTGCAGGCAGCGATGGCCCGGTGGCCCAGGTGGATAGCGCCTACGATTGGCCGCTCATTGTGATGAGTACCAGTTTGATGCTGGCTGCAATCCTGATTGTTGTGTTGATGCGTCAGCATGGGCGCTCTAAGCGTTGGAACGAAAAGCGCTGGAGCGCAAGGCGTCAATAGGCCCTCACCCCCGGCCCTGGGTCCAAGCAGGGAGATCGGACATGGCATCGTCTACCCTGCCCCTTGTGGGAGAAGGGCCGGGGATGAGGGGTGGGCGGTCGGACACACTGAAGCGCACTTCGTGTGACACGGCGGGAATCGTAGGCGCGTGCTTCGAGCCGCGCAGCGGTCGGGACGACCGCACGCACGTCGGACGCCGGCATGCCAGGAGCGATCGGGTAGCATGGCATCGTCTACCCTGCCCCTTGTGGGAGAAGGGCCGGGGATGAGGAGGGGTGCGGTCGGGACGACCGCGTTTCAGCGGACGCAGCACGACTGCAGCCCCTACAGGGTAGGTACGTGGGACGAAGGGCC
>JAAURD010000328.1 GCA_012034075.1 Chloroflexaceae bacterium | reverse complement strand
AAAGACGATGTTTGATCTCTTTCCACGGAGAGCTCGGGTTTAGTGCTCAACCCCGAGCCAGTAGGTGTCTGCAACGTCAGCCGACAAACGGTTGCGGTAATATCGACTTGAATGAGGTTTCAGTGCTCAACCCCGAGCCGTAGTGTCTGCAACGGGATGACCAGGCCGTGAAATCCGGCAAAGTGACTGGGGATAGCATTCAGGACTTTCGCTTGACAGACTTACATTGCACATATACGTGGATTACGAGTTCGGCTCGCAAATAGTCGCGAAACACATCAGCTCGCACCGCGATACAGCGTTTTTCCCAATTCTATCGCTTTCACTTTCAATGAGCGCCATGCATGATCACAACAGGCCAGATGATTGCGTTGCGACCGTCCAATGCGGCATTGACACTTGGCGATTCCCGTCAGTTGCTTCAGTCCGCGATGCAGTTCCTCGCTATCCCAACGCACGTCGTTCGCGTCTTGAGCGACATATGCCGTGATGGTCGAATCAAGGTCATTGGTGATAACCCAGTCAATGTCGCCGTTCGTGGCGACGAGCTTGAACAACCGCACCGGAAAAGGGACTTTCTGTAACTGCACAATCACGCCATGCGATAAGCGTTCTTCGGTCCAGTCGATGTCTTTCAATCCGCTGTATCCATCCTCTTTTGTTATATTAACCCGTCTATTGCGCTTAACTACGGTGTAAAAGGGGCGACCCAATCGATGCACCAGTTTCAGATTCTCAGCCGAGGCATACCAGATGTCGAACAGAATCGCTTGAGCCGCCAATTGCTTATCGGCCACAGCTGCGATCAGCATCTCCCGAAAATGGTCATTCTTGGTCTTTCCATCTGCATCTGGTGCATAGATGCATCATCAATGGGGTAATCACGCTTTTGGGCATTGTGCTTCTCCTCTCTCCATGGTATTCTCTTGCTCTGTTTGTATGATAGAACAAGAATGTGAAACAACGATGAAGAAGGGTAGGAAAGATGGAGCGAGTAAACCGGAGAACGGAGAACGGGGAACGGGGAACGGGGAACGGGAACAACCGCGCTCCGTGCGAATCGGTGTTCAACACAGACAACCATGTTCTGAAATTCACCACAAAGCACACAAAAGTTGCACAAAGGACGGTTTTCACCTGAGTACCAAACGGGGAGAGGGGATGGCTGCCTGCGGAGCGCCTTGTGTCTCCATGATACGCTTTGCGCTTTGCACGTTGCACGTTGCGTTTTACGCTTTGCGTTTTACGCGTTCTCTGCGCCAGCGATAGAGCTGTTGGGCAAAGAGCACCGCGGCAAGGATCCAGCCGAGCCAGGAGAGCACGCCACGATAGAAACGGGCAAGCAACAAAACCAGCAGCAGGCTCAGGCGAAAGGTTTCCAGCACAACCATCGAGCGCATTGGCACATCTGGTTCTTGCTGCCAGTCAAGTGCGGCAATCCGTGGTAGCAGCCCGCATTCGAGACAGCTCTCCAGCGCAAAGAGGTAGACAATATCGGTATGACGGGCGGCCAAGAGCAGATCACGCTCTAACACATGCCAGTCCAGTGGATGGTGTTGACCATAGCGTTGTTCCAGAGTGAGCAACCCGGTGGTGTTGCCAATGCCAATGCTGTCGGTATCGGAACGGTAGCTGCTGATCAGGGCAGCACCAAGGTCACGCCCCAGCCCTTCAACCGTCCAGCGACTGGAACAGATCAGCACTTCGACGTCGGATGGCAGATCAACCACGTCCAGAGCACGCTGGACCAGGGTCGTGCCAGCGCGGCGGTCATCGGCAAGCAGCGGTAGCTGGTAGGCGTGAATCTCATAACCATCACGGCGGATCTCGTCGGCCAGATCATGGTAGGCCATGCGGGCATTGCGATAAAACTCATACTCATCCTGCAAGCGTTCCCACAGCGTGCCTGGCCCATAGTTGCGAATCTGCCCACGGTCATCGGCAAGTGACTCAATGCCCAGACCGACCGCATCAATCTGGAGATCATGCTCCAGTGCCCATGCATGTATTGCACGATAGTGCTCAATCGCCTGGGGATAATTGTGCAGGGTGAGCCGATAACCCTCATCTGGCGGTAAGAGCAGCCAGGCGACGGTATACACGGCATGCTGGTTGAGCTGACGCATGACTGCTGCACGAGCATCGCTTAGATCGATCATGGCTAAAGCAAGGCCATAGTTGTTGGTTGCCAACGCGTCAAGCAGACCATCGGTGAGCAGTTGCTGTTGCAACTCGACGCCGGTCCAGGTCGTTGCAACGATCATCCGTGGAAAGGTCGGAGCCGGGCGTTCTAACTCGTGCATAGCAGATACAGCAGACACCATTTAGAAGAACAGATCGAGTACGGTAAAGAAAAACAGCACACTGGCAATATAACTGTTCACGGTAAAAAAAGCAACCTGGATCCGGCTCATATCATCCGGCCTGATCAGGCGGTGCTCATACCAGAGCAGGCCAGCGGTGGCTGCCACGCCAACGGCATACCACAAGCCCAGTTGCAGTCTGATGCCCAGACCCACCAGGGCCACCAGCATGAGGACATGAAAGATGGCTGCAACCCGCAAGGCGGTGCGCATACCAAACCGGGCAGGTATCGAATGCAGCCCATATGCGCGATCAAAATCAACATCCTGGCAGGCATAGATGATATCAAAACCGGCAATCCAGATACCCACCGCAAAGGCCAGCAAGAACAGGCCCGGCGTAAACTGCGGGCTGACCGCCAGCCAGCCACCGGCGGGGGCAATGGCATCGGTCAAGCCAAGCGCAAGATGACAGAGCCAGGTAAAGCGTTTGGTAAAGCTATAGCCCACCAGTGCTACCACCGCTATGGGCGATAACCAGAGACAAAGCGGGTTGAGTTGCCAGGCTGCGAGCAGGAAAAGCAGCAAGCCCGCCACCGCGACCAGCAGCACGCCACGCTGGCTCAAGGCCCCGGTTGGGATGGAAACGAGCGGCAGTACGGGGATTCGCGGCATCGATCTGGGCATCAATCACGCGGTTGAGACTCATCGCGGCGGTGCGAGCGCCCACCATCGCCAGCGTGACCCAGATAAAGGGCGCCCAGCCGGGCCAGCCACCGGCCGCAAGAAATGAGCCGAGATACGCAAAGGGCAGGGCAAAGATCGTATGTTCTAAGACAATATTGCGGCGATGTTTATCAATCGTTTGCCAGAACTGACGAACAGATGTCCCAAATGTTGTTGGTTGTGAAGGGCGAGCATTCATGGTGTGCTTCTCTCAGATTGTTCCTGCTACTCTATTTTACCATGGAGACTCGGTGATGTTTCGGCCCAGGAATGCCTGGACTTGCCGGGTTATGGCGTGAGCCTCTTCGACCGATAGCCGATAGGCGTAGCTGAGACCCAACACCCTGGTATCGTGCCTATAGGTGTCAGTCAAGGGAATGCCCTCGCTCTCGTTGATGATCAGAGATGCACGGTAGCTGCGTTCATCGTTGCGACGGGGGAGCGTTCCACGCGTATGCCGGTGACATGTTGCAGGTGGTAATGCTGGATGTGTGATACCAAATGGCAAGCATCGATATGAGACGTAGGTGCGGCTTGCAGCCTGCTTTGTAGTGGCGCAGTGTGCTGTGCCCCAAAGCAGGCACTCCGAGTCCTATCAAAGCGCATACCAGTGATCACCTGAATTTGGTATGAGATGTGGCTGCTCTGGCCGGGTTGCACCAACATGACGCTACTGATCACGAAACCGATAGCTATTCTGAACAGCAAAACGGGCTGATGCTGTATGATATAGGTTAAACAACGAACCTCTATCTTGCTACAACATCAACCCGCGCATACTGAAGACAGACCAGTGTCTTCAGTAAATGCTTTGTGGCGGGGACGACGGGATTCGAACCCGCGATCTCAACCTTGACAGGGTTGCATGTTAGGCCTCTACACCACGCCCCGAACAGAAACAAATTGGTGACCCCAAGCGGGATTCGAACCCGCGAATCTCCACCTTGAGAGGGTCGGCGTCCTTCGGCCGCTAGACGATGGGGCCATAACCATTTGGTCTCAACTGTTGTCTCATCATAACACAAGTT
>JAAURD010000327.1 GCA_012034075.1 Chloroflexaceae bacterium | reverse complement strand
ACGCGCTATCCATTCGCGAACGACCGCACACGACGTTCGATATGCACGCACGCGCTATCCGCATGTCGTAGGTGCGGCTTGTAGCCGCACAGCGGTCGGGCAGCTGCATCGTCTACACTCTCCCCTTTGGACCCAGGGCCGGGGATGAGGGGGGGTCGCAGGCTACCAAGCGCCACCGCAAATGAAAATGCTGCACACAGGAATACCCGACACCCGATACCTTAGCGCGTACCTCCGCTCAGCTGCCAGCAGCCAAAGTGGAGGTACGCGCGGGCAAACACCGGTTTTGCGTTACAACGCGAAAGAGACGCTGGAACGTGCTCCAACGTCAAACCCTACCGGGGAATCTTACCAGGCAATGCCACCATCAACCATCAACGTGTGAGCGGTGATGAAGCTGGATTCGTCTGATGCCAGGAAGAGATAGGCATTGGCAATGTCAATTGGCTGGCCCAGGCGGCGCAAGGCTGTTTTGGCTTTCACATCGTCCAGCACCTTTTCGGGAACCGTCTCCATCATCGGGGTCATGGTAAAGCCAGGGGCAATCGCATTCACCCGCACGTTTTTGGAGCCAAGTTCGCGTGCCCAGGTTTTGGTCATCGCAATCACGCCACCCTTGGTTGCCGAGTAGTTGCTCTGGCCAAAGTTGCCATACACACCGACAATCGAGCTCGCATTGATAATCGAGCCGCTGCCCTGCTCACGCATCACTTTGGCGACTGCCTGACCACACAACCAGACGCCTTTGAGGTTGACGTTAATCACGGCATCCCACTGATCTTCGGTCATCTTGAGCAGCTGCGCATCTTTGGTAATACCAGCGTTGTTGACCAGCACATCAATCCGACCGCCGCCCCAATCGAGGGTAGCTTTGACCGCAGCATCAACCGAAGCAGCATCAGCTACGTTCACCTGCACCATCAGCGCACTACCACCACTATTGTTAATCTCATCGGTCACGCTCTGCGCTGTTTCGGTATTGAAATCGGCAACCGCAACTTTGGCGCCTTCTCGCGCAAACACCAGAGCAACTTCACGCCCAATACCCTGGCCTGCACCGGTTACCAGGGCTACTTTGTCCTTCAACCGCATTGTCTCAACTCCTTTCAAATAGATGTTTACCTCTGTTTTTGGGTTGTTTACCCTTGCCCTATAATAACACAGATTGAACAACTGATGATGCACCATGCAGTGTCTGTAAACAAATATCTGATGATCTGTTGCGGTTCAAGGCACGTTGCTCCGGTAAAGCAGTGCCGATAGCAAGCGCTGCCTCCGCCATTCATGGCTTGTCCGTGAGCTGGCGATACAATACGCGGACAACAGCGATCAGGATTGGTGACATCTCATGGTTCTACGCAACTGGCTTTGTGATCGTGGATACCCTACGGGGGTAGGGTATCCGGGCTATCTTGCATCCTGGCTATGTCGGCTGCTGGTTTGCGCGGGGCACGCCGGACGGGCAGATATACTCAAGCCAGGCCAGTGCCGCCAGCACCGCCAGCACGGTCATACCGGCGACCAGATAGGCTTCGGTGATGGTGGCCTGGGTCAGATAGGTACCGATCATGCCGCTGCTGCCGCCCAGCAGATAGCATGTCAGCACGGCCTCACGGCGGGTCATGCCCAGCGCCACAAAGCGATGCGAGAGATGATCTTTGCCCGGCGTGGTAAAGGGGTTGACGCCACGCCGTATCCGCGACACCACGACCAGGGTCGTATCAAAAAGAGGGACACCCAGCACAAAGAGCGGCACCATCCAGGTGACCAGTACGACATTGGAGGGAAAGCGCAGTTTAATCGCTAGCGATGCCAGAATGAAGCCGAGAAACAGGCTACCGGTATCACCCATAAAAATGGTGGCGGGATTGAGATTGTAGCGCAGAAACCCGACACATGCGCCAATTAAGGCGGCGGCCATAGCGCCCACCAGCACCTGGCGTGGCTCGTTCATGGCGGCCAGCAGCAAAAAGAAGGCAGCTGCCACGGTGGCAATGCCACCCGACAGGCCATCCATGTTATCCAGAAAGTTGAGCGCATTGGTAATACCAACCACCCAGAAGAGCGTGACCGCCCAGTTGATGAATGGCTGGTCGGGTAACAGGGTGACATGCACGCCACCAATGAGCAGCACACAGCCAGCCAGAATCTGGCCAACCATTTTGGCGAGCGGTGAAAGCCCCCAGCGGTCATCGGCCAGACCAAAGATCGAAATCAGCGTGGCGCCAAGCAGAATACTGATAATTTCACGAATGTGATCACGTTCACCAAAGAAAAAGAGGGCCGCCACAAAGCCGGCGTAGATCGCCGCCCCGCCCAGCAGGGGTACCGGTGTGATGTGCATATCGCGTGAGCGTGGCACCGAGACCACGCCCACACGCAATGCTGCTCGTCGTGCCATTGGCGTCACGACCATTGAGAAGATCAGGGCCGTGAGTAAAATCAAAACCATCTGTACCATAGCGGGTCGCTTCCATGGTGACTATTGACCGCCGGCTGCTCTGCGCTCAAACAGGCTAACCAGAAATTCAAACTGCGTTACCTGTCCATCACCTGCATCCTGTTCACGAGCCATGGACAGGGCATCGCGGGCCTGATCAAGCGCTTCGTCATAGTTCTTCGTATCGCTCAGTACAATCGTATAGTTACGACGCAGTTCGAGATCATCGGGGGCAAGCTCAACCGCCCTGGCATAGGCATCGACGGCGGTATCTAGTTCGCCTGCGCGCACCGAGAGCAGACCCACCACCGAGTGCAGCAATGCATCTTCGGCGGCTACCTCAGCATAGGCATCACGCAGCGTGCGCAACAATTCGGGTTCGCCCTCAAGGCTGGCGATCAAGCGTTCGAGCGAGCCATCCAGTTGATGCGGGTCGTCTTTGATCATCTGGGCATAGATTTCAACCGCCTGTTCCATATTACCGGTCAAGCGATAGGCTTCGGCCAGACGCGGCGGTGTATCGGCATAGCCGGACTCAAAGCGCATTGAACGCTCCAGCAGATCCCGTGCCTGCACATACTGCTCCTGGGCCGCATCGTTCTGCCCTTCGGCATCATTGACAGCGCCCAGCGTCAACAGGATGCTGGCCGATTCATTGAGCAGTGAGACATCTTGGGGCGCAATCTCATTGGCCTGCCGATACCATTCGGCTGCATCTTCCAGATGGCGCCTGTCGCGGGTCCAGCTATACCAGAAGTTGTTCAGGCGGCCCAGGTTGGCGTAGTGGTCTTTATTCAGCGGATTCAGCTGGCGTGCCCGTTCGAGCACCGCCTCGGCATACCCCATCATCTCCAGCGGTGAGCGTGCCTGCACAAACGTTGCTACTGCTTGCACATCGTTGAGTGCCAGGAGTGTACCCACACGATCCCGCACTTGCTGAGCTCGCTGTATGTCGGTTTCTGCTTCTGGCAGCGGTGTGCCGATATTGCCATCATTCTGCACGCGCAGCTGATCGGCGATATTCATCAAGGCGCGACCCAGGTTGAGGTAGTAAAAGTCTTCATTGCGGTTGCTGCGAATCGTCTTCAAAAAGAGGTCCGTTGCAACGATTTGCTCATTCAGGCCGGCTTGTTGTTGCTGGCTATAGCCCTCGCCAGCGTGGAAATACATATCGGCATAGACTGGCCGAATATTGAGATGCCAGGTTGCCAGCAGAGTCAAGCCGATAATCACGGCATACAGCGCCAGCGCCGCCGACGTCGTCAAAGGTGATCGGATACGACGAGGACAGAGCAGCGCTGCTGATAGGCTCGCCAGCGTCAGGGGGAGATTCGCCGGACTCCGAAGTTCAAACCCCAGATCGCCGGCATAGCTGTAATCGATGGCGAAGCGGACGTTGAGATCGGTGATGATCAAGCTGCTTGGCACGTTGATCGGGGTACAAACTGCGTCGCCCGTTTCGGGTATCTGCTCATAACCAGCCCAACTGTAGGTGGTGGTTTGCGCGTAAGCTGCGTCGGGAAAGATCAGCGGGGCGGCAAAGGCGAAAAAGTACAATCAAGCCAGAAAGAACGAAGCGTGAGCGGAGCATGAAATGCCTACTTTTGTGGCAGCTAAAA
>JAAURD010000065.1 GCA_012034075.1 Chloroflexaceae bacterium | reverse complement strand
CTAATCGCTAGCAAGAGGCGCATTTCATAGCGGCTATGATACGGACTGGCTGGACTCATCTGATACAGCACTCCTTCTAACAACTCATACTGGTGGTCATCATCCAACGCCAACAGATCATCCGCCGTCCAGGGTCGCCCCGGCGCGGGTATCACCGTTGCTTCGGCGCTATCGTTTGTCAGTTGGGTCTCGATAGACACAGTTGCCATAAGAACATCTCCCGTTTACCAAATCCGGTATCAGCCAAACAACTCCTGCAGGGCATACTGAAAGCCCGGCAACACGCTCTCCCCATCGAGCATATCAGCTAGGCCATAGATGCGAAAGCCCGTATGCTCGCCACTATACGCATGCACCTGCTGCCGTTTGGGGTAGACGACCCAGAGCAAGCGCGTGCCAGCCAGCAAATAGTCGCTCACTTTGGCCGCAATGCTCTGCGCCGTCTCCGACGGCGAAATAATCTCTACCACCAGGTCCGGCGCCAGCGGCAAAAAAGCCAGCATATCACGGGATTGCAGACGTTCAGCGCTCACAAACGCTACATCTGGTGCGCGAATCGTCAACGGATCAGCGGTCAACTCAAAACCAGTATCACCTGGAAAGACTTCGCCAATGGGATTCTCCTGGAGGTATGTGCCAATCGCTAGCAAGAGGCGCATTTCATATCTGCCATGCTGGAAACTGGCCGGAATCATCTGATACAGCACTCCTTCTAACAACTCATACTGGTGATCATCATCCAACGCCAGCAGATCATCCGCCGTCCAGGGTCGCCCCGGCGCGGGTATCACCGTTGCTTCGGCGCGAGTATCGATTGATTGTATCGGGGCATGTTGTGTGATCATACAGGGCGTTCCTCTCGCAAACCTTGTGCTTCATCCTGCTATAAGCATTGTACCATACGGCGAGACCGAACATTGGTTATGCCCGTGCATACGCCTATTGTCAAAACAGGCGGGCACCGCTAGCGCAAAGAGAGAGCGGTGCCCAGAGCAGAAAAACAACAGGATCGAATGATCGACAACAGCTGTATCAGTTCGGTGTCAAAGCAATCAGTTGGGAAGGCAACATAACCATAGCGTTATAAACCAGCATAAAAAAATCAGAGCGATGATACTCTGGCAACCCCAACCACCTGCGCTTTGTTGCTCCACTGGTATGATTGAATATACTGCTTGAGCGCGTGCAGTTCTGCATAACTCATATCACGCAATTCCAGGTCAAGTGGCAAACAGGCGCTTTCTTTCACCAACGACCAGACCTGAGTGTGAATCGCATCATACACGTCACGATCATAGCTTCTGGTCTTCAGGGCCTCAAGGTGGCGCTCTTGCACGATGGTATCGACGTCGCGGCGAATCTCGTTGCGCAGCGCTTCGGTACGCTGTTTCTGGCCATGGTTGCCATTGAGACACAGGCTCACGAGGTGCCGTGCGGTTTGATTGCGCGGGTCAATCTGTACCGCTTGCTCAAACAATTGGCGAGCCATTTCAACATTGCCCATCTCAAATGCGGCATAACCGCGCCAGGTACAATCTGCCGATTGATCTCGATCAACAGGTAGGGCCTTAGCGGGTCCCGGTTCCTGGTTCGATGGCTTTATCGGTGATTCGACCAAACCAATCTCAACATTGGTAGTATCAACGAGGCCGATTTCGGCATAGGTTGTATCAAATGCGTTACTCATATCGCATAGTGATCCTTTCTGTCAATGATCGTTACACGGTTCTATGGCGCTACTCACGCTGCTGGAGCGTGGAATAGGTTGTTGATATCCTTTTCCGGTCTTCTGGTAGCCCATTACGTACATGGAACACCTGAAACATGTCGTTCGTTCTTGGTTCAACTCTATCAGAAAATTGCCTCGTTGCCTATATGAAAAAAGTACTATTTCCGGTAAACAAAGTGTTAAGAACCAGGGTGAAAGAGCGGTGAAACCGTTGTATCCTTCGTGTTCTTGGTGGTACATTTCACGTCATCGGTGTGGGCACAGAGCGCAGAACAGTCTATTGGCGCGTTATGCAGCGGTATGGCTCTTGGGTTCCCGCTGCACGCAAAAAACTCCTGGCCGCTGGGCAGCCCAAGCAACCGGTCCAGCACATGGCTGAGCCAGAGACGCCGCACGACGACGGCCCAGAGCAGCACGGTACTGCCAATAATCGCCGCATCGGCGAGAGCCAATGGTTCAAGTTCAAACAAATCACGCAACGTGGACAGCGTGAGAATAACCAGATACACCATCAGCAAAAACACCGCTCGGCACCAGCCCCACAATCACCACCGAAACTTTGACAATCTGGACCAGGTCAAAGGCTTCATCGGCCTCGGTCAAGAGATCGGCCAGCGTCACAATGCTAAACATGAGCAGAAAGTAGAGCGCTACCAGCAGCAAAATCCGAATAATCATATTGATCTGCTGTTGCAGCGGTGTGAGCACCCGCCGGAAGGCCCGTGCGCCACTACTCATGCTGGCAGCGACGCTCTTCTGGCCTACGTTCTGGGCCTGGTACAGGGCTTTGCCATTGACACAAAAGCTCCCTGAATAGACAGGATCACCGGCCTGTTTGGGGATAAGCTCTGACTCGCCAGTAAGCAGGGACTCATCAACATCAATGCGCCCATCGCCAACTATCTCACCGTCAACCGCAATCTGGTCACCGGCATGGACGATCAGCAAGTCATCGACCACAATCTCACCAGGATCCATCGTCTGCTCACGGCCTTCACGCATCACCGTAGCCGTCGGTCGGTTGAGCAGCGCAAGGCGGTCGAGCATCTGCTTCGCGCGTATCTCCTGAACCACGCTGACTACCACATTGAACAGAATAACGCCCACGGTTACCAGCGCATCGCTCCAGCGACCAAGCACAATCAGCGCAACGCCCAGCAGAAACATCACATTGTGGATAAAAGTGAAGACATTTTCGCGCAGAATCTGGGTATACGAGCGGCTCAATTGCCGATCGATAGCATTGCTCTGACCACTGGCCCGTCGTTCCAGTACATCCTGTTCGGACAGACCCTGATGCGCAACTGGCTGGCTTGCAATCATCATATACCAATCTGCCTATACACAGGCACGGAGATCACATGGTTGCAGCAATGTTGGTGATGTCGGGGCAAAGCATAGCACCGTTTTGGGGCGGCGTCAAGAGCGTGTATTGGGTGAATTAATTAAATCACCAATGGCTTCCTCTGGTGAGGTAAATAGCCGTAGGCGCGGCTTGTAGCCGCGTTCTCTTTCCAGCGCAAAAGATGTCCACATACCAAGCACCGCCGACCCGGTGCGGTCGTCTCCCACTCCGCACGTTCGCGACCCACGTCCGACCTGCGTGCGGTCGTCCCGACCGCCGTGCGGCTGCAAGCCGCACCTACGATTCACACCGATTCGCACCGATGAAGCTCGTGACCCGGTGCTACGTCTCATATCGAATTATGATGCGTATCGACATCCGTAGCGGCGCAGCGTGCTGCGCCAAGTGCCTTCATTCTTTGATTCCTGCTCGTCTTCTGAGCCATCGGCGTAACAACTGTAGGGTAACCCGGTACTGCGATCCTTCGGCTTGAATCAGGCGGTAGCCCAGCAAATGACGCAGGGTATCATCTGGTAGTTCGGCGGGTGCCTGATCGAGGGCAATGAGTTGTAGGAGGCGTTCCTCTTCAGGAAAGTTATTGTGCAACAATTGGATAATCTGTTCGAGTTTATCCCCCTCTTCACGAATAAATGGCTGAATCTGCTCCTGCACCATTGCTGCTGTGACAGTCAATGGGCGCACACGATGATACTGAGCGATACGACTACAGAACAAACGGGTTAAAAAGGGGTGTCCATCGGTTTCGGCAAAGACCTGTTGAACGGCTTCATCCTCCCAATGAATGCCCATGCCACGTCCCAGGGTCTTGATCATCTCGGTACATTCAGCAACATCAAATGGCTTTAAAAATTCTGCTTTGTAGAGTGCAAAGACCGGATTTTCACGTCCTTCCCAGTAGCCCTGTTCACTGATACGGGCATTGGCAGCGACCACCACACTGGAAATCAACCCCCGGTAGGTTCGGTCTGCATGAGACCACGCAGCAAGCCAAAAAATTCAAGGTAGCCAGTCACACCATCCTGTCCAGCAATGGGTAATATGCGTTCTAATTCATCAAGCACAATCACCAGGCGTTTCAGTCCGGTCTTGCTTCCTAAACGCAGCGCATCGAGCAGGGCACGCATATCTTCCAGAAAGTATGAGGCTGGTGCGATGTTGCTTTTTTCCAGATCGCTGTAACGTTCAAAGGCACCCAGACGCAAGAGTTCGGCAATCGGTTTTTCGCGGTTGATCAAGCGCAGATAGAGGTCCCGTTCCAATTCATAGTAGAGCGGCGTGCAATCACGGCTCATCACCGCATGGCTCGCCTGTAAATCAACATAGGCGACCGCTTCACTACCCAGTTTCTGGTCACGCAACTGATAGATCAGCGATGTTTTACCCATTTTTCGCAAGCCATAAATCCCCACAAAATGTCCGGCATAGATATCATCAACCAGCTTATTCAACACCTTTTCACGACCAAAAAACCGCCGACCAGAGACGCCATAGACTGGTCCAGTGACATGATACAGATCACGCTGTCCGAGATAGTGTCCCAAAAGATCGCGGAGTGTCGGAAAAACATCTTCTGTTTGCTGTAAGATGGTATCATCCAGGGGTACAATGGCTTCACTATGCTCGCTCAAAATACTCATGATCTGATCACGAACAGTGTCGCTGTCAGGTACCGCAATAAAGGCCACCGACCGGTTGAGCAACACTTCACGGTTTTCCTGTAGACCAAGCAAATCGCCTGGAGTAAGATGGGCCAACCCGTCACGAAGGTTAACAATCTCAGCCTGGCGGGCTGGTTGCTCGAAGCAACGGATAAGTAATGAACCAGAGAGACACCATGACGCTTGCAACTCAGGGCTATGGATTTCGGCAACGATATCAGTCACTGAGGCGGGAAAATTGCGCTGGCTGGTGATACTGACGTTGACGCCGGGTATGGTCTGAAAGAAGTCATAGGCTCGTTTGGCACGGGGGGTGCGTTCGAGGTTCACATCTTGTGTCCATGTTGGCGGCTCTGGCACAGCGTTACCGAGAAACTGTTCTAATTGCTCGCGGCTGATGCGCCATTTGCCCGCAATATTGCGTCCAGGGAGACGCTGCTGCTCCAGCTCTTCGCGTACTTCATCAATAGTAAGCTGCAAATAAGCGGCAGCCTGTTCAAGCGTAAGGACTGAAATGTTATCCATAAGACACCTGTAAAGTAAACTGTCTTCTACTGGAGTTGAACAAATTTGCGTCGCCCGACCTGAATAATCACCGTTTCACCCGGAGCGAGCATCGTATCGTAGGTGTCGAGCTTGTTTCCATCGATACGCACGCCACCGCCATCAATCAAGCGGCGGGCCTCGCTTTTACTGCTCGCAAGACCAGCACCAACCAGCACATCCACAACGCTCATTGGCTCAGAGAGCGCGTGCGTGGGAATGTTCTCAGGAAGCTCGCGGCGGACAAACTGGCGCACAAACGCCTCCTCGGCAGCGGTCGCATCTGCTGGGCTGTGGAACTGACTGACAATTTCGCGGGCAAGACGCATCTTCGCATCACGCGGGTTCATGCTGCCGTTGGCAATTGCCTGCATCATCTCCTGGATGTCCGGCATGGGCACGTCGGTCAGCACTTCGTAGTAGACCGATAGCACGTCATCGCTCATAGACATCATTTACCGTACATCTCCGCCGGCGAGAGCAGAATATCTACCGTATTATCGAACGACTTGCCCATCTTGCGGCCATCCGTGCCGGGGATAAGCGGCAGCAGCAGCACATGCTGCGGTGGTAAGCCCATCTGGCCCATCAGTTCGCGTCCGGCCAGGTTGTTAAACTTCTGGTCGGTGCCACCAAATTCCACATCCGATTGTATCGCAACCGAATCATAGCCCTGCAGCATGGGGTACATCAGTTCTAAAATAGTCAGCGGTTGGCCCTCATCATAGCGCTTACGGAACGTCTCATGGGCCAGCATCTGCGCCAGCGTAAAGCGCCCAGCCAGATCCAGTGCATTTTCGAGCTTAAAATCGCCATACCACTCGCTCTGCCAGCGAACTTCCGTGCGTGAACGGTCGATAATCCGAAAAAACTGCTCCATATACGTCCGGGCATGCTCCTGCACCATCGCAGCCGTAAGGCGTGGCCGCGTAGCATCACGGCCACTGGGATCGCCAATCTGCGCCGTCCAATCCCCCACAATCAGCACCACCTGATGGCCCAACTCTTGAAACTGGCGCAATTTGCGTAGCCCCACGGCATGGCCAATATGCATCTGCGGGCGGCTCGGGTCAAACCCCTGCTTCAGGCGCAGCGGTTTGCCACTGGCAAGGCGCTCACGCAATTCGGTCTCAATAATAACCTCGACGACACCACGGCTCAACAGCTTATCCGGCAAACGGGTCATATCGGCAACGCTCCTGGGCTTTCTAAACAGGTCGCTTGAAAAAAATCACCTGACCATCTACAATAGCTACGCTTATCGTTGGCAAAGCGCTTGCTCAACCCATGCTAGCGCAGAGCAAACAAAAATGCAACTGACCGAACAAACGGAACAGAGTCAATGTATCGGCGTAGACAAGCAGTCATGCAGCTAAGCAGACTGTGTTTAAGGAATCATAATCATGGTTGCTGTGGGCATTGTCATAGTATCGTTTAACACCAGTGAGTTGCTGTGTGCCTGCCTCCAATCGTTGCGAGCCTGTACGCTGGCACATCGCACCGTGGTGGTAGATAACGCCTCGACTGATGACAGTGTCGCGCAGGTGCGCCGTCGTTTTCCCGACGTGCAGGTCCATGCCTTGCCACAGAATCGCGGCTTTGCGGCAGCCAACAATATTGGCTTGCGGTTGCTGGGCTATACCCAACCCGGTGCCGCCGATGATCCGTTGGCAGAACTGTTGCTCTGCGATTCCGCCGACCCACGGCGACCGGCTGATCGCAGCGGCATTGTTCCACCGCCGTGGGTACTCTTGCTCAATCCCGACACCGTGGTTGCCCCAGGGGCAATAGAGGCACTGGTTGCGTTTCTACAAGAGCATCCACGCATAGGGTTGGTCGGGCCGAGTCTGCTCAACCCCGATGGGAGTATGCAGACAGCGGCGTTCCGTTTTCCCACGCTCACCATGAGTCTGCTGGAGGTCTTTCCGCCGGGCGAGGTATTGCCTGGTCGGCTGTATAACTCATGGTGGCATGGGCGCTATCCGCAAGAGCGCCAGGGAGATGCGCCGTTCCCTATCGATCATCCGCTGGGTGCATGCATGCTGGTACGCGGTGCAGTGATCGAGACGCTCGGCGGATTCGATGAACGCTATTTTTTGTATAGCGAAGAGATTGAATGGTGCTGGCGCATACGTCAGGCCGGGTGGGCCATCTGGCAGGTACCCCAGGCGCAGGTAATGCATGTGGGAGGCGCGGCAACCCAGCAATTTCGTCATCGCATGTTTGTCGAATTGCATCGCAGTCGGTATCGTTTTTTTGTACAGCATTATGCGCCATCCTTTGGGCAAATGCACCGTTTTATCACGCGCATGGGCATGCTAAGGGCTGTTTTGCAGACATGGTGGGCATTCCTCAATCGCAAAATCAGCCTGCAAGAACATCGCGCCCGGCTCTGGGCCTATGGCATGGTCAGACAATTGTAAGATTCGTTCATACTGGGGCTTGCATAAAAGATGTGTAAGTGCTATAGTGACATTGGCGATGGCGGCTCTTGAGGCTTGATGAAGAAATGTTGATCCTCTTCACCAAATAGGAGCAAAGCAGACGCCTGATGTCACAAGAGCAGAATCAACACGATGTAGCGGTCTTTATCGATTTCGAGAATGTGTATGTGAGTGTTCGTGATAAGCTGGATGCGAATCCGAACTTCGAGTCGATTATGGATCGCTGTAATGACCTGGGGCGCGTGGTTATCGCCCGCGCATATGCCGATTGGTACCGTTACCCGCGGATTACCAGCGCACTTTATGCAAATGGTATTGAACCTATTTATGTCCCAACCTATTATTACGATAAAGAAATGGGACGAACAGGTCGTGCGATTAAAAACAGTGTCGATATGAACCTATGCATTGATGCGATGAAGTCACTGTTTATGCATACAAATATCCGTAAATTTGCCCTGGTAACGGGTGATCGGGATTTTATCCCTCTGGTGAATAGTATTCGCCAGCAGGGCAAGGACGTTATTGTTATTGGGATCGGTGGGGCCGCATCGACTCATCTGGCACAAAGTGCGGATGAGTTTATTTTTTATGAACAACTGATTGGGAAAACGCCACCGATTGCGGCTGCGAGTCGACGGACTGCTCGCAGCCCAGAACCGGCAACACTCGATGAAGAGAAAGCCGAACAGCCAGCCGAAGTAGATATCTATGATATGCTTGTCCAGGCTGTACATCTGGTCCGTGAACGTGGATATGTTTCGACCCTCGGTTCGCTCAAACTCGTCATGAAAGAATTGATGGGAGGAGATTTCAAAGAGAGTCGCTACAAAGATCCCAAGGGCCGTTCTTTTAGTAAATTTAAGGACTTTGTGATTGAGGCTGAACGGCGTGGTAAGGTGCAAATTTTCACCAGTGGTACCGTGAGTGAAGTCTTTTTACCTGGTGAGGATGCCCAGAAACTATCGCAGTTCGCTGAAGCGCTAAAAGAAGAGCCAGCCGAAGATGAATTTGATACGAGTCTCGCAACGGTCAATGGCCGGCAAGACTCCCCGCCGTCTGATATCCCTTCTCCCTCCACGTCTTCTTCAAGTAGTAGTCGTCGCCGCCGCCGTCGCCAAGCGCGTAACAAGAACCTAACGAATGAAGAAGCACGTGTTGAGGGATCGGAAAAGGATCAGCAGCCACAACAAGATGCTGTAGTGGATGAATACATCGACGATCAGATGGGCGATCCCGAACTGCAACTGGCCAACATGGGAGCCTATGATGAGGTCCCTCGGGAAATACGTACCGATGATGAAGCATTGGACGATGAGTCACCACCCAATGAACTGGTCGATCTTCTTTCACCGTATCACGACGAAGATGTGCCAGATGCAGGATTTGAATCGTCGGACCACGATGAGATCGTGTCGGATAGTGTTGCTGTCATTGCTGATCATGCCATTGATGAGTCGTCTTTTGATGATCTCGTTTCATCGGGATTGTTGGGGTCGGTAGAACGGGATGACGAGCAACTGAGACGTGAATGGGAACGGGCAGAGGCTTTGCTCGTGGAAGATCATTTCCAAAACCTGATGAATCTGGATGAAGCCATTGCACTGGCACCGATGATGGGACAAGAACCTGAGCCTGATAGTGATTCCATGGAAACGACAGCGCCTGAGGTTGGAGCAACAGAGGAATTGCCCCATGCATCGGCATCGGACATGAATGTAGGAGCACCAGAGCCGTCTACTGATACGGCGAGTGAGCCGCAACAAGAGAACATCGAGGTTGCACTGGTGTCGGAAGATGCGGCGCTTCCTGGAGCAGTTGAGCCTGCCGCGGATACCTTGCCAACAACTGACCCAGAACCACCAGCACAGCCGGAAGATGAAATTGTCTTTACCTATAATGAATGGACTATCTTCCGCCAGATGATGAGCGTTTTTACCGTGCCGGTGGCATTTACGCAGATACTTGAGGCGCTCCGTGAATTGCGTAACCAGCAGGTACTCACACGTACCAATGAGCAACTACGCAGCCTGATTAAGCAGGCAATCAACGATGGGGTTTTGGAACGGAGTGGACGCGGAAATCGGATTTATTACCGTCTGAAGGACGAAGATGCCGCATGACCACAATCAAAATATGTGGTCTACAGACGGTAGAGCATGCGCTGACCGCAGCACAATGGGCCGACTGGCTTGGTCTGGTTTTTGCGCCGAGCCGGCGTCAGGTCACCGTCGCACAGGCTGTATCGATTGTTCAGGCGGTGCGACAGCACGACCCTGAGTCTTGTGTACGCTTTGTCGGTCTGTTTGTGCATGCATCCGTGGTTTCAATCAACGAAATCGTTCGCACCTGCCAGTTAGACTATGTGCAACTGGCAGGTGATGAAACACTCGCCCAGGCAGAAGGGATCTGCTGTCCCGTCATCAAAGTCATCCGTATGCGTGATGATCCGAACGAACAGGCCTGGCTTGCGCTGATGCACGCTAATCCACCGTCGCTGCCACTGGCAACGTGTCCGTATATTATCGACGCGGATCAGGCCGGCCGGTATGGTGGCACTGGTAAGCTCGCCGATTGGCAACGGGCCGCGATGCTGGCGCAACGCGCTCGTATCACGCTTGCTGGTGGCCTGACGCCGGAAAACGTTGCAGCAGCGATCATGCAAGTTCGACCATGGGGAGTTGATGTAAGCAGTGGTGTTGAAATTGATGGCATGAAAGATCACCAGCGCATCGTTGCTTTTGCCATGGCGGTACGGGCTGTTGAAAATTGCCTGGAAGTTGCTTGAGAGACAACTCTATGCTACACTCTGATGCGACGAAGGACAATTCAAGGTGATATCATGCATGGCAATCACGATATTGCATGGCAATCATGATGGATAGAGGCATAACCAGGAATAGGCTAGCAAGTTAGAAGGAGTATGTCGCGTGAAAATAGTATGGCGCCTTTTAGGACTGGTTGCGATTGTTGCGGTTGGGGTAGCGATCTTTAAACTCTTGCGGCAAAATCGTCAAGACAACGTGTTTGAGATGCCCCCGGCAGGGCAGTCTGGTGGGGGGTATGGCAGCGGTGAGAAGCGCACGATTAGCCCGGAATTGCTCGAAATTCTGGCCGATCCGGCCGACAAGGGTCCGGTTGAGTTGATCACCGATGGCAATGGCAAAGAGTGGTTGCTCAACCCGCGCAATGGCTATCGCTATCCCGTAGAAGACGGGATTCCGATTATGCTGATTGAAGAGGGTGAGAAAAATCAGGACCCCAGCTTGGTGCGAGAAGAGGCCACTGCGAGCGAGTAAACCGAGACGGGCGAAAGAACCCAATATGCACAATGCCCCCTATTCATGCGAATAGGGGGTTTTTGTGTTTTCAACAGGCCACCATGCCCGCTACGCACACCGACCCATGAAAAGCGCGTCTGAGATTCACCACAAAGAACACGAAGAACACAAAGGTTGTACAAAGGACGATTCTCACCTGAGGCCGCACCTTTATGCGTTACGACGCAATAACCGGAGGGTTGCCGCCAGACCGCCGGCCCCCAGTGCAGCTGCGGAGAGCAACGCCCAGGTTGGAATACCGCGATCACGCAGCACCCGATGAGCGGTATTGTAGCCGCTGGCGCCAAAGACACCACCACCCGGATGTGTGCTTGCTCCAGTGAGATAGAGTCCTTGCAGAGGAGTACGATAACTGGAAAGGGCCGGGACGGGTCGAAAGAAGAACATTTGATCGAAGCTCATCTCGACATGCATCACGTTGCCATGCAATAGGCCAAGCTGCTCTTCCAGATCGACAGGCGTCTGGATATAGCGATCTTCAATGGCGGTGCGCATATTGGGGGCATAGCGATAGAGCACTTCTAAAACACGGTCAGCCGCATGTTCACGCAGGTCTGACCACTGCTGACCATCGGCAAGACGATAGGGCGCATACTGCGACCAGAGAAAGACCGTGTGTTTGCCAGCTGGCGCCATGACATCATCAATCGCGCTAAAGGTCATCGCCAGTACGGCCGGTTGGCGTGAAAGGTGACCGCGCTGAAAGTCATAAAAGGCTTCACGCACATACTCCATGCTGGGGCAGAGCAATTGCATGCCGGAATGACTGGGGTGGGGCAAGCCGCCACTGGGTGCGGCGAGATAGTCGGGCAATGCATTGGCCGCACAGCGCACGGCCATGCCAAACCCATTGCCCACGCGGAGATGCTGTAACTGCTGGTGCAACGGTGCAGGCAGGTGTTCGGCGCCAACCAGATTGAGCATGGTGGTGAGTACATGCGCATTGGAAATGACGGTTGGGGCGTAAAATTGTTCGCCGTTGGTAAGTTTTACCCCCCGAACACTGCCATTGGAGACGAGAATCCGCTGAACAGGTGCTTGCACCAGCAAATCCCCACCCATATGCTGGAAAGCTCTTGCCAATGCCTGGGTGAGCATGCCGCTGCCGCCACGGGGATGCATCGCACCGCTGGTGTGCAGCATCGTATGCCAACCAAAAAAATCACTGGCGCCGATTTCATCCGGCGGTGGCCCACTCTGGGCCGCCAGCCAGGTCATCGCGGCCCGCATGGCCTTGCTCTCAAAGGTCTCGCCAATCAATTGAGCATAGCTGGTCAACAACTGGCGGGAGACATTCAAGCTACTGGTGCTGGCTGGCAAACGGGTGAGTTTGCGGGCCACCCCCCCAAATAATTGGATAACGGAGGGCGGCGCGAGAAACGATTGAAAAATAGCTTCATTGAGCGGTTTCCAGTAGGCGATAAATTGGCGGTAGCGTTCGGCATCATGCTCACTCACCTGGGCAATACTCTCGCATGTGCGATCAATATTACGATAAAAGAAGATGGCGCCGCTTTGATCAGGCAGCGGGTAAAATGCAAAGGGGTCCATGTCCAGATATTCCAGGCCATAGTGTTCAAGCTGCAAATCTTGAATGATCGGGGTCAGATGGATCATAATATGAGCTGATGATCCAATATCGATCTTATAGCCTGGAATAACTTCTTCAGTGCAAACAGCACCACCAACGATATGACGACGTTCAAGGACCAGCACACGCAGACCTGCCCGTGCGAGATAGCATGCACAGATCAGGCCATTATGCCCACTACCAATAACGATGACATCATAATCGGTCGTATGCGTCATAACTTGTTCGATCACTTTCCAGATTGCAGAGCTATGATCCGGGTGTGCAATCTTATCAGTATCATCTGCACACGCATGCAGATCCATGGGGGAGTACTGAAAACTTGCCGCTCCTCTTCACAAAGATGTCGGGGCGTTCATATGAACGCCCCGACATGGCAAACAGAGCTATCAACCATACAAAGGCAAGGAGAACGACTCTAGGGTCGTTCATCGATTGGCTGATATGGCACATCCATTGGTCCAACATATTCTGATTCAGGTCGAATCAGGCGGTTGTCGCTATACTGCTCATACACATGAGCTGTCCAGCCAGCCACCCGGCTAATCGCAAAGATAGGCGTAAAGAGATCGGTGGGAATGCCCATGGTGTAGTAGAGCGATGCCGAGTAGAAATCGACATTGACGGGCAATGCACGATGCTCTTGCACTGCCTTGCGAATAACCTCGCTCATCTCAAACCAGCGCGTTTTACCGGCTTCCTCACCTACTTGTTTGGAGAGCTTTTGCAGCCAGAAGGCACGCGGATCATCAGCCTTGTACACACGATGACCGAAGCCAGGAATCTTCTTCTTGCTCGCAAAAGCGCCACGCATGTATTGATCAATACGTTCCATCGAGCCTATCTCAAGCAGCATGCGCATCACCTGCTCATTTGCACCACCATGCAAACTGCCTTTGAGCGTACCAATGGCCGAAACAATCGCGCTATGCAGGTTAGACAGGGTGCTGGACGTAATCCGTGCCGCAAAGGTGCTGGCATTCAAGCCGTGATCGGCATGGAGAATCAAGGCAATATCGAGCGCTCGTGCAATATGCTCATTGGGCACTTCACCAGTAAGCATGTACAAGAAATTGGCAGCATGACCAAGATCTGGATTGGGGCTGATGGGCCAGAGACCATTGCGAATACGGTGCCATGCAGCAATAAATGTTGGGAATGAAGCGGTAAGACGAATGGATTTGTTGACATTGGCGTCCAGTGAGTTATCACCGGTATCGGGGTCATAGGTTGCTACTGCGGAAACACAGGTACGCAACACGCCCATCGCCGATGTTTTGGGTGGCAGGGTGAGCATAATCGAAACAATGTCGTTTGGGATCATGCGGTTATCGACAAATTTCTGGCGAAACCGTTCAAACTGTTTGCGATTGGGCAGTCGACCATACCAGAGCAAGGCGGTTGTTTCTTCAAAGGTTGAATGGGATGCAAGATCGTGAATATCAAGACCACGATAAAAGAGGCGACCATTGAGGCCATCGATCAAGCTGATGGCTGTTTGTGCCGCGACAATACCCTCAAGTCCCTTACCAGTGCCTGAACTACTTTTTGCATTTGTTGTTGCCGTTACGTCACTCACGTGAAACCTTCCTTTCACTCATTCACAGAAACCAGTAAAGCAATATCAGTCTATCCAGATAAAACATGTTTGTTGGGAAATGACATGAGTTGTGGAGCACCAGGTGCTTCACGTTAATCACTGCGGTTTACCCTCCTCATTGAAGTCTGTTTCGGAGCATCAGCATCGGCCTGCTCCAACCCTTAATATTTCAATATCACAATGATTCAGTCGAACGGTTTTCAGCAGTAGTTGGTTGTATTTCTGGAAAGAGATCGACCGTTTCGTATTGTTGCGGTTTCTTCTATTATAACATACTGAGGAACAAAAAAAGCACAGATCGAACAATTCAGAGAAACCTTTTACGTTGCTATCAAAATCCGAAACGGCTCCCCGGCTCTGGTTCATGAAAGGGAGAGAAGAGCTTAGGAGAGAGACATGATAGTTTTTGACAGCTTTTTCCGCCAGTTTTCATGCACGTTCATGCTACAATAGGCGGACACTATTCATCTGCGGTAACCGATAACTAGAACAGAGATGAAGGGGAATATGAGTACCAAGAACTCTCGAATACAGGGCTTTTTTCGCCTGAACCCACTGGAACGGCTGGAACAGGTTCGTTCATTTGATGGCCTGACCGAACACGATTTGTCAGCGTTGCACGGTGGTGATACGATCTTGACGGTTGAACGGGCAGACAAAATGATTGAGAACGTTGTAGGCACGTTCAGCTTGCCGTTGGGCGTTGCGACCAACTTTCAAATCAACGGGAAGGATGTGCTCGTACCGATGGCGGTTGAAGAGCCATCGATTGTTGCGGGGGCGAGTTATGCCGCTCGCATGATACGGGCTGGCGGTGGGTTTCAAACCCGCAGTACCGAACCATTGATGATCGGGCAAATTCAGCTGGTGCAGGTTGCAGCACCACACAGTGCTCGTCAGGCGATTCTGGCTCGCACGGATGACATTCTGGCCCTGGCCAATGCCCAGAGCCGGAGTCTGGTTGCGCTGGGTGGTGGCGCCCGTGCCGTAGAAGTTCATCTGTATGAAAACAGCCCGATGGGGCCGATGCTGGTCGTGCATCTTGTCATCCATTGCTGTGATGCTATGGGTGCCAATGCCATTAACACGATGTGCGAGGCAGTAGCGCCACTACTGGCCGAAATGAGCGGTGGCCGAGCGTATCTGCGTATCCTCTCCAATCTCAGTGATCGGCGACTCTCGGCTGCCAGAGCGGTTGTGCCACCTGCGGCACTCGAACGCGATGGTCTGCGGGGCGAGGAAGTCATCGAGGGTATTCTATGGGCGTATGCGTTTGCAGCCATTGACCCCTACCGCGCAACAACACACAATAAAGGCATTATGAACGGTATCGATCCGGTGGTAATTGCAACCGGCAATGACTGGCGGGCGGTAGAGTCTGGCGCACATGCCTATGCTGCCCGGAACGGCCCATACACCTCACTCAGTGTATGGGAGCGTGATGCTCAAGGCAACCTGTTGGTACGCTGGAGATGCCGCTGGCCGTGGGTATTGTCGGCGGTGCCACCAAAGTCCATCCGGGGGCGCAGGCGGCACTCAAATTGTTGGGCGTGCAGCATGCACACGAACTGGCCGAGATCTGTGTGTGTGCGGGGCTAGCCAGTAACCTGGCGGCGTTGCGTGCGCTGGCCACCGATGGCATTCAGCGCAATCACATGGGTTTGCATGCACGGCAGGTTGCCATGGCCGCCGGTGCATCGGCCGATCTCGTTGATATCGTCGCGCGGCAACTGGTGAGCGAAGGACGGATTAAACCCGACCGTGCAGCCGAACTGGTTGCAGAGATGCAGGCTCTTGGTATGAGCACCGGAGTCTGCCAGCCATGAAGCAACCAGAACAGCCTGTTGGTGTTATCGGCTATGGGGTGTATATCCCACGCTATCGGATTGCTGGTCGTGAAATTGCTCGTATCTGGACTGATGGACAGAATGTGCCGCCAGTGGAATCAAAGAGCGTACCGGGCCCCGATGAAGATACGATCACCATGTCGATTGAAGCATCGCGGAATGCGCTGGCACGGGCAGCTGTGCCAGCCGAGCAACTTGGCGCGGTCTGGGTTGGCAGCGAGAGCCATCCTTATAGCGTCAAACCCAGCGGCACCATCGTGGCCGAAGCGCTGGGCACCACCCCCTGGATCAGTGCCGCCGATTGGCAATTTGCATGTAAAGCGGGTACCGAGGCGCTGACTGCTGGTATGGGCATGGTGAGCAGTGGTATGTCACGCTACGTTTTGGCGATTGGGGCGGACACGGCTCAGGCACGGCCCGGTGATGCGCTGGAGTATACGGCATCGGCCGGGGCAGCAGCTCTGGTGATCGGTCCTGCGGATGAATCGCTGGCCGTGATTGAAGCGATGGTTTCGTATGTTACGGATACGCCGGATTTCTTCCGGCGTGCCGACCGGCCCTATCCGGTCCATGGGCAACGCTTCACTGGCGAACCAGCCTACTTTCACCACAGTCGCAGTGCAGCCCAGCGCTTGCTTGAAGACCTGGGACGAACCCCAGACGATTATACCTATGCTATCTTTCACCAACCCAACGCCAAATTTCCGCAAGCCGTGGCAAAACAGCTGGGGTTTCGCCCAGAGCAAATAGCACCTGGCTTGCTTTCACCGCAGATCGGCAATATCTACTCGGCAATTGCGATGGCCGGTCTCGCTGCAACATTGGATGTGGCGCGTCCAGGTGATACCATCCTGATGGTTTCCTATGGAAGTAGCGCGGGGAGTGATGCCTTTTCGCTGCGGGTCACCGATGCTTTGCTGGAGCGTCGGCCACGGGCGCCGCTCACCGCAACGTATCTGGCACGACAGGAATTTGTAGACTATGCCATCTATGTGAAATGGCGCAATGAATTGGTGTTGGGGTAAGAATCATGCAACATGTTTCGATTGTTGGCACCGGTAGCGCACCGGTTGGCGAACACTATACACGAACCTTAGAAGACCTTGCACTGGAAGCCCTCAGTGCCGCCCTGCAAGACATTGCACCAGCACTTGACCTATCGCATATCAAAGGGCTCTATGTTGCCAATGCTATGGGCGAAGTACTGGCTTGGCAAGCACACCTGGGGGCATTTCTGGCGAATGCCGCTGGTCTCTCAGGAATAGAAGCCTTTCGGGTGGAAGCAGCCGGGGCCAGTGGTGGGGTTGCGCTCCGTCAGGCAACGCTAGCGGTTGCCGCCGGTGTGGCCGATTTGGTTGCGGTAGTGGGTATTGAAAAGGCGACTGACCGACTCCAGGGCTATCAAGAGCTGGGCATGGCACTGGCAACCGACTCGAGCTTTGAGGCCGAGCATGGCATCACCCTGACAGCTCAGTGGGCTATGCTCATGCGTCGCTATTTGCACCAGTATGGCTATACGGCTGATGTATTTGCACCGTTTCCCGTGAATGCGCATGCTAATGGCCGCAACAACCCGCATGCGTTATACCGCTTTGGGATCAATGCAGAAAAGTACCGCAAGGCCACACAAGTGGCATCACCACTCAATATGCTCGATTGCGCAACGCTGGCCGATGGGGCCGCCGTGGTGTTGCTGGCATCGGAGGGATTGGCACGCGAACTGGGGGGCAACTATGTTCGGATTGCTGGTAGTGGTTTGGCAACCGATACGCTGGCGCTGCACGCTCGCTCGCAACCGCTGCTGCTTGATGCAGCACGCCGGAGCGTTGATCAAGCGCTGGGCCAGGCCCACCTGACTCGTGCTGATATTGATGTGCTGGAATTGACCGACCCGCATGGCATTGCTGCCGCGTTGGCGCTTGAGTCCTGTGGTTTTGTGGAGGCGGGCCAGGCTCCGGCCTATGCCGCTGAAGGCCAGATAACGCCCACTGGGAATACCCCCATTGCTACTGCCGGTGGCTACAAAGCCCGTGGTGACGTTGGTGGTGCAACCGGCGTCTATCAGATCGTCGAACTGGTACGTCAGCTTTGCGGAGAAGCCGGACCAGCCCAGGTAGCACGCGCCCAGGTAGCCCTGGCACAGTGTCTGGGTGGTGTCGGCTCAACCGCGGTTACGCATATTCTGGTAGCACCAGAGAAGGGAGTCTGAGCACATGAATCTGGCAAAACACTGGCGACAGAAGGGAACCTACTATCTCTTTCAGGGACAACGCCACAAGACCACGGGCGAGATTCGCTTTCCAGCCCGTCCACCGATGCTCGGTGAGCGTGCAGATGATTGGTTGCCCACGGTGTTGAGTGGCAAAGGTGAGATTTATAGCTTTACCGTACTGCGACAGGCGGCAACCGAATTTGAGTCGGCGACACCCTTTGCCTTGGCATTGATACGGTTGGCTGAAGGCCCCATGATTACCGCCCAGCTCACTGATTGTGCAGAGGAAGACCTCTTTATTGGTCAACCCGTTGAGATGGTCACACGCCTGCTGCGCCGTCCCACCGATAAAGATGGTGTGCTGGTATACGGCTACAAATTTCGGCCGGTCTTATCATCCCCATCATGAAGTGATGGGGTACTGATTTGCAGGGTATAGGGCACCTGAGATGATGCAACCATCATCATGCATCATCTCAGGAACAATTGAAGCAGGTCATACCCAACCAGCAATTACATCAATGAACGGATCACCCCAACAACACGCCCCCGAATAAGCACATTATCTGGTGGTGTATAAATTGGTGACATGGTACTGTTGGCTGGCTGGAGCCGAATACGCTCTCCTTCATGATAAAACCGCTTCAGTGTAACCGCATTATCGTTCACCAGCATAGCCGCGACCATCTGGCCATTTTCAGCTGTCTCCTGGTACCGCATCAATACAATATCACCATCGTCAATCAGGGCGTCAATCATCGATTGCCCACGTACTCGCAGCGCATACACATCATTCAGCCGATCTGATACACCGAGCGCTGGCGGTACCTCAACCATTTCGGTAGTGTTGGTACTGGTATCTTCAGGGTTGGGTAGGGGTGTACCTGCGGTGATGACACCGAGCAACGGTACCTGAAACCCGACACCTGCCGCTAGATCCTCGACTGAACGCATCCCTGGCAGCTTAATTCCCCGTGAGATTTTCCCTTCGCGGTTGAGCTTCCCTTTTTCTTGCAAGGCTTTGAGGTTGTAGGCGACAACAGACGTAGACGAAATCTTCAAATTCATCTGGATATCGCGGATCGACGGCGAATATCCATGATCACTGATAAACTGTTGAATGTAATTCAAAATGCTCTCTTGTCGCGGTGAGAGACTGGTATTAGAACGCATCACACTTACCCTTTCCTTACCTGTCGCTAATTCGTGACAGGCTGGTTCATAGAACTTTTGTAGCAATAGGTATTATAACAATCAAACACTTGTGCTGTCAAGCGCCATGTTGCACGTTTTTCCAAAAGGTGTGGCTCTTGATCAACGACTCGTTCTATAATTCGCTCTTTTGTGCTAGATAATCATCAGAGCAGCAAGCAACACAACACGTCTTTTGCCATTGTCTGATGACCATGGTTGCTCCTACCAGATAGCTTTTTGCTGTACTATTGGGAATCAGGAGCTGGTTGATCGAGCACCACGCCAGCGTCCACGCATGATAGCCCAGAGGGTTGAGAAGAATGGTCGTTGAACGGCCAGCAGCAGGAGCCGATTTTTGAGGCCGGGGACAACTACGGTACGGTTGTGAGCCAGGGTTGCCAGCGATTCGTTCACGACATCATCAGCGAACATCCACAGCGGCGCGGGAACATTGGAACGTTGAAACGTGGCAAATTCGGGTGTGTCGTGAAATTCGGTGTAGGTGAAGCCGGGGCAGAGGGCCTGTACCAAGACACCGGTGCCCACCAGTTCTGCTTGCAGTGCCCGTGAAAACGTGACAAGATAGTTTTTGGATGCAGCATAGGTGACAATACCTGGTGCTGGCAGAAACGCGGCAATGGATGCGACGTTGATCAGCAGCCCGCGCTGGCGTTCAATCATGCCGGGTAAAGCTGCACGGCATAGGCGCACGCTGGCGTTGATATGCACCTGGATCATATCAAGTTGCATATCAAGGTCAATCTCAGCAAAATGGCCGGATGTGCCAAAACCGGCATTGTTGATCAGAATATCCAGGTCGGTCAGACGCATCACATGCTGCTCAACACGGGTGACATCCGAAGGGCAGGCCAGATCGGCGACGAGCGGGGTTACCTGAATCTGGTATGCGTCCGATATCTCCTGGGCTAGCGCATGCAGGCGTTCTTCGCGGCGGGCAACCAGCACCAGATGATAGCCATGGGCGGCCAGATGACGGGCAAAGGCTGCACCAATACCGCTGGATGCGCCAGTAATCAGCGCTTGCCCCGGTGTCGGATGATTGAGCGCAAAGGTTGGCGTCTGTGCCTTTTGTTGACGCCGCCAGAGGAGCAGGGCGCCCAGCATTCCGCTAGCACCAATGCCGGCCCCGGCGGTCAGGGCAAGCCAGCGACGATCAGGATGAGCAGGTTTCACTGTTACACGTTCCTCCGGTTTCACAACATGATTGCGGTGTTGCATCAGGTGACTGTGCATAGTTATCAGCTGGTTTATGGGCAAGCAGGCGCATGCCATTGGCGGTAACCAGAAGAGATGTGCCCATATCCGCCAGAATAGCCAGCCAGAGCGAGGCCCATCCTCCCAGCGCAAGGAGCAGCACGATAAACTTGGGGAGCAGACTGAGCACAATGTTCTGCCGGATGACCCGATTGGTGCGGCGGCTCAATCTGAGCAAAAAGGGCAGGCGACTGAGATCATCGTTCAGTAGCGCAATATCCGCAATCGCCAGAGCCTGCGCACTGCCAGCGGCACCCATGGCAATACCAATATCGGCTGCTGCCAGGGCCGGTGTATCGTTCATGCCATCACCGACCATCGCAACCGGTCCATAGTCATGCTGAAGTTCAGCCACGGCATGCAGTTTATCTTCGGGCAGTAAACCAGCCCGCACATCGGTCGCACCGACGGCAGTGGCAATGTGCTGCGCTGCCGCCGCATGGTCACCTGTGAGTATAACGGTGTGGGTAATACCGGCCGCTTGCAAGTCAGCCAGTACCTGGCGGCTGATGCTGCGTGGCAGATCAGACAGCGTGAGGTAGCCAACCATGCCCTGTGGTTCGCGCCCAATGACAACACCGGTCTGGCCTTGCTGTTCAGCTCTGGTCAGGGCATCACAGAGGATGGTATCGCAGCCGTAGGTCCGTTCAAAAAAGGGGTGACTGCTGATAATGACGCGCTGACCATCGACTATGCCTTGCATGCCACGACCTGGTAACGCTTCGACATGTTCGACCATTGGGAGGCGTTTGCCTGGGAGACGACCCTGGGCTGCCTGCACCACGGCGTTCGCCAGGGGATGGCTGCTATGCTGTTCAATCGCTGCAGCCAGGAGCAGTAGATCATCGCAACTGGAACAGGGCATATGCTTCTGTTGCTGGTCGAGTAAACACTGTATGGCAACAACCTGGGGTTGTCCGGTGGTCAGTGTTCCCGTCTTATCAAAAGCAAACACACGGACCCGTTGCAATGCCTCAAGGACAGCACCGCCTTTGATCAGCACACCGTTGCGGGTTGCCGTGGTGAGCGCACTGACAACAGTCACCGGAATGCTGATGACCAGCGCACACGGGCAGGCAATCACCAGCACCGAGAGCGCACGATAGAACCAGCCCGTTTCGCCGGCGGGCGTGTTCCAGAATGGTTGCCCAAAGAGCATGGGCGGAATGACCGCGATCAGGGTGGCGATAATCACCACAGCGGGCGTGTAGATAGCGGCAAAGCGTTCCATAAAGCGTTCTAAGGGCGCGCGCTGGGCCTGTGCTTGCTCAACCAGGGTAGTAATGCGGCTGATGAGCGTTGCATCGGCAGGGCTGGTAATCGTGACTTCTAACGCGCCATTGCCATTGATACTGCCAGCATACACCATCTCACCGTTGCCACGCTCTACCGGCATGCTCTCACCAGTCAGGTGCTGCTGATTGACCGCCGAACTCCCACGTACAATGGTACCGTCGA
The DNA here is from genome assembly GCA_012034075.1 of Chloroflexaceae bacterium. GTDB lineage: Bacteria > Chloroflexota > Chloroflexia > Chloroflexales > Chloroflexaceae > JAAURD01. The sequence continues at coordinate 1,020 of JAAURD010000065.1, read as the reverse complement.
GCGGCACACGTTCGCCTGGCTTCACCAGCATGACCTGCCCTACTTGTACATCGGTCACGGGTAAGCGCTGTTCATGTGTGCCACACCAGGGGCATGGGCCGCCGGTATAGCCGTGCTGGCCCATATGTTCGGCGCAATCGAGACAGGGCAGCAAGATCGTTGCTTCGGCTGGTGATATCTGCATAAGGTCTTGCAAGGCCCGCTGGGAACGGCGCATGGTGAAGCCTTCCAGGGCTTCACCCAGACCAAACAAAATCATCACCGTGGCGGCTTCCAGTGGTTCGCCAATGATGATCGCCCCAATGGCAGCAATCGACATGAGCAGATTGATGCTGACCTGCCGACTCAAAAGCAGGGCGCTGATCCCTGAACGGAAAATGGGATAACCAGCGACTAGCAGCGCCAGCACTTTCAGGCTTTCCGTGACCCACGGCGGCACACCGACCAATGCTAACCCAAGCACTAGCAAGAGCAGGGCCGTCCCACCTAGCAGGGTTATCCCGCTGAGTCGCCGTTCAAGCAAAAAAGCGATGAAGTCGGTAACGGGGGCCCAGGGGCCGGTCGCCCTTTGCCTGGCGGGGTTGCTTGGGTTGCTGACCGTTCATCAGCAGCAGCGGCAACATGATACCCCAATGCCCGAATGCGGGCAATGATTGCGGCATCATTGAGAAGGGCCGGATCATAACAGGTGGTCAGACGGGCAGCACCCAGGTTCACCTGACATGACTCAACGCCATGGAGGTTGCCAATCCCCTGTTCCAGGGTTCTGGCACAATGAGCGCAATCCATTCCTACAACCGCAAAGTGTTGGGTCTGCATGGGCACCATCCTCGATCACCAGATACGATCACAACATGGCAAAACACTTGCTCTGTATCATACCATATGTTGCTTCGCTTATGAGTCATACCAAATTCAGGTGATCACTGGTATGCGCTTTGATCGAACACGGATCGCCTGCTTTGTAGGGGCGCAGCGCGCTGCGCCCCTACAAAGCAGGCTACAAGCCGCAGACTACGT
>JAAURD010000326.1 GCA_012034075.1 Chloroflexaceae bacterium | reverse complement strand
TTCAACGGTATGCTCAATATCCTGACTCTGCGTTTGCGCGGATGCGGACCCAGAACCAAATGTATCGGCACGGGTGTAGCCGTTGTTTGCCGCTTCCGGGTTCATTGAACCAAAAATGGCTTCAAAGAAGTCGGCAAAATTGTTGCCGGCCCAGCCAAACGAGCTGGCATCAAAATCGCTTGTGCCATGGGCCTGACGCTGGTAGTGCGGCACGCGGCGCATGCGGTCGTAGTGTGCTCGCTTCTGGGTATCGGAAAGCACTTCATAGGCTTCATTGATATCTTTAAAGCGGGCTTCAGCCGCTTTGTTGCCCGGATTCATATCGGGATGATGGGTGCGCACCAGTTTGCGATAGGCCTGTTTGATATCGGTATCGTTTGCTTGTGGTGTGACACCCAGAATTTCATAATAGTTCTTGTATTCCACCCATAGAACTCCTCTCGTGTCAATAGTTGGTGGTTAGCAAGCTGGCTACGGTGGAGTTATCGGGCCTTGGTGCTCAACCATGGGGTGAAACCCTACGGTTGGGGCACGTCAAGTTCGGCCAACTCATCCATTTGACGCAAATAACTAAATACTTCCTGGGCCTCTTGCTCGTTAATCTGGCTAATGGCAAAGCCGGCATGGACAATGACGTAGTCTTCTAGCGTGACATCGGGCACATACGCTAGACAGACTTCTTTTACGATGCCGCCAAAACTGACTTTGCCCATGGTCATGCCGGTTACATCTGGGGTTATCTGGACTACTTTACCTGGTACACCAAGACACATTATGCACCTCTCTTGCTCGTCAATAAGCGATACTGCTCCGCTGCGATCATCACCTGACCCAGGCTGATGCCACCATCGTTGGGCGGCACCTGGCGATGGAGTAAGACGTGAAACCCATCCTGACGCAACTGGGAGACTGCCCGTTCGGTCAGGAAACGGTTCTGAAAACATCCGCCGGTCAGGGCAACATATGATACGCCTACCATATGACTAATGTTGCGCATGGCCTGAACCAGCCCATTGTGGAATTTTGCTGCCATGATACTCGGTTTTGCTCCGATACGCAAGTCTGTGAGCAATGCTTCGAGCAGCACTGACCAGTCGATGACCCATGGCATTGCTTCAGTGACGATGGGTAGCGGGTAGGCATCGGTAATGGCGGAATCAGCGAGGGCTTCGAGGGCGATGGCGGCCTGGCCTTCAACGCTGACCTGGGGATGCAGACCGATGAGGGCGGCCACTCCATCGAAGAGCCGACCGGCGCTGGTTGTGCGTGGCGATTGCAGGCCGCGCTGCAACATCTGCTGCAGGATGCGTTGTTCGGTGGCATTTAGCGTCTGGATGGGTCGCAGATCAAGCTCAAACGCTTGTTCGCCATACATTTCCCAGAGCAGTGCCAGGGCAACGCGGCGTGGTTGACGCACGGCTGCTTCGCCGCCGGGCAGCGAGAATGGCCGCAGGTGGGCGACGCGACGGTAGCCGCTGGCATTGCCGAGCAGGCATTCGCCGCCCCAGATGGTGCCGTCAGGCCCATAGCCGGTGCCGTCCCAGGTGATGCCGAGGGCTGTTTCGGTGACCTGGTTGTCGGCGAGGCAGGCGGCGAGGTGGGCATGATGGTGCTGTACGGCAACTGTGTGTGCATTTCCTTGGTGCATGGTTTTGACCCAATGTGTTGAGTGGTAGTCGGGGTGCATATCATGGGCCAGCACGACTGGCTCAACTTGATACAGATGCATAAAATCAGCAATGACTCGGGCAAAGGCGTCCAATGCTTGTGGTGTTTCCAGGTCGCCAATATGCTGGCTGATCACCACCTGGGTGTAGTCGAGTGCGTTGCTAGGGGCTGAATCGACGCCGATGCTGAGCGCGATGGTGTTTTTCTGATGCGCCCCAACGGCGAGGATGGTGGGCAAGCACTGCTTGACGAGCACTGGCAGTGGGGCGTAGCCGCGAGCACGTCGCAACAGGCGCGGCGTGTCATCAAGGACCCAGGCGATGCTATCATCGACATGCCGTTTGATGGGACGATTGTGTAAGAGAAACAGTTCTGCAATATCTTGCAAACGAACGAGGGCTTCGTCGTTATCGATGCAGATTGGTTCATCTTTGAGATTGCCGCTGGTGGCGACTAGCGGTGCGTCAAATGCTGCCAGGAGCAGGTGATGCAATGGGGTGTAGGGCAGCATGATGCCGAGCGTGGGGACGCCGGGGCAACCGCGTCGGCAATCGGCGCGATGTCGGATGCTGGTGGGTGGCGCTTGAGCAGGACGATGGGCGCTTCGGCGGAGTGGAGCAGGGCTTCTTCCTGGGGTGAGACGATACAGAGGCGATGAGCCATGGCGCTATCACGGACCATGACGGCGAGCGGTTTAGCTGGGCGGTTTTTCCGTTGACGCAGGCGCAACAGGGCAGCGGTGTTGTTGGCATCGACTAGCAGATGAAAGCCGCCCAGACCCTTCATGGCGACGATCTGGCCTTGCTGCAGGGCTGCAACTGCATCGGCGAGTGGGTCGCTGCTGGCTTGATGGGCAAGAAAGAGCTGTGGGCCGCAGCTGGGGCAAGCGTTGGGTTGGGCATGAAATCGCCGGTCTAGGGGGTTGTTATATTCTTGCTGGCAGTCGGGGCACATGATAAAGTGCTTCATGGTGGTGTTGGGTCGGTCATACGGGAGCGCTTCGATAATACTTAGACGGGGGCCGCAGTTGGTACAGTTGGTAAAGGGGTAGCCGTAGCGCGGGTTGGTCTGGTCGATTATATCGGCCAAGCAGTCGGTGCAGGTGGCACTATCTGGCAGTATCAATACGGTCTTTTGGCCGTGGTCATCGCTCTGGCGGATGGCAAAACCGGTTGCTCCGGTTGGGGCTAACCAGGCTGTATCAACGGCGTGGATGCTTGCACGTGGTGGTGGATGCCGGGTTATCTGGGCGAGGAAGTGCTCTAACTGAGGGGTCGGCCCTTCTACCTCGATGACCACCCCTTGCACGTTATTGACGACCCAGCCAGCCAGCATCAGCTCGCTGGCGAGACGGTAGACGGCTGGGCGAAACCCAACGCCTTGCACGGCGCCGTAGATGGTGAGCCGCAATCGCTGGTGATTCAGGCTGTTGTTGCTGTTGTGATTACGAGCTGCCAATTATCGCACGCTTCCTGTCATGGCTATATGCTGAGCAAGGGCACATTGAGATGGGCGGGGCGATTTGGGTGCAATGTGTCGCAATGTGTCGCAATGTGTCGCATGTTTCCTTCGTTTGTGCGTTGAGCTGTGGGGGTGTTTTGGGCACGCGGTGGTGCATGGTGTTGCGGGGGGTTGCTTGCTGTGCGCGGTTGTTGGTATGGTGTGTTTGTCATGGTATGGCTCCTGGTTGTGATTGTGCTATGGTTGTGTTATTCTTTTCATTATAGCATATTGCGATTGACGAGGGACACAACAACTTTGGGATGTTGCGGAACATGGGAAGCGCAAAGCGCAAAGCGGTCGGAGGGCAGTTCACCATGGCGGCACGGCGGTGAGCGCATGGGATGGCCCCTGGCGTGGTGGCTTTTAGGGGCTGGCTTCATTATGGCGGGATGCCGTTGCTGCTCGTTATGCCTGGCCCTACGTCTGATACGTGCGTGCCTGGCGTGCGTCCGACTCGGTGCGGGTGCCGACCGCTGTGCGGCTGCACGCGGCGCCTATGTCTCATATCGATGCTTGCCATTTGGCTATGATACGCGATAACTCGGACGTTGACGTAGCCCGATGCTGCTGAACGCGCGGGGTACTTGCCCCGCCGGTGCGTATGTGGTAGACTATTACTTGTTTTCTCCATACCATGGTGTATCACTGTGATATTGCATTGGATGCGGATAAAAGGCAAATCAACGGACCCAATCCCCTATTCATGGGCTTTATAGGAGGATAGACGGTATGTTTCAGGAAATCGCTGCTGCAAAAGATACATCGTTGACGGTGATACTGTTTATGGTAGCCGTGCTCTTTTTTATTATTGGTATGCGTGTGCAAACACCCTGGTTCAAAAAACGTTACTGTTGGACAGGGCAGGGTCTTTCTGGGTATGAGTGTCTTTTTCTTCGTGTGTGCTGGTTTAAGTTTCTTTATTAATC
>JAAURD010000325.1 GCA_012034075.1 Chloroflexaceae bacterium | reverse complement strand
CCACCAGAACAGCCAACCACGGTGCCACCGCAGCCCTATCCGGAGCCGCCGCCGTTGCCGTACCCCCGACCCGCAACCGCCGGTTGAGCCACCACCGCCGCCGCCGAACCCATACCCACCGTTGCCGCCTGGGCCGCAACCATACCCTCAGCCCTAACGTTTTCTCTCCATGGGATTCTGCGTGTGCAAATCACGCCAGTGTCCCGCCCCCTATGCGACACTGGGGTTCGGCGCAGCACGTTGCACCACGACACATCTTGGCAGGAGTACGGCAAAAGGCAATCTCGTATCAGTTCTTTGAGAGGACACGTAGCGCCTCGTTGCCGCTTTGCGTGCGGCTGCAAGTCGCACCTACGTCTGATACAGAATCAGTCTCTCTTTTATCGATGAACGCCATTTGGTATCAGTTGTGCAAGAGGAGCAGCTTACGCTGTGCGTTTGCGTTTCTGCTCACGGCGGCGTTCGCGCCGCGTACTACTTGTTGCGGCTGGCTTTTGTTTCCTGGTCTTTGGTTTGGCTCCTTGCTTATGCCGCTGCTGTTTGGCCTGGGCGCTTATACCAGGTGCGTTGTTGCTGCTGCTGTCTGCGGTTTGCCCGCTTGGTTGCGTTGCTTCCGGTGTTTGTGTTGTGCCGGTGCTGCGCTGCTCAGGTGCCGCAATCTGTTGCATAGTGTCGCTTTTTGTCTCTGTTTGCGCCTCATCGTGCTGACTGACCAGGCGTTGCTGGTCGGCTATTTCCGAAGTGCGCTCGGCTGTGCTGAAGGAGTGCTGGCCCAGCGCGGCCCAGAGCTGTTCTACGCCTTCGGGGTCACACGGGTCAGCCGGCCGCGCGTTGCGGTCGAGCAGACCGAGCGCCTTGAAGAAGACCATGATGGTGCGCAGGCGAACGCTGGGATTGGCGTGTTGCAATAGTTCTCGCAGGCCGTCAAGACAGATGCTGCCCAGGCCAAAGATGGCATTGCGCAGATGGTCCCAGCATTCGGCGCGGCGTTGGTTGTAGAGTGCGACAAAGTGTGAGTCGCGCAGCCAACGGTAAATTGTAGAGCGGTTAACGTTGATGGTGCGGGCGACGTCGCTGATGGTGTAGCCCATAATCAGATAGGTGATCGCCTGTTCTTGAATCGGCGTCACATTGGCTATTTCTGGCCCATACGGGTAGGGCTGATAATAGTCGTGGTTGTTGTTTTTCATGGTTCTCTCTCCCTTTCTTCTCAAGCGTTCGTTGTATTTCATGATGTGCTTGTACTATACATGATCATGTACGCTATCGTGTCGTATTTGTCAAGAGACCGAACAAAACACGGGGCATGGGTGTTGGTGGCGCCTGAGAGGTCTGGGACGAGGTAGGGAAGCCTCAGGGACAACGGAAACGCGATCACGCGATCATCATCTGTGCGGTGCTTTACCCCAATGCCATGGTATGGTATTCTGTAGGGCGGCGGTTGCTGATGCGCTATGGTCGATTAAGACCATAAAAATACGATTCGTTCCGTTGATGCCGCTTGCATGTGGTATTATCGTATTAATCCTTTCTCATCAGCATACCGCCATTCCTGCGCTTGTCCTTTACAGCAGCACCACGGTATGGTATCCTACTGGCAGACGGTTGTCGCACAAGACGTGGTACACAGATACCAGAAGAACATGGTGGTCCTCGAGATCGTAATATGATTGCTCAGGGCGACCGCCGAACCGTTTTTTCAATCATGTTTATCCTAGAGGAAAGCGGTGAAATGGCCCGACGTGTTGTGGTTGCCGGGGCGACTGGTCTGATTGGCAGGCATCTTTGTGCATATCTCCACGAGCGCGGCAATGAGGTGATTGCGCTGGTACGCAATGTGGAAAAAGCGAAACGACAGATCCTCACTGCCACTGCGTATGTTCACTGGCAGCCTTCGGAACATAGTGCATGGGCCGAGTCGTTGGATGGGGCTGATGCGTTGGTCAACCTGGCGGGCGCGTCGATCTTTGGGAAACGCTGGGATGCTGCGTATAAAAACGAGATCCGTGATAGCCGGGTGGTGAGTACACGGGTGCTATTCAGCGCGTTGATAGCGGCTCGTCGCAAACCGGCGGTCTTTATCAATGGTTCGGCGATTGGGTATTATGGCCCACGTGATGCTACCCCACTGGATGAGCAATCGCCACCGGGCAATGACTTTCTGGCTCAGGTTGGCGTTGCGTGGGAGCAAGAAGCCCTGGAAGCGGAAGAGTTGGGCATCCGCACGGTGCTGCTGCGCACCGGTATTGTGCTTGACCACGATGATGGAGCGTTGCCCAAAATGATGCTGCCATTCCAGTTATTGAGCGGCGGGCCGATTTTACCGGGCAATCAGTGGCTGTCGTGGATTCATATAGCCGATGAGATTGGGCTGATTGCGCTGGCCCTCGATGATGAGCGTGTCACCGGGCCGCTCAATGCGACGGCACCCGAACCGCAGACGAACCGCGATTTTATGGCTACGCTGGGGCGGGTGATGGGCCGACCATCGTGGTTGCCAACACCTGGGTTCGGGTTACACCTTTTGCTCGGTGAAGTCGCCGATTTGCTGGTACAGGGGCAACGTGTGCTTCCACGTAAGGCTCAATCATACGACTATCAGTTTCGTTACCCCACGGCTGAAGCGGCGTTGCGTGATTTGCTCGTCCATTGATCGGGTAGAACAGTGGCAACTGATACATCTATTGCGGTGGCTCATCAACGAGGTTGAGCATGCTCTGGCGTAGGCGACGCAGCTGCAGGTCGATATTATCGGGTCGTCGCCGTAATTCTTCATGCATCTGGCCGACCTCAGCGCGAAACGCACTGATCGGGCCTTTATCCTGTTCAAGACTGCGTTCATAGGCCTGATCAAGCGATATGCCCACTGTCACCAGCACACGTTCAACTTCGTTCAGATCGTTAATACGTAGGGCTGCCTCGGCATCAGCAAGCTGGCTCGATGCACGTGCCAGATGATAGGCACTCCACAGCCGACTGACGTCGGCGCGGAGCAAGAGCAGCTCGTGATACAGCGCCTCGGTATCGGTCACGAGGGGCGGAGCAGGCGGTGGTGTACTCGTTTGCGCAGTGAATATGGGCAATATGCGCTGGATTGTTGGAGTAGGAGATATAACGGTGGTTGTTCTCGATCTGCTGGTAGCCGACACGCTTGGGAAGGACGTCGTCTGAGCCGGAACAAGCGCCTGCTCTACTCCCATTGCGGCATACAGCTGAGCTGTTACAGCAATACTGAGCAGGATAATACCGCACCAACCCCAGATAATCAGCCGTGCAATCAGGTGACCCCGTGGTAACCGCCTCAAAACGCCCCTTAAATTTCTGAAATTTCATGGGTTAGCAGAATAGCCTGAGCAATCTCTTTCATGGACTTGCGTGTATTCATGGAGAGGGTCTGAATTCTCCGAAAGGCTTCACTCTCTTTGAGACCCTGGGTGTCCATCAGTATCCCCTTGGCTCGCTCGACGAGTTTCCGGGTTTCCAGCGTCTCTTTTAGATCGCTAATTTGTCCATCCATCTCCAAAAATTCCTGGTAGCGCGCCAGGGCAATCTCAATTGCCGGCAGCAACTCGGCATCACGAAATGGCTTGACCACATAGTTCACAACACCCGCTTCTTTTGCCCGTTCGACCAGTTCACGGTCAGAGTAGGCAGTCAGCAAGAGCACGGGAGCTATCTTCTCCTGTGTCAAGACCTTGGCAGCCTGAATACCATCCAGTTTGGGCATCTTAATGTCCATCAAGACAAGATTGGGGCGTAGTTCACGGGCCAGGTTGATTACACTGACCCCATCGCCAGCTTCGCCCACGACAATATACCCAAGACTGACCAATGTTTCTTTCAGGTTCATGCGAATGATCGATTCATCATCTGCAATTACCAGACGTATCTGTGCCATTGTGGCCCTTTCTATGAATCGTATAGACACCGAATGTTCGAGGTCTCTCTTTTAATTGTTGAAGTATAGCATGCTGTTACACAAAGGTCAACCAGTTTGTAACTGTTCAGAGTTGGGGGGAAAGCATTCAAGAGGGATTTGGGGCCGGCGCACCCAATGCCCGCAGGCATTCCTGAAAGGCGTTCAGTCCGCGTGCCAGCCATGTCTCGAACAGGCTCGCCAG
>JAAURD010000064.1 GCA_012034075.1 Chloroflexaceae bacterium | reverse complement strand
GCTCCGCCTGCACCAACGTATCAACCACCAGGCGATTCAGGCGTAACACCGCCGCTGCCGTCCAGGCCAGGCCGCGCCAATCATCCGTGGCCGCAAGGCCCTGGTGAATGCCATACCGTGCCGCATAGGTATGCCCAAATGATCCGCTCCCATGGCCCAGCACCAGCGCCAGTTCTGGTTGGGCCAGCACTGCCGCAGACAATTCCTGGGCAAGCTGACGCATCACGGAAAGGTCCGGACTCTCCTGACCCCGCTTATTGGTAATGACCGATCCACCAAATTTCATAAATGTTGTCATACCAGGTTGCCTTTTGCCGTACTATCAGCGGAATGCGTCGTGACGCAGCATGCTGCACCGAACACCAGTTCTCAGGGAGCACAAAAACAGGCTATCACGTCGGGCGAAAGAAAAAGAGTAAACCCAATACCGTCATGCCCCAGAGCACAATACTTCCCGCCAGCGGAACATCTTTCAGCACCAGTTCTTCGGGACTACCGCCACCATGGCGTTGATAGATCAGATAGAGATAGCGAAAGATGCCATAGATCACAAATGGTATCGTCAGCATCAGGACCGGAAAGGGATCGCGTGGCACCGCCGGTGCTGAAAACGTGGTCATACTATACGCCATAATAATGCTGGCCGTTACAATTGAGATCATCTGATCCAACATCGGCACCGAATACTCTTGCAAAATGCGGCGGTGTTCACCAGCATCATTGTCAAGTAACACCAGTTCATGACGACGCTTGCCAATGCCCAGAAAAATCGCCAGCAAACCCATACAGACCAGCAACCATGGCGTGATCGTAATATGCAGCACCACGCCGCCCGCAATCGTCCGCAACACAAAGCCCGCCGCAATCACCAGAATATCAAGAATCACCACATGCTTGAGCCAGTACGAATAGAGCACCCCCTGGATGACGACATAGCTGCCCACCACCAGCAGAAAGATACCATCTGGGTCGATCATATAGGCCGCGCCAAACGACCCGATGATCAACACCATAGCCGCAACGACTGCTACCAGTGGGCTGAGCAAACCCGAAGCCAGCGGCCGGTTGCGCTTGCGCGGATGGGCCCGATCTTTCTCGATATCAACCAGATCGTTGATCAGATAAATTGAACTGGCTGCCATACAAAAAACAACAAAAGCAGCAACTGTCAGGAGCACTTGATCCAGTTGGGTCCAGAGACGCTCTTCCGAAAAGAACAGAGCCGTAAAGACAAAGGTATTTTTAATCCACTGGCGTGGGCGCATCGTGCGCACCAACTGCCAGACCATCGAAGTATGACCTATTGTGCTCGGCGTGAGAGGCTGATCCATACCTGTCAATCATACCTCCTGTGAGCACAAAACGCGATACGCTCTGCTGTCATTGGCATTGCTGATCATTGGCTAAATGCGACGAAGAAGCTCGCGCTTCTTGGCTTCAAACTCATCCTTCGAGAGAATCCCGCGATCATGCAAATTCACCAGATCTTCCAACGTGCGCTGAATATCAAACGACTCTCGGTGACTCGGAGCAACCGGCAACGCTATCTCAGGTTCATCCAGATAGCCATAACCATGTTCATAATGATATTTTGCATCGAGAATCGCGCGTTTAAAGGCGCTGGGGTTGGTGACACTATCCATGATTTGCGGGGTATCATCGCCTGCACCAATCTCAATCGTCGCAAAACGGAAGAGACGGCCCAGAAAGTTCTGCCGTAATATCACCTGGCTAATTCGATCCAAGGCGGTTTCCGAGACGGTTTTGCTGAATACGCCATGCAACTGCAATACTCGTCGGTCCGTTACTACATATTGCTCTGCATTCCAGCGCAGATAGTCACCAAAAGCACTGATCAAGATCAGCACACTGATGACCGAACAGACCAGCAAAATAATCTGGCTGCCTGGCATACCTGCAACAATTGGTTTGGTTTGTTCACTAAAAGCAACATGGGAAACCACCCCGGCCGATACCAGCAGGGCTATCAGGGCCAGTTCAGCCAGAACGCGAATAACCAGCACAATCACATGTTGTCGTGATACGGAGAGAATTTGTTCACCACGTCCTAATAAGTCATCCAGGTAGGCCAAGGCGCAACTCCTTCCATCGGTAAGCGATGCACTTAGATCCTGATAGTCGGGCGGATCTGCGGATGGTCTATCGTTTCTAGAAACGCGACCGTTTTGAGATCATGTTCCAGCATATGGCGGAGATACCAACGCAGCAACCGTTCAATCTCTTCACGCACATCATCCGAGAGATGCAGACGCTCAATGTTGGTCCAGGATTCGCGTTGCAGATACCGTAGCACTTTAAATGCCCGCAGGCTGATTGGTTGAGCTGCGCTATCAGTATGAGCGTGATCCATACAGAGGACTCCGCCAAGGGTCGCACTCAACTGATGCGCTGTTTCATCCAGAGGCGTCTGACACACCGGACAGGTGTGCAGGGATGGCTGATAACCAGCAGCATGCAGCAACTGTAACTCATAGGTTCGTAGGACCAGATCACCATGATCGATCCGCTCCAGAGCATGAAACGTTTTTTGTAACAGCGTAAATAACGTCTGCTGTTCTTCGCCATCGCAGGTAAACGCATCATACAACTCAGCCACATAGTAGGCACCGCCTAAACGCGCCAGATCTGCATGAATCCGAGTAAATGGGCTAATCACCTGACTCTGGGTCACAATATCAAACGAACGTCCCCGCGCAAGTAACATATCAACATGGGTAAACAATTCGATATGCCCGGCCAGCCGGCTGGTTGTTTTGCGCACACCCCGCGCTTTCACACGTCGTTTGCCCGTGGGGGTTGCCAGCATCAGCCAGCGGTCGGCTTCACCAAGATCACCCCGCCGCAAAATCAATGCTTCTGTTCGATAAACCCGTTCACTCATTACCCAACTCATAGACAAAAAAGACGAAGGATAGCGTGCGTTTTCCTTCGTCATGGCAGCTGTGGCTTCCAGGAACGACGATGCTCTCAGCAGTTCTAGAAGCACGACCGAGGATAACAGTCTTTGCAGGCTCAGATCCTGAAGAGAGCAGACCAGTCATAATGCCACGGTGCTTTTCTGGGTGCGATGACCCATGCTTTCTGCTTGTGAGAAGCAGCTATCTGCTACTATAGCACGGGTCATGGGCTACGTCAACGGTAAAAAAAGACAGAGATCTGTTCATAAGAACATGAAGACCTCTGTACAATGCATCCGGAGGCTTTCCGATGACGCATAGACGATACGTTAAAGCATGACAGCTAGACCGATTCAGTCTGAACGATATCAGCCATCGAAGCCGCACACATCGTTTGGTCGCCGATCAATGCCTGGACATGCGCCAGTAAATCCTGTGCTTCATACGGCCAGGTAAGATAACTGGTTGCATGGGTATGCCATGACGTTGCCGATTCAGCGATACCATGACTACTTGTGAGGAACATAACGGGCACGGTAGCCAGTTGATGCAGGTGTTGCACCAGATACTGACTCTCTTTATCGAGCAGATGCGAATCAAGTAAGACGAGGTCGGGGTTCATACCATGCAGATAGTCACACAGCGATGTACTATCCGTTGCTTCGTGGACGGTATAACCAGCCTCACTTAAGATAAACGACGACAATTCACGCCGAAACAGATTGTGACTGGCAACAATGATATGCATAAAACACCTGATTTCTAGCAGCAATCACAGATACACCAAACGAGTCTCAGCACGTACCTGTATGGCTACACCAGGTTGAACATAAACAGCACAGGCATGTCAAAGATGATGCATGCAGAACACCTGCTTGACCGATACATTCCAACAAACGCCTTTTGTTTATATGCTCTCCCCACATAATAGTATAGGTTTCAGGGTTACATTCAGGTTACGTAACGCCTTTTTTGCGTTCAGGGAGCACTTCGCTGTATGAGCCATGCTTCTACTGCCAGCGGTCCATAAATACCAACCACCGCGATCTGCCAGAGCATATCAGGGTACGCCGCAAACAGCGCAAACGCCCATGAGATGGCCGTAAGCATCAGCAACACACGCGGTGAACGGGCAACTATCAACGGCATCATCAAATCATAAATGAGACGTTGTGGTACGATTGACAGCAGGAGTAGGTACCGCGTTGGCCGGTTACGCCAGTACGGTATCAGCAACAACAGCAGTGGCCCAAAAGGCAGCACCAACAATGGAATAGCACCATCATAGGCTGATGTGTGCGCTAGGAAAGCAAAGGGCCAGGTTGGATAGAGAACAAATGAGAGCAGCACCAGCGCCACTGTAATACCCAGCGTTGTCGGCGACCAGCGACCGCAGAGAGCGACTACCGCACCAAGATGGGGCTTGGCAATGACCACCGGTAACAGCCAGGGCAGAAAATACGCGGCACTGAGCAGTATCGGCCACTGTGCATACTGCACCGCTACGATATAAGGGCATGAAACAAAAACCAGCAACCGCCACCATTGACGCTGTCCAGTCAAACCAAACGCCAGCAGTGCCGAAGCAATACCGACAAACAACGCTCCTGTCAGGCGTGGCGGAAAGAACGCCAGCGGGGCCGCAATCAGCGTCGTTGTCAATGGATACATGGCCGCCATTGAGCCATCACTCATCCGGATTTTATAGGTGTAGGGATCCTCACCCGCAACCAACATCTGGGCTGCAACCATCGGCCATTCCAGGTCACCACGGGCACGTGCGCCCAATGCCCCCGAATAGCGCAAACCGAAGATGCTCAGGCCGATCAGCAGGGCAACCAGCAGCCGCATCCGCTGTTGTTGCAAGAAAGATCGCAGCATAGTCTGAACTGCTCCTTACCGACAGACATTCTGCACGATCAAGAACGTTTACCCATTACTGGTGAACGGGTGCGGTTGGGGTAACGTCCACGCCAATCGTTCATGCGCACTTTAAGCACATCTCGTACGTTGCGCAAAGAATCTCGCATCGGGTCAACTTTTGTTTCGGTGCCATAATGCCAAGTCACCGGTACTTCGATAATGCGATAACCGCGACGACGAGCCACAAACAGCAACTCAACATCATATGCCGTCACCGCCGGGCCACTCACCGGCGGCGCATGCGCCCCATAGATATGCATATGATGAAAGAGGTCTGTCGCTACATCACGATGCATTGCCTTGAAACCACACTGCGTATCTTGAATACCCTGCAACGCAAGACGCTGTACCACAAAGTTAAACACCCGCCCCATCAAGTGGCGGTACCAGGGTTCGCCCAGTCGTCGCGCTCCCAGGCTCTCGCGTGAACCAATCGCAACATCATGGCCATCCACCAATGCACGATGCAGCTGCTCCCATTCATCAATGGCAACTGCCAGGTCCGCATCGCACAGCAAAATATAGTCACCGCACGCATTCAGGGCACCGGTGCGCACCGCAAAGCCCTTCCCACGGTGATCGCACCGCAGCACACGAACGCCATCGACCTGTTCAGCCAGGCTCGCTGTTGCATCGGTGCTGCCATCGTCCACCACCAGCACTTCGGCATGATACGGTTGCAATGCCAGATAGGCTTGAATTCGGGCAAGCGTCGGCGGTAGACGCTGCTCCTCATTATAGGCTGGTATTACGACTGAAAGCAAAGCATGGTCGTTAGACACGACAAATCTCCACAGGGTTGCTGTTGGGTTCCGTATTGGCGTTTTTGCCAGAAGTGCGGTACCGCGCGTAATCCTGCCAGTTGTCCACGCAAACGGGCACGCGCGGCCGGCTCACGGATATGCCAGAGTGCATGCATCCCTAGCCTGATCTGCGCCCAGAGCAAAGCCAACCAGTACCGCCGGATCAACGGCAATGGCATATTTTTGAGCCAGACTAACAAGAAGTTGCGACCGCAGTAATAACTTGCTAATGCTCCCCCACCCGTGGCACTCAGCCGATGATAGACCACCGCGGTGGGAACAAAGATCGTGC
The DNA here is from genome assembly GCA_012034075.1 of Chloroflexaceae bacterium. Taxonomy (GTDB): domain Bacteria; phylum Chloroflexota; class Chloroflexia; order Chloroflexales; family Chloroflexaceae; genus JAAURD01. The sequence continues at coordinate 17,665 of JAAURD010000064.1, read as the reverse complement.
GGATACCGTTTCGACGCGCACGTACATTCAGATCAACATCTTCACAATACATCACCAGGTCTTCATCAAAAACTTTCCCCGCCTGAGCCAGTTGATTGAGCCCACCACGGCGGTAGGCTGCTGCCGCGGCACAGGGGCCAAAAACCTCGCTTACCGCATCATATTGCCCCCGGTCGATTTGCCAGACGCCGCGACTATCTGGAATACCGTTGGGACGGTAGATATCACCAGCCGAATGCAACTGATTGCGTCGATCAAACAGCAGCAGTTTACTGGCAGCAAAATCATAGCCGGGGTAGCGTTCAAGCGCTCCGATCAACTGCTCCAGCCAGCGCCGGTCGGCCTCGGTATCATTATTGAGCAGCACCACCATTTCACCATGGGTACGCTCAATTGCAGCATTTACCGCTGTAGCCAGACCACGGTTGGTCGGCAAGGCGATCAGATGGACTTCCGGATACTGCTGCGTCAACAGCGCACACGACTGGTCCGTACTGCCATCATCAACGACCGTCACGATAAAATCACGTCGGGTCTGCCCACGCAACGCATCCAGACAGGTCGGCAGCAACTGCATACCATTGTAGTTGGGAATAATCACATCGATCATGTGGGTGACACTTCGGCCAGATGCGCTGCTACCGCTTCTTCCCAGGGTCGCAGGGTGATACCAAATGCTGCCCCGGCCCGATTCGCCAGCGGCGTATAGGACGGTGGGGTGCTCTCACGTTGATAATCGGCCAGCCGGATCGGTGTCATCGGGACATGCCCATGCCCGGCCTGTCGCAATACTTCACTGGCGAGGGTATAACGTGAGCACCAGCCCTCATTAACGAGATGATAGATTCCATAGCAGGGGGTCTCAATCAGTTGAGCAATCGCATCGGCTGCATCATGCGCATACGTTGGGCTCCCTACCTCGTCCTCAACCATACGCAGGCCGCCTTCTGGTGGGTCGGCTGCCAAACGCAGCACCGTGCGGATAAAGTTGCGCTCCCCGCCAAACAGCCATGAGACCCGCACAATAAAAAAGTGCTGCAGCAACGTCATCACTATCTGTTCACCGGCCCACTTCGAGCGGCCATAGGCATTAATCGGATTGGTCGGCGCATATTCTCCATACGGCGTGCTGGTCTCTCCATCAAAGACTTCGTTGGTGCTGATATAAACCATGGGAATGTTCAGATTCTGGCAGGCCAGCGCCACATAGTGCGTTCCCAGACCATTGATCTGATAGGCCAGATCGGGATCACGCGCACAGCCATCAACATTCGTATACGCCGCCGTATGAATGACCAGATCGACATGATGAACCACAATCTGCCCAATTGTTTCAGGACTACGCAACTCCACATCTTGATGTAAGAGTGGGATAACCGTATGGTGCGTTGCCAGACAACGACACAACGCCCCTCCCAGGCGTCCGCCTGCCCCCGTAATCGCAATGCGCATCAATTGACCTTTCTCGCCGTGATCATGACTATCATTCAGAAACTGGCGATCAAAAGATAGAGGTACGCACCGCCAGTTGCGTATTGATCGTCTCTTGAATAATGTTGCGCACCTGTTGGGAGAGCTTTGAAACGATCAATGGATCATGTGCCGCATCTGGACCATACTCAACAGTGGAGATAGGTTCACCAAAAGTAATCGTCCAGTGGGTTGGCAGTGGAATGGTACCGACCGGACCGAGCCAGGGAAAGAAGGGCGTAATCGGAAAGAAGGGCAATCCCAGCAGCCGGGCCAGCGACTCAGCATTCCCGATCATGGGGTACGCCTCTTCCGCGCCCACGACCGCCACCGGTATCATGGGCGTACCCGTCTGTAGCGCTACCCGTGCAAACCCGCCTCGTCCAAAACGCATCAGTTGATATCGTTGCTGAAACCGTTTGCCGACACCACGTGCCCCTTCGGGGAAGGTACACACGATTTCATCTTCTTCCAGCAGGCGCACTGCGTTCTCTGGGCGACCTGCCACTTGACCCAGGCTGGCAAAAAGGGGAGCTACCATCGGTAGCGTATTAAACCAGTGCAAATAGAGATTACGCACCAGGCGACGAGCCGGGTGCGTATCATAGATTGCGGTCGCAATCATCGCTCCATCCCAGGGCAACACACCGCTGTGATTGGCGACCAGCAGGGCTCGCCCGGTTGCGGGTACGTTCTCCAGACCAAACGCATCAATACGCCACCAGAACCGGTACATAAAACGCATCAGCGGACGCACACGAGCTAGTATGTCCTCGTCAAACCCATACGGGTCGGTCGTATAGTCACCTCGGCGGCGGCGCTCAACGAAGGTGATTTGCTCCTGTATCTGTTCGTTCAGCAGCTGATACAGCTCAGCCCACGAAGATGGCGTAGCATAAGTACGACCACGTTGCAACAACTGCCAGAGTGTATCCAGATCAAACGGACGTCCATTGCCTAGCCCATCATCCCCAATTTGTTCCAGTCGTTGCGCTGCCTGATGCAATATGTCGGCCACAATCGTCAAGCCATCGATGGCTATCGTGCGATTGATGATCGGCGCATGTCGCTTTGCGAGACGTGTACCTGGTGCTGGTGATGACACCGTTTGACTCATACCCTACTCCTTTGTATCACAGCTGGTGCTGTATTGAGTTCTTCCACTATCGCTCTGGCAGCATAAGCAGGTTGCCAATTGAGCTGGGCCTGCGCTTTGCGTATGTCGGCAACACAACTATATCGCAGCAGGTCCATCGCAAAGGGCCAATACCCCAACACCTGTTCTCGCGGAATGACCCGACGAGCCAGCATCACCACTGGTTCAAGGAACATCTGGGGTTGACGTCCCGCCAGGCGAATGGCCTGTAATAACGTCAGCGGGTCGTTGGCTGCCAGATTAAAGGCACCGCTGACATCAGCCTCGGCTGCGAGCAGATAGGCAGCGACCGCATCATCTGGATGCAGGACCTGAATCCGTGGGTTAAACCCAAACAGCATGCAGGGGCGCGGTTGCGCAAAATAGCGTACCAGTGGCGAGGGCCAGTCCGGTGCCACCAGGCTCGCACAACGCAGGATAATGACAGCCTGATCGGGATGCGTTCGCGCAAATTCGGCGGCAATCTGCTCTTGCTCCACATAATCGCTGATCAGCGGTGATCGTGCCGAACGAGCAAACCGGGTCTCCTCATCAAGAAAGGCGGCATGCTTCAGATGAGATCCATATACCAGTGTACTGCTGCGTAACACAATGCGCTTGACACCTGCTCTGGCACATGCTCCCAGCAAATCGGAGCTGTGCAGTACGTTGGCTTGAAATGCCTGATCGCGGTTTTGCGCTGGTGCTTCTTCACCGGCTGATGCAAGATTAATGACAACATCTACCTGTTCCTGACGCATCAGTTCGGCCATATGCTCTCCGCTGCTCGTTGGCGGAAGGTTTTGTTCCATGACAACCAGGCGCACATGGGGATGCGAAGCACATGCCTGTACCAGGCGTTGCCCTAACTGTGTATCACTCCCCCGAATGAAGATCACGGTCATACCATACTCATGTGTCTCTTGTTCGTAGATGAGGAAAAAGAATAACTTCGCGAATCGTGGACTGATCGGTTAAGATCATGACCAGCCGATCAATCCCAACACCCAGGCCACCGGTTGGCGGCATGCCATACATAAGCGCATTCAGAAAATCGGTATCCATCTGATGCGCTTCATCATCGCCCGAGTCATACGCACGGCCCTGCTCTAAAAAACGCTGCTCCTGATCAAGGGGATCGTTGAGTTCGGTAAAGGCGTTCGCCAGCTCTAAACCAGCGATAAAGCCTTCAAATCGCTCAGTCAGGGCGGGCACATCGGGCTTGCGCTTGGCGAGCGGTGATAACTCTACTGGGTAATCGATGATAAAGGTTGGCTGGACCAGCATCGGTTGAACATAGGTACTAAAGAGTTCATCCACCTGTTTGCCCCAGGTGGGTTTGGGTTCTACCTGCAAACCAGCAGCGCCAATCGCCTGCATCAACGATGTCAGGTCCGGCAACGCCAGAATATCAATCCCCGTTCGTTCTTCAATCGCCTGCACCAGCGGCATACGCGGCCAATCGACACCAAAATCAATCGGCTGGCCTTGATACAGCACCCTCGTCTCGCCAATGACGGCTTGACTGATAGCACGGAACATCTGCTCTACCAGTTGCATCATATCGTGATAGTCGGCATAGGCCTGATAACACTCCATCACCGTAAATTCGGTATTGTGACTGCGATCAACCCCTTCATTGCGGAAGTTTTTGCCAATTTCATAGACCGCATCAAAACCACCAACAATCAGCCGTTTTAAGTACAACTCGCTCGCAATACGCATATAGAGAGTCTGATCCAGCTGATGATGGTGGGTCGTAAAGGGTCGAGCGGCTGCACCGCCATAGATCGGCTGGAGCACCGGGGTTTCCACTTCAACAAACCCGCGTTGATCCAGAAAGTGACGCATCGCGGTAATCGCCTGTGCCCGCATACGAAAGATCTGCCTTCGGTCTTCATTCACGGTCAGATCAAGGTAGCGTTGCCGCAGTCGTTCTTCAACGTCTTGCAGCCCTTCCCATTTTTCCGGGGGCGGGTTCAGGGTTTTTGCCAACACGCGGAGATCTTGCACAAAGAGCGAGGGTTCGCCTTTTTTGGTACGGCGCAAGAGGCCATCAACCTCGATGATATCGAACGTATCGATATCATCACGAAAGCGGGCAAACAAAGCTTCACCGGCATCAGCCAGGCTCATCCAGAGCTGTATCCGCTCGGTCCCATCGGTGATATGGGCAAAAGCCAATTTCCCCATAATCCGACGAGCGCCCACAATCCGACCGGCCAGCGTGAGCCTTGTTGCTGCCTCCGATAGCTGCTCAAAAGAGTCCAGTACCACCGCTATGGTATGTGTTCGCCGGCTACGCGCGGGGAAAGGATCAACCCCACCATCACGTAGCCGTTGGAGCTTGGTCAGGCGTTGTGCCTGCAGGTTGGTCAACTCCATATGTTCAGGTTCTTTCCGGGTTGCTGAACAAAACGGGTATTATCTCTTGTCATATGCACCTATCTGGTATTCTTTTTCAGACAGATTCACCATTCCACCCCACAAACCGGGTGGTGCGGTCGTACTGGTTGCTCTGATTCCGGCAATCGTTCACACGATTGTCATTGAATTTTCATGATGGTCAATTTCATCGGCCCCGATGGAGTTTGCACTGTCACTTTGCTTCGCACTTTTTTGCCCAACAAGGCCGAACCGATGGGTGATTCGTTCGATATCTTCCCCTGCCGCGGAGAGGCTTCAGTACTCCCCACAATGGTCCAGGTCTCTTCGTCAGGGTCCTCGTCAAACCGAACAGTAACCCGTGAGCCAATACGCACATCACGAGCACCATTCTGATCTTCATCTATAATTTGTGCTCTTGAGAGGGTGTGTTTAATCTCACGGATTCGACCCTCAAGCAGAGACTGAGATTTTTCGCATCTTCGTATTCGCCGCTTTCCGAGATATCACCAAGCTCCTTCGCTGCAGCAATACGATCAGCTACGCGCTTGCGTTCGTTGGTCACTAGGTCTTGCAACTCTGTTTCCAACTTGGCTTTTCCATCACGCGTAATATACACAGGTTTCTCGTCACTCATACCTTCACTTGCCTTCGTTCCGATTGAAGTCCCTCATCCTAAAACGGAGATTCGCTTGTCGAGGGACTATGATCTTCATCAAACTAGGATGACAAAACGCGAGAGGTATCACATGATCCATGATATGTTCAGGGTAATAGCACAACAGCGTGCTAGACACAACCTCTCATTTGGCAATTATACGAGAAATATTGCCATTTAGCAAGTGTTTTGCCCATGGTTGTTGTAAAATTGGTGCTATACCTACAAAAGAGATACAGCTGACGAAACCCCATAACGGCATGCCGTTCCACAACGGTGGCAACTGCTACCAGCGGTAGCTTCCGGATTGCGCTACCAGTCCCCATCCATAGGCGCACTGTACGAGTGGTTTAAGCATCTTGCGATGATGAGTAGCACCTGCTTGCAACTGGCGCTGGCAGACTACAAGCCTACCCTCCATCTGAACGCACCAGGGCCAGTAATACCTCATATAGCACGAAAAAGCATTTTATGATCGTTAAAACCACTAGTATGCCTACCAACCAGCATCCGCGAATCTCCAGCAAGCTACGACCAGCGAAACTCGATCTCGACCTCACCAATCTTAATGCGGTCGCCCTGTCGCAACCGCTGTGGCACATGCGCCGCAACACGCGTCCCATTTAAGAACGTGCCATTGACGCTACCAATATCAGTCAGGGTGTAATGATCATTATCACGCCGAATGACCGCATGACGTCGTGATGCAATCCCCTTATCGTGCTCCGCCAGATCGAGTTCCGGGTAATGATTCTGGCGCGGGTCACGGCGGCCAATATGACAGGGGACACGGTCCAGACGCAGCGGCCAGGTGCCCCGTGGTGAGGTAATCAACAGGCTTGGCACTGGTAGGCTCGCCAACGGCGTCCCGCAATGCGCACAGAAACGGGCATCAGGTTTATTGACAAAGCCACAGTTGCCACAGGTGATACTGCCAGCAGCCGGTTCCGCGTCGTTCACCGGTGCTGGTCGGGCTGGCCGTGGATGGACCGGCTGCACGGCTGGGATTGCTGCTGGCGAGGCCGGTGCCGCCGTGAGCGCATCGGGCGAGGCGACGGGTGGTGGCGATGGTTGCGGCAAAACGGGTTGCGGGTCCGGTGGTGGCGGCAAGACAGGTTCGACCACTGGTTGAGCTGTTTTGACTGCTGGTAGGCTACCTGCATGGGTTTCATCAGTCGGCTGTATTTCGGGCAGCACCGGTGGTGGTGCCATATGTTCGGTGGGATCGACATACGCTGCCGCAAGACAGGCATGCAGGGCCTGTTCCATTGCTTCACAGTCCTGGTAGCGCTGTTCGCGGTTCAGTGACATCGCTTTGATAATCACTGCTTCAGCCTGGCGCGAAACTGACTGGTTAAATTTCTCAATATACCCCACTGCCGGTGTCTGCAATGGCACGGGCGGCAAACCGGTGAGCAGATGCAGCATCGTTGCACCCAGTGCATACACATCACTGCGGGCATCGGTCTGGCCTTTGCCATACTGCTCGGGCGGTGCATAGCCAGCCGAGCCCATAGCCACGGTATCTTTGGCTTTGCGGGCTTTATAGGTACGGGCCACCCCGAAATCAATCAGTTTTAAAACACCCTCTGGCGTCAGCATAATATTGGGTGGCTTCAGATCACGATAGATCACCGGAGGATTGCGTGTGTGCAGGTATTGCAACACGCGGCACAGCTGAATACCATACGCAATCACTTGCTGCTCAAGCATCGGGCTTTGCTGGTCGTGCAATTGCTCTTCAATCGTTTTCCCCGGTACAAATTCCATGACCATTACTGGTCGCTGATCATACTCAAAGTAGTCTGCAACAGTAACCAGATTTGGGTGCCCCAACGAGCGCATCAGCGCAGCCTCTTGCTCAAAGAGGTCGCGTGACTCTTTCATTTCATCGACAGGCGTATTGGGCGGTGGCCGCATTTCTTTGAGCGCCCAGGTTGTGCGGTCGGCAGTACGTTGTACTTTGTACACTGCCCCCATACCCCCACGCCCAATCAACCGTTCCACCACGTAGTCACTCTGGCTGCCAGGAATGACATCACCAGGGTCGAGCAGGTCTTCATATATCATGATCGGCCATCCATCAATCTGCTATCAGTGTTCAGTCTCTGGCCTGTAATTCCGCTGCACGGCGATTGTCTGCTAGCCAGATTATACCACTTTGTTGGCACGATCTTGACAGCCGGTCAGGGCGATTCACAGCCGATTCGCATGATCGTTGCATGGGCGTGTTTCGATGATGGCGGCGATGTCTGCTGCTGATTGAGACCGCGGTTGATCGGTCGATTCTGGTCTTGGTGCTGGCCTAACCGATATGCAGGCGTCATCCAACCGGTGTTGTGGGTATAGGTGATAAGCATCATGGTTCTCCTGAGCTTCAATCGATTTCGTTGTTATCCCTGTTTTGTTCTGCTGGCTCAACCTATGGCAGTTCGTCGATCCGCAGTATACAAGCGCTCGTGGCAGGGATGACCATGAAAACGCTGCTTGATAGTATTATACACGATGTGTCAAGCACACAACAAACCGAACAATCGGCTATGCATGCAAGATGACACCCATTGTCAATTTGCACTTGCACCAGCGGTCAGCCAGTCTTTGATGGCGTATAATACAGACAGAGAGATAAAATACAGCGTGGAACAAGACAAACGATGAACTCAGAAGGAATGACCAATGCAACCATCGAAACAGGACTACCAGGAAGCGATCCTCGCCCTCATCAGTATTGATGAACTGATAAAGAGCGAACCGATTATTGAAGAACACCGCGAGTTGTTGCTTACCGATGAGGCAGATCAGGTGTTTGCCGAGCTTATCCAGAACTATCGATATACAGAAGAGACCGTACGTAAACTGACGCAAGCACGTCGTCTGGTGCAGCGTTGCCGTGAGGTAGACATGAACACTGCTTTTCGGGAACTGATTGAGCGGCGCTTACGTGAAGAAATGGTCAATCAATTTGAGCGCTTGCTGGCGAAAGAACCGGATAAACTAGCAATACTCCAGGAAAAAGTGCAGCAAGCCATGCAAAAGGACCCGGACCTCCAACCGTTGATGACGATTCAAGCATGGATCATGGAACCGTCGTGGGAAGCCAAGCGGCGCTACCTTGAATCGCACCCGGAATTGCTGACCGATGAGTCCGATGTGCGGATGAGCGACCTTATCGCCAAAATGGGACAGAATGCGCCACTGCCAACCGACACCAATTTTTTGCAACAGCATCAGACCATCTTACGACGTAGCCGTGAGGTGGGCATTGATGCAGCATTTGCCGAACTGGATGCCACTAGGTCGCAGCGCGAGCAGGTGATGGCAGCCATCGAAGTATTCGCCTCTGGTGGCGATATGGAGCAGCGGCAGCGCATTGTGGAGGAACAGCAGGCATTGTTATTGACCGATGAAGCCGATGCGATTTTTGGCGAGATGCTGACCAAAGTGCCGCATGACGACGAGAGCAGAGCGGTGGTGGCTGAACATCGTGAACTGTTGCGCCGCTGCCGTGAAATTGGCATTGCCGAAGCTTTTGCCGAACTGGTGCCGCCCATGCCCTATACGCAAGAGGTGCATGATACGGTGCTAGCGTTTCTCAATGCGCCCTCGTTGGAAGCGAAACAGCAGATAGCCGAACGAGAACAGGCCCGCCTATTGACCGATGAGGCCGATCACGTTTTTCTGCATTTTCTCCATCGTCACCGTGATAATCCTATGGCGAGCCAGATGATTCAGCAAAACCGCAAGCTGATCGAAGGCTGCCGCGAATTTGGGGTAGAAGGGGCTTTTCTCGAGTTACGCCAACCCCATCGCTACGACCAGAACACAAGTGCCGCAGTGCTTGCCCTGATAAATGCCCACACCAGCAATGAGAAGCGGCGGGTCATCGAAACGTATAAAGCACAATTGACATCCCCGGAAGCACAGATCGTTTTTGATGATCTCATTCGACAGCATGAGCATAAAAAGGATTATGGTGCATTGCATATCATTCGACTCAACCGATCATTGCTGCAACGCTCGCAGGAAATCGGGATTGATGAGGCACTTGCCGAAGTGTTGACCATCGAACCGCCTGGACATCAGGTCGGTGCAGCCGTGATGATGCTGATCAATACCGAGTCACTGGGTGAAAAAGAGTTGCTCATTCAGGAGCACCGGCAGATACTTCTGACCGATGAGGCTGATTTTTTCTTTGGTCAGATGTTGCTGCAATTTGAACAAGATCAACGACTGAAAGAAATGTTTGCCCGTAACCAAGTATTAGTGCGTCGCTGTCGTGAAGTAGGGATTGAAATGGCGATAGCTGAGCAAAGAGGCTCATAATAGGGTACATATGGCAAGGATAACACTCCTAGCTATACGATTCAAAAGCGCTTCTCCTCGCAATAGCGATTAAAAACACTTTGAATCAGTGACGATAGCAGCGCTACTAGTAAAGCAGAGGTATCATGGTGTTGTGAAGTAACAGTGGTATACTAACAGCATACCAGAATTTTGTTACGATAAGGAGTGATCAACATGATACCTCTATCACATGTTCAACGATTCCTACTAACGGTAACCGTGTTCCTGCTCGTTCTGGCTGCCTGTAGTAGCCAGCAAAGTGAACCAGCAGAAAGCCCACAGAGTGGTCGTGCACCAGTGCTGCCGGAAGAGGTGATTGGCAATGAAGCTGAGCGCCGACAGACCGTCATCTGGGATTTATCATCCGGGCCAATTGCCAACCCAGAGCAGTGGAACCCACTGGCACGTGACGGTCGCCGCGATAAGGGGTTGCATCAGTCGATGATTGAGCCGTTGTTTATTCTCAACTACGAAAGCGGCGTGATTGAACCCTGGCTCGGTGAGCGTATGACTGCCAATGACGATCAAGATAGCTGGACGCTGAAATTGCGTGACGGGGTGACCTGGAGCGATGGCGAAGCGTTCGACGCCGATGACGTGGTGTTTACGGTCAATCTTGTGTTGGAGAACCCGGATCTCGAGCTTGATTTTTTCGCCGGGTTTACGAGTTGGGTTGAACGGGTCGAAAAAGTCGATGATTTAACGGTTGTGTTCCATCTGGTTGGCCCAAACCCACGGTTTCAGCTCGATTTCTTTTCGGTAAAGGTTTGGGGCAGCTTTGATGTGATGCCAGAACATATCTGGCGTGATAAAGACCCCTATACATTTACGAACTATGATCCGGAACAGGGCTGGCCGGTCTTTACCGGACCATATAAACTTGAATCATTTACCGACCAGACCACAATTTATGTGCGTGATGATAACTGGTGGGGCGCTAAAACCGGTTTCCGTCCGTTACCCCAACCCAAACGTCTCATCTGGTCCTCGTTTGATATTGGCGATGATGCACTGGCCGTAACGCAACATCTCGATAGTATTGGCAATAGCCCACTGGAAACATTTGAGGCAGTCAAGGCGGCCAGACCCAACCTGATTACGTGGCTTGATGGGGTGCCGTTTGCCTGGATGGACCCGTGTTCGCGCCTGTTGACGGTTAACACCATGGTACCACCATGGGATGACAAAGATATGCGCTGGGCGATCAACGCCGTGATTGACCGCGATGCACTGGTACAGGATGCGTATGATAGCACCACCATTGTATCGCGTCATTTCTTCCCGGCCTATCCTCCACTGGAGCGGTATGTGCAGCTTTTGGAGCAAGAGGGCCTGTATGACGAGTACCCGCTGATGCAACGTGATCCCGCACGTGCAGAGCAGATCATTGAATCGAAGGGTTGGCAAAAGGGTACAGATGGTTATTACGAGCAAGATGGTGAACGGCTCTCATTCACGATTTATGCCCACGAGGCATCACCCGAGATGCGTCGGGCTGGCGAGCAAATTGCAGGCTGGCTAGAAGCAATAGGGGTCCAGTCAGAGATGATTCCGCTGTCGGAGACAGATTGGGTTGCCCACAAAACCACCGGTGACTTTGATGGTATCATCGATTGGGATGCATGCGGTTCGATCAATGAGCCATGGGCCTCGATGGATCGCTATCATAACCGCTGGGTGAAACCGATAGATGAACCGGTGAGCAACTATAATAACCAGGGACGCTGGGATAATGCCGCGTACAGTGCCATTGTCGATGAAATGGCAGCCCTGCCGCTGGGTGATCCGGCGATTGATGATCTCTTTGTTGAGGCGATGGCAATCTGGCTCGATGAATTGCCGTTTATTCCGCTGGTGCAAGATAAGCAACTGATATCGTTTGATACAACATACTGGCAAGGATGGCCGACGGCAACCAACAACTATGTTCATCCGCCTTCGTGGTGGCAGAGTGCCCATATTATCATTCATCACCTGGAACCGACAGAGCAATCGGCCGGGCGTTGACTGATACAGCGAACGGCATTGGTGAGAAACAATGAAGCGAGCAACTGAGGCTGCTGCACAACAGACATCTCAGCGATATGCCCTCTTTCAAGGGTTGCGGGTGGGCACCATCCGCAACCGGCTGCTCATTGCGTTTGTGTTGCTGGTACTGCTTCCAGCTATTGTGATCAGCAGTAGTGCAGTGATCTTCGGCCTGAACGGTGGTCAACAGCAAGTGATCAATCAGCTGCAATCGGTCGCTACGCTTAAGGATGAACAGATTGCAGCATGGTTGGAGAGTTTGCGCACGCACCTTTTGTCGGTGCTCTATCCACATCAAGTATCACGCTTGCTTGATCCGTTGATGGAACAGGAACCGGGCAGTCAGGCTTACGATGAAGCCTATGCCGAGTTGCGCACCCATTTTGAAGAATTGATCGAAGCAACCCAGTTATTTGAAGAGGTCATGCTGCTGGACCGGCAGGGACGGGTGGTGCTTTCGACGACCAGTTCAACCGAAGGCGAAGTACATGCAGCACAGGCGTATTTCTGGAATGGACTGCAAGGGTCATATACCCAATCGCTCTCATCGGCTACATCGCAAGGCTTAAGCAGTCCAGTCGTCGTCTCACGCCCGGTGTATGACGAGGAGAACGAGGTACGGGCAGTGCTGGTCGGGCGGTCCAACTCTGCTCGGCTGAATGAGATTATGCTGCAACGAGCCGGCCTGGGCGATACGGGTGAGACCTATCTCGTTGGCCCAAACCTGTTACTGCTCACCGACTCGCGCTTTGAAGACCGTGATAAGCAGGTGCTGCGTCTCCATAACGAGGTTGTTGAAACGGTCTTATCAAATAAGAGTGGGCTTTCCGGACTCTATGAAAACTATCGTGGCCGTCCCGTCGTAGGCGTTTATCACTGGCTGCCAACACTCGAGATGGTGCTGGTGGCCGAGCAGGAGCAGGCAGAAGCCTTCGATGCGATTTATGTCACGCTGGTCGTTCATAGTGCCATTGCTGGAACGGCAGTCTTGCTGGCGTTGCTTTCGGCGTTGTTCGTTTCACGCGGCATTGCTGCGCCGCTCGCCAGCCTCTCCGATACGGCAAGCCGCATTGCGGCTGGTGATCTGCATCTGAGTGCTGGCGTGGAGCGCCAGGATGAGATTGGCACACTGGCACGAGCCTTCAACCAGATGACGAGCAGGCTGCTCGAGCTGATCGAGAATCTGGAACAGCGGCTGCAGGAACTGAACGAAACGCAGGCCGAACTTCGCTGGGCCAAAGATGCGGCTGAATCGGCGAATCAGGCCAAGAGTGCCTTTCTGGCGAATATGAGCCATGAACTCCGCACACCGCTCAATGCGATTATTGGCTATAGTGAGATGTTGCAAGAAGATGCCGAAGAGCTCGAAGATGAAGAACTGACGCGTGATCTCGGCAAGATTAAGCGAGCCGGTAAGCATCTGCTTGATTTGATCAACGATATTCTCGATTTCTCGAAGATTGAGGCCGGTCGAATTGAACTTGAGCTTGATACGTTTTCGGTAGATGATTTGCTCGATGATGTGTTGATGACGATTGAGCCACTGATTGAACGCAATCATAATCAACTACGCATTGAGTCTGCCGATGACCTGGACACGATGTATGCCGATATGACCCGCGTGCGTCAGATTCTCTTTAATCTCTTGAGTAATGCGGCAAAATTCACCAAACAGGGTACTATCACGCTGGCTGCCGTGCGCTATCAGAACGACCAACTGCTCCCTGACAGCATCAACACGGGGCAATCGGGATTGTCCGGTCCTTCCCAAGCATACGCAAGCGCTGGCAACGAGTGGATCGCTTTCCGTGTGCAAGATACGGGTATCGGCATGAGTCCCGAACAGTTGCAGCGATTGTTCCAACCCTTTACCCAGGGTGATGCTTCGACCACACGCAAGTATGGTGGCACAGGTCTGGGCCTGACCATTACCCAGCGTCTGTGCCAACTGATGGGCGGAAATATTTGTGTTGAGAGTGAGGTTGGCAAGGGGTCGGTCTTCACCGCGTATATACCGGTACGGGTGGTACCGCTGACCAAACAGGATCAGCAAAGTGGAGCACAAAATACCAATGAATCGGCCCATGCGATTGCCACAGACGACCACGCGACCGTCTTGAGCCATAGCCATACTGCTGCCAGAGGGGATAAAACATCCTCTGCCGTGTAGCATATGTTACTACTCTATGCTACTATAGTACCCGTTATGCGTAAACTGAGAAGGAGTGTTCTTGACAATGAACCAAATGCTCAATCCCAACCAGACCGTTCGTTTGCTCACCTCCGGCAGTGCCTGTACCGTCGAACAGTTTCTGGGGGGCGGCGGTCAGGGCGAAGTCTATCGTGCCCGTCTGAACGACCAGGATGTGGCACTCAAATGGTATTTCCCGGCCCAGGCAACCCTCGATCAACGCGCCGCATTGGGGACCCTGATGAGCGCTGGAGCACCCAACACAACGTTTCTGTGGCCCTTGGAACTGGCCGCAGCGACCGGGGTCACTGGGTTTGGCTATATTATGCCCCTGCGTGAGCCGCGTTTTAAGGGCTTTATCGATTTGATGAAACGGCGGATTGACCCGACCTTTCGGACACTGGCAACAGTTGGGCTAGAAATGGCCAATAGTTATCTGCACCTGCATGCACGCGGGTTTTGCTACCGTGATATCTCGTTTGGCAATGTCTTTTTTGATCCCACCAATGGCGATATTCTGATTGGCGATAATGACAATGTCACAGTGAATGGCACGGCCCGTGGTGGTGTGCTCGGCACGCCGCGCTTTATGGCCCCAGAGGTCGTGCGCGGCGATGTATTGCCCAGTACGCAGACCGATTTGTTTTCGCTGGCAGTGTTGCTCTTTTATATGTTTATGGTCCATCATCCGCTGGAGGGCAAAAAAGAGTCAGCCATTCGCTGCTTTGATTTACCAGCGATGACGAAGCTCTATGGCACCGAACCGCTCTTTATCTTTGACCCGGACGATGACTCAAACCAGCCCGTACCGGGCTTACACGATAATGCGCTGACCTTCTGGCCGATCTATCCCCAGTTTCTGCGTGATCTGTTTATTCGTTCATTTACCGATGGTATCCGCGATCCGGAGCACGGTCGCGTGCGTGAGAGTGAGTGGCGAACAGAACTCGTGCAACTCCGTGATGCGATACTGTACTGTGGCAGTTGTGGCGCCGAAAACTTTTATGACAGCGTGTCCTTGAGCCAATCTGGCGGCACCCTACCTCCATGCTGGGCATGCGGGGCAACCGTAGCATTACCACCCCGCATACGCATTGAAAAGCAGGTGATCATGCTCAATCACGATACGCAGCTCTTCCCACACCATATTGATGAAACACGGTTGTACGATTTTGGGCAACCAGTGGCCGAAGTATCACGCCATCCGAGTGATCCGAGTCGTTGGGGCTTGCGCAACCTATCCAGCGATAAGTGGGTGTGTACGTTGGCCGATGGCAGTGTCCGTGATGTTGAGCCAAGCCGCAACGTGCCGCTGGCTGTGGGGACGAAAGTCAATTTTGGTCGTTCGGAGGGTGAAATTCGCCTATAGGAGCGAAATAGAGCGATTGATCTGGATACATCATACGCCATTCACGGTGATCACTGGTATACGCTTTGATAGAACGCCGAGCGCCTGCTTTGGGGCGCAGCGCGCTGCGCCCCAAAGCAGGCTGCAAGTCGTACCTCCGTCTGATACGTGCGTGCGGTCGTCCCGACCGCCGTGCGGCTGCAAGCCGCACCTATGCGCATATGATGAACCGAATTTGGTATAACATCAACCATGGGTATTGATATGCAGATTGGAATGGAATAAAGAAATGATACAACTATCATGACACGAGATGTCAACAGTATTTTGATTGTTGACGATACCCCCGATAATTTGCGCTTGCTCTTTAACATTCTGTCAGAGCAGGGCTATCGTGTTCGCACCCTTCCCAATGGTGAGTTGGCCCTACGAGCGGTTGAGAAGGAAATGCCCGACCTTATCTTGCTCGATATTATGATGCCCATTCTGGATGGGTATGCGGTCTGTGAACAGCTCAAGGCGAATGAGCAGACACGCAGCATCCCTGTCATTTTTATGAGTGCATTGAGTGATGTCTTTGATAAAGTCAAAGCATTTCGTACCGGTGGTGTTGATTATATTACCAAGCCCTTTCAGGCCGAAGAAGTGTTGGCACGGGTCGCTACCCATCTGACGCTCCAGGACACACGGCGCCAGTTGCAGGCCCAGAATGAGCAATTGCAAGCAGTAAATACGCAACTGGAGCGCTCAATCGATGAACTGGAAAAACGCAACCTGGAGATGCGCCTGCTCAATCGGATGAGTGCATTTTTACAGCGGGCCGAGTATGAAAGAGAAGCGATTGATCTCATTCTGCCATTTTTGCGTGAGTTATTTGCCGATCATCCCGGCGGGTTGTATCTGTTGCAACCGCAGACCAGCAAACTGCAACAAGTAGCTACCTGGGGCAAAGAACCGCCCGATGAAGAAGAGCTATCATCCGAAACGTGTATGGCCTTTGCCGGCACACGGGTCTATCTCGCCGAAGACCCCGAAGACCGGTTTCAGTGTGCCCATTGTCACCAATCAAGCGCTGGTATCATTCCATACCTCTGTGTGCAGCTGATGACCCGCGGTGGACCGATTGGCTTATTGCATTTGCGCAATGGACCAGATACATCGGAAAAGGCTCGTGACCACTGGCAACGACTGGCGATGATGGTCGCCGATAATCTGGCGCTCGCTCTATCGAATCTGGGGTTACGCGAGGAATTGCGCGAACGAGCATTGCGTGACCCGTTGACGGGCCTCTTCAATCGGTACTATCTGTACGACACCTTAGAACGAGAGATGAGCCGGGCAGAACGTAAAAAGGATAGTATTGGGTTTATTTTGCTTGATATTGATTACTTTAAAAAATATAATGATACCTATGGACACCATGGCGGCGATGCACTGCTCAAGGCATTTGGTGGGCTGTTGCAACGGGCCATCCGTCGTGGTGATATTGCTTGTCGTTTTGGCGGTGAGGAGTTTTTGCTTGTATTACCCGAAGCCTCCCTGGAAGAGACCTATCGGCGTGCTGAAACCTTGCGCCAACAGGCGCAGGAGATGGAAACACACTATGAAGGGAAACCATTGGGGAAGATCACTCTGTCGGCTGGCGTAGCGACTTTTCCTGAGTTTGGACGCAATAGCGATAACGTGATTGCGGCAGCGGATCAAGCGCTGTACCAGGCAAAAACCGAGGGACGCAACCGTGTGATCAGAGCGGTACGAGAGGCTTAACCAGCTTGATAGGACGAGGAGCGCCTGCTTGCAACTGCTCCTTTTCAGAGTGCAAACCTGCCCTCTATCTGGACCCATCAAATCAACGTGGTCAGATCACGAGAGTGAGCGAGCGATAGATTCCGCAAACTAACCCGCTAATACAGAAATTCAGTATAAATAACTCCCTTCCACTACCCAGCAAGCGCCGCCGCAATACCCGCTTGCAAGCTCCCACGCGTCGCAATCCCACTCAGGTCAACCCCAAGATGCACCAGAGTCTGCGCAATCTGTGGCTGAATACCAGTGAGCATCACCTCGGCACCCAGCAACTTCACCGCCTGGGCTGACGCTGATCAA
>JAAURD010000063.1 GCA_012034075.1 Chloroflexaceae bacterium | reverse complement strand
AAGTTTGTGGCCGGTTTCATTGGCAGCCCATCGATGAACTTTTTCCCCCACGCCACGCTTGAGCCTGCACCCGATGGACTGGTGGTCCAGATACCAGGGGGCGTTTACCTTGCCCTTGCCACCGCAAAAGGCGCAGCAGCTGGCGGCCTACGCCGGTCGGCCCATCATCCTGGGCATGCGCCCCGAACATATTCACGACCCGGCCTATGTTCCACCCGGCCTGCACGAGCATGCCCGCGTACAGGCCCTGGTCAGCGTCACCGAGCGGATGGGCAGCGAGATTTATGTGCATCTGGAACGGGATGGCACCAGCTTTGTCGGGCGCTTTGATCCACGCTCAAGCGTTCAGACTGGCGCACTGGCTGAAGCAGTTCTCGATATGCAGAACATGTATGTCTTTGACCGCGAAACCGAGCAGGCGCTGCTGTGAGCGCCTGCTCCGTGCCCAGTTCGCTCTTTGTGACCTCTGTATCACATAAGAATCAACACAAAGCACACGAGTGCCAGCCACGAAGATGGCCCAAAACACGAGCGGCTCCTGGTGCGCTTTGTGTCCTCTGTGGTGAGAAGAAACCACAAAGCACTGGTGAAACCCTACCCCGGCCACTGCTCCCCTGATTGGGCCATGTCCCAGAACAGCAGCTCATAGCGTGCGGTGTAGAGAAAGTGCTGCTCCATCTCGCGCAACACATGTTCTGGTTTTTCGGCAGCCAGCGCATCGAGCGTGGTTGCAATCCAATCGACATACCCCTGGAACGCCGCACTCGACCAGTTATCAATAAACGGCTGCCACGGGCTGACACCCTGCTGCTGCGCCTTCACATGCTGCCACGCATCCATATAGGCTTTCTCACCGCCATACAGCACCGTAAAACCCACCTCAAACGGTCGGTCATAGGCAGTTGCCATCAGAAACTGGGTAAATGCATGACAGGTCGGTGTGGGTTCATTGGTCAAATCAACCCCGCACTCAGTGGCTTGCTGCCGAAACAGCTCCAGTTCGCTGTTAAACCCCACGATGGACTGCCCCAGCATCGGGCGTATATGGACCGGCGCTTTGGCCAGCAGCACCCCCAGAAAGGGCACCGATGCCTGAATAAACAGGTAATCTTGCGCCATCCAGGTTTTGAATACGGCCTCATCTATCGAGTTATCGGCCACTGCGGAAAGGAATGGATGGGCAAGGATCCCCTTCCAGATGGGTTGTGTAGCGGTCAGCAGACGTTGGTGAAACGGTTCCATGGGTATCTTTTTTCCTCTTTCTCGTTTTACGATCAATCCAGGCGTTCCAGTATGTAGCGTTGTTATGCGTTGCAATGGGGGCCAGTATACTATGGGCGATGTAGAACGTCAATTCACCCCGGAGACTCTATGAAACACGTTCGCTTATGATCAAGAAAAGGGACGCAGCGTGCTGCGTCCCTACAGAAGGGGTACGGGAGAAGTGGGTGTGAGGTTTATTCGCTTTTGAGACGACCAAAACCGCCGCCCATCGCTTGATGGGCTGTACCAACCACAACAAACGCGTTGGGGTCCGTCATCGCCACAATCCGTTTCAGCTCATTTACCTGCGGGCGGAAGACCGTACACATAAGCATCGCACGGGTCTCACCGGTATAGCCACCAGTAATGTGCCAGGAGCTGACGCCTCGGTTCAGACCCTGCATCAACGCACTGGTTAATGCATCCGGTTCGTTGGTAACAATAGTCACCGAACGCACCGTGCTTGGGCCTTCGAGCACAAAATCTGAAGCCATGCCACTCAGAAAGACCACCAGCATGGCATGCAACGCGGTCTCCCAGCTAAAGACAAAGCCCGATAGCAGGATGATCATGCCTTCAACATAGAGAAAGATCTGGCCGAGCGGAATACCCGTCTTTTGCTGCAAATCCGCCCCGGAATGGTCGTCCCACCCGACGTAGCACCAGCACGATAGATCAGCCCCATACCAATACCTACGACCAGACCAGCATAGATCGCGCTCAGCAACATATCATCGGTCACCGGGTAGGTCTCCAGGATCATCGGCAAATACAGCCCAAATGCATCCGCCGTAACCGACCAGACTACCACTGCCAGCAAGGTAGACCAGATAAACTGCCAGCGGCCCAGCCCGTAGTAGCCAAGGATCATCATTGGCATATTCATCACAAAGAAGAGCGTCCCCACCGGCCAGCCGGTGAAATGGTTTATGATAATGCCCAGACCACTAAGGCCGCCAGCCGCCAGATTGAACGGCGTTTGAAACATGGTATAGCCAAATGCTGTGATCATTGATCCCAGCGTAATCAAGAATAATCGATTGACGATCCCCCAGACCTGCACTGATGAATATTGGCGCAGATTGATTGACGGAACGTGCAGTCTTCGCAGTGTTTTGCTTACCGTTAGCGATGCCCGTGTCATGATGCTTACTCCTCCTGTTTCCTCGCCTTTTGCTGTATCATACAAAGAGATAGCGTTCGGGAATACGCTGTTTCGCGCTGCCCGAACGCTCCCTCGAACGTTTTCACGTTGTTTAGGATAGCATGGCGCAGGGGGGTAGATCATCTTACGAAAGAGGTATCCTGACATGCAAAAAAGAGGTACTCTGGAGTGAGCATGCCATACGCCATTTAGGAGCGAGATATGCTATGATACACACAGGGAAGAGGCAGATTGCTCCTGGTCTGGATGAACCAGGAGGTCAAACACAGGAGTCACTATGGCAAAGGCCGGAATTGTCTATGCGGGCAGCGAACAGGGACTCTTCATAGTAAGCGATCCAGGTGGTACGGGCCGCTGGCGCCAGCGAGCGCATACCTTGCAAGGACAACCTGTGCTGGCGATAGCTGCCTTGCACGCGCTCTCGCTGCTGGTGCTGATCAAGCACACCGGGCTGTTGCAGAGCAGCGATGGCGGCCAAACCTGGCAGCCGCTCCGGAGCAGCGAGGACGGTGCAGCCATCGCTGCTGATGTGCCGCAGGGTGCTCCGCTGATCGCCTCCAATAGCCTGATGATCCAGCTTGCTGGTGAACCAGATGTGCTGCTCGCTTGTGATGGGACATCCCTGGTACGCAGCGATAGCCAGGGCCGTCACTGGCATACCGTGCTCTGGCATGAACTACTGCAAGGGCACATCTCAGTCGTCGTACCATCCACCTACCACCCGGATGGCGCCTGGGCTGGCACCGATGCTGGACAGCTCCTGCGTTCCGATGACCGTGGCCGCCAGTGGCAGCAGGTCGTTGCCGGATTACCACCCCTGTATAGCCTGGCGGTGGTACGCCTGGCATAACGCAGGCGTATCGGTTGAGCGTGAACAACGGTCAAAGACGTTGTAATCGTCGTTTATGTAATGAACAAATGTTCTGGAAAGAAAGACAAAACCTATGACCTCTGTGGAAGGATGCAAGAACAAGGCGTATGGTCACCTTGCTGTGATGCTCCTATGCTTCCTCTTGCTCAGTGGGTGTACCAATGCCAATCGTTCCAATCAGGCCGAAACCGATTCAACACCCGATGCAGTCACGGCGACCACTGCACCGGAGCCAACCACAACCGCGAACGATACCGATTCAGCTACTACCGTACTGGTCGATCAGAACCAACCGGCTGAGAGCGATACTCAGCGTACCCAGCTTGAAACACCCCTGATCACCCATGGCCCGATCACCGGCAATGTGTCAGATACCTCCGCACTGCTCTGGGCGCGGGCCAACCAGCCTGGTACCATGCAGTTTGAACTGGCTGAAACTGATGATTTTGCCGAGCCACTCGCGCCCATTACCGTGGAGGTAGCGCAGAGCACCGATTTTACCGCCAGAGCCAGCGCCGAGGGCCTGCAACCAGCGCAGACGTATTTCTATCGCGTCACCCTGACGGTCGATGATCAGACCAGCGAGCCGGTCACTGGTCAATTTCAAACCGCCCCGGCCAGTGATACCGCAGCCCCGTTGTCATTTGTCTTCTCTTCCTGCCTCGGTGGGCAAAATCTCTGCCGCAATCCCGAGAATGGCTGGCCCATTTTTGATGCGATGGCCGACGAAGAACCCGATTTCTTTCTCTTCACCGGGGATACCGTGTATGTTGATACGGCTTGTAGCGGTGAGGACAATGTGCCCGGCGCTGAGGGCCCCTACACCGACCTGGAAGGCTTTCGTACACGCTATCGCTACCACCTCGAAGATGCTGGGTATGCCTCGTTTCTAGCGCAAACGCCGGTCTACGTCACCTGGGACGATCACGAAATCATCAACGACTTTGGTGGACCAGCGGTATCGGCGATCAATGCTGATCTCTTTACTGATGGGCAGCAAGCGTTTCTGGAATACTGGCCGGTCAGTACGGCAGTCACCGGCACCGGGCAGATTTACCGGCGAGCCAGCTACGGCGAACTGGCCGACTTTTTCATTCTCGATACGCGTTCCTATCGTGATCCCAACGTGGCCTGGGATCCAGACCCCAATACCCTGGAACCCAAAACCATGCTGGGACCCGAGCAACTGGCCTGGCTCAAGGCCGAGCTGGCTGATTCGCAGGCAACCTGGAAGTTTGTGGTCACCAGTGTGCCGCTCTCCTACCCCACCGGTTTTCCGTTGCCCCAGGTAGATGGCCGCGACGGCTGGGCCGATTACACCGAGCATTCGGGCTATGAGACCGAACTGATGGAACTGGTCTTTTTCCTATCGCAACAGGACCTGGCAAACGTCGTGTTTCTCACCGGCGATACCCACTGGCCCTTTGCCATCAGCTATGACCCTGACCGCAACGAGAGCATTGATTTGTATGAGTTTGGCGCCAGCCCGCTCAGTGCAATCACCCTGGAACCGCCCGATCCACCCGATCCCAGCTTCAACCCGACCGTGCTCTATGCCGAAGGGACCTTTATGGGTGATCTCTTCAATTTCGGGCAGATTGCGATTGATGACGATGGCGGCCTCACCTTTCGGGTGATCGATTGGCAGGGTGGTGAACGTTATAGCCTGACCCTGCAACCAGAATAACAACAGGAGCGGATACCCTTCCGAGCAGCACTATGTATCAAACTCGTCTTTCAGGGCCAGTCATTGGCTTTGTACTCATGATCCTCTTGCTGGTGCTGCTCTTTGCCTTGCACCGCCCGGCTGCGCGGCCCCAAATTGCCCCGCGCATTGCACCGCCCTGGGCCATAAGCCAGCCGTTTGCACCAGCAGGGGCTGATCAGCCAGCCGCACCCGCCCAGGACCCGGCCGTTCCGCTCATCGCCGGCGGCTACCTGACCGTGGTGAACCCTGAGGCGGTGTATGGCGAAGCTGAGCAACCGGTGCTCACCCAGGAAGTCGAGCAGGCGCTCGCCTATGTGATTGGTCGTTCTGGGCATTCGCCACAAGGGCCAATCACCGCCGTCATTGAGCCGCAGGCCGATTGTCTGCTCAATGGCATGGCCTATACTGATGAACGTCGAATTCATGTCTACACCTGTGCCGATATCCCGCGCCAGCGAGCGGTCAACGTGCTGGCTCATGAATTTGTGCATCAACTGGCCCACGACCATTATGGCGATGCCCATCTCCATGCCGATCTAGCCCTCTCCGAAGGGCTAGCCACCTGGGGCGCTGGTCGCTATTGGCTCGGCCAGCACGCCGATTTTGCGACCTTCGTGCGTCAGGTCTATATCAACCATGATGAGGAACTGTTGCCCCTGGCAACCCATTATCACGGACGTTCGATCAACGATATGAACAAGCTCTACTATGAATGGGCGAGCTTTGTTGAATATCTGCTGCTAACCTATGATCAAGCACCGTTTGATGCGCTTTACGTCAGCGGTCAAGGCGACCCCGGCTCAGCCAATTACACCGGGGTCTATGGCAAATCCCTGGAACAGCTGGAACAGGAATGGCGCACCTGGCTCATACACTCCTGAACCCAATGATGCCAGCTGCCGGTTCGGTCCAGTCTGGGACGAAAGTGAGGAATATGGATGATTATCGGAGTACCACGTGAAATCAAAGATCATGAGTACCGTGTGGCAATGACCCCCGGCGGTGTCCAGGAGCTGATCCAGGCCGGTCACCAGGTCCTGGTCGAGGCTGGTGCTGGTCTGGGCAGTGGCTTCGCGGACAGCGACTACCAGGCGGTCGGAGCGCGTATGGTTGCCACCAGCGCCGAGGCATGGGCGGCCCAGCTGGTGATTAAGGTCAAAGAACCGCAGCCAGCGGAATATGCCTTTTGCATGTAGACCGTATGCTCTTTACCTATCTGCATCTGGCCGCCGATGAGCAGTTGACCCACACACTGCTTGAGCGGAAGGTGACCGGCATTGGCTACGAGACCGTCGAATTGCCAAATGGTCAGCTCCCCTTGCTCATGCCCATGAGCGAAGTCGCCGGGCGCATGGCGATCCAACGCGGGGCGCATTACCTGGAGAAAATGAATGGTGGGCGCGGCAAACTGCTGGGCGGGGTACCGGGCGTGCGTCCCGCCGATGTTGTTATCATTGGCGCTGGCGTCGTGGGCGCTAATGCCGCACAGATGGCCCTGGGCATGGGTGCCAACGTTATCTTGATCGATAGCAATATCAACCGCCTGCGCTATCTCGAAGAGGTGTTGCACGGTCGGCTCACGACGCTGGCCTCGCATACGCTCACCATTGCCTCATGGGTCGAACGTGCCGATTTGCTGATCGGTGCCGTGTTGATCAAAGGTGCGATGGCGCCAAAGCTCGTCACTCACGAGATGATCGCAACTATGGCCGACGGCAGCGTCGTCATTGATGTCGCGGTGGATCAGGGAGGCTGTATCGCGACGTCGCATCCCACCACGCATTCGCATCCGACCTTTCTGGTAGGTGGTGTGTTGCACTACTGCGTGGCCAATATGCCGGGCGCCGTGCCGCGTACTAGCACATTTGCCCTGAGCAATGCAACTCTGCCGTATATCAAAGTGCTGGCAAACCTCGGGTTTCCCGCAGCCATTCGTCAGTCACCAGCGCTGGCTCTAGGGGTCAATACGTATCGCGGGGCCATTACCTGTGCCGGTGTAGCCGAAGCTTTTCAATTACCCTATACCCCGCTAGAACAGATCATGGTGTAAGAAATGTACACAAAAGGATTGTTCTACCTTGTACTTTCTCACCAATTGCAGCAGATAGGGCCTGACCTTGCTTTTTAATCGTGAAAGGCGTATAATATGAGTGGTATCTATCATACTCGACTGTAGAACGTACTGATGGTGTCCTTCTTATGCTACTCATCGAAGAGCAGTGTTGATGTTGCCAACAGATCAAACCAACCAGTTGCCCTTTCATCAATTGTTCTGTGTGCTGTGGCCCGAAGATGAAAGGATATGAGGTACCGATAGAAGAAGCGTCACCGCATTGCCATAGGGATACATGACATCGCATACCAATCTGAAAAACAGGGGTCAGGATTGGTAGCCGATAGGTCAGATCAATGACGATAGGGCAACCCCGTCCGAACCATCGTAAGGAGCAGTTTGGATATGAGCAGGCAATCGCAGGTTTCATCGATATTGATAATCGTTCTTTGGAAAACGTTCAGTTTCCAGGAAAACACGTCTTGATGGATAAACAATGATATGCATCCTGGTGATGTGTCCTGTTCCTTTCCACAGGCATCCTGGTAAACATTGTTATCTGGCAAGAGGAGTATGTGCAGGGTAGCACAAAAGCACTGGAGCGTCCGGGCTTTAATGGAATGTTTCAATAGCCACACTTCCAGGGGGCGTCTCTTGTAATCCAACAGAAAACTGAACGTTCTATCCATACTGAATCAGTTGCGCATCTGTCCTCGCCCCCAGACCGTGGAACGCGCACGACCGTAACGGGTTCAACCGCATCTAAACAT
This sequence comes from Chloroflexaceae bacterium, assembly GCA_012034075.1. Lineage (GTDB taxonomy): Bacteria > Chloroflexota > Chloroflexia > Chloroflexales > Chloroflexaceae > JAAURD01. The sequence continues at coordinate 15,901 of JAAURD010000063.1, read as the reverse complement.
GTCCTGTGTGAGGCACACCCGACAACGTTGTCAGATGATGCTCTTTTCCCTGGGCTTTCGGGAAGCAGGTTGTGTTCGATACCTGGTGGAGCCACAGCGTACAGGGTTAGTCGCCAATGGAGAAAACAAATGCCTGATAGACTTTACGATAAATTTACCAAGCGAGCCAAACAAGTGCTGCAACTTGCCACCGATGAGGCTCGTGCCTTTAACCACCCCTATGTCGGTACGGAACATATTTTGCTCGGGTTGGTTCGCGAAAGTGAAGGTATTGCTGCGCGTGTGCTCGATGACCTTGGGGTCAAGCTGGCGCAGGCACGAAATGCAGTCGAGTTTATAGTTGGCTCTGGTGAAGGCAGCGTACAGCATACCGAGCAGGAACTGACTGCTAGAGCTAAAAAAGTGATAGAGTATGCGATTGAAGAGGCCAAACGACTCAATCACCACTATATCGGTACCGAGCATCTGTTGCTTGGTCTCGTCCGCAATGGCGAAGGTGTTGCCACCGGTGTGCTGGATATTATGGGCGTCTCGCTTGAGCAGATTCGCAACCAGGTGATGCGTGTCCTCCGCCACGGGACTACCCCATCGGTTGAGCGTATGAGCAGTAGTACCCAGCAATCGCAGCGCCAGAGCAAAACGCCCTACCTCGATGCGCTGGGCACCGATCTTACCGAAATGGCTGAGGCCGGCCGCCTTGACCCGGTCATTGGCCGTCAGCAGGAAATCGAACGGGTGATCCAGATTTTGTCGCGCCGCACCAAAAACAACCCGGCCCTCATGGGCGAGCCTGGTGTGGGTAAAACTGCTATTGTTGAGGGCCTGGCCCAGCGTATTGTGCAGGGTGCTGTGCCCGATAGCATCAAGGGTAAACGCGTCGTCGCGCTCGATATGGGCGCCCTGGTAGCCGGTACCAAGTATCGAGGCCAGTTTGAAGAGCGTCTCAAGCGTGTCGTTGATGAAATTAAAGAGACGCGCTGTATCCTCTTTATCGATGAGTTTCATACCATTATTGGTGCGGGTGGCGCCGAAGGGACGCTGGACGCAGCCAATATTCTCAAGCCCGCCTTAAGCCGAGGCGAATTGCAGACTATCGGCGCAACCACGCTGGATGAATATCGCAAATATATTGAACGCGATGCGGCCCTCGAACGCCGTTTCCAGCCCATCCTGGTTGAGGAACCATCAACCGAAGATACCATCACTATTTTGCGTGGTATCAAGAGCCGCTACGAAGATTTTCATCAGTTACAGATCAGCGATGACGCCATTCGTTCAGCAGCCCTGCTTTCGGCTCGCTATGTGCCCGACCGCTTTTTGCCTGACAAAGCAATTGACCTGATTGATGAAGCCGCTAGCCGCGTGCGCATGTATCGGTCTTCGACCCCGCCCAAACTGCGCGATGCCTTGCGCGGCCTTGAATCGTTGCGCAAAGAGCGTGAAGCCGCCCTGGAACATGATCAACAAGACCTGGCAAATGATTTGCTCACACGTGAAGAACGCATGCAAGATCGCATCAACAGCATTGAGAGCGAAATTGGTGTCAGTGCCGAGGAACAGGTGGCCGAACGCCCGTATGTCACCGAAGAAGATATTGCCGAAGTCGTTGGTATGTGGACAGGCATCCCGGTGAAACGGCTGAAGGGCGATGAAACCGCACGCCTGCTGCATATGGAAGAAGCCCTGCATGCCCGCGTGATTGGTCAGGAAGAATCCATTACGACCATTTCCAAGGCAGTTCGCCGTGCCCGTTCCGGTCTCAAAGACCCACGTCGCCCCATTGGCAGTTTCATCTTCTTAGGTCCCACCGGCGTTGGCAAAACCGAACTCGCCAAAGCCCTAGCCGAGTTTATGTTTGGCTCCGAAGAATCGCTGATCAAAATCGATATGTCCGAGTTCCAGGAACGGCACACCACCAGCCGTCTAGTGGGTTCTCCCCCCCGGATATGTGGGCTACGGCGAAGGTGGTCAACTCACCGATGCAGTACGCCGCAAACCCTATAGCGTGGTGCTCTTTGATGAAATTGAGAAGGCCCATCCCGAAGCCTTCAACTTGCTGCTCCAGGTGCTCGAAGACGGTCACCTGACCGATGGCAAGGGCCGACGCATTGATTTCCGCAATACTATCATTATTATGACCAGCAACGCCGGTACCGAGCATATCCGCCGGGCCAGCCGCATTGGCTTCAGTAACAGCAATGAAGATATCGACCGTGAGGATATTCGCCACAAGGTTGAGGACTCGCTGAAACAGCTCTTCCGTCCTGAATTTCTCAACCGTATTGATGCGACGATTATCTTCCAACCACTGACAACCGGCGAAATTGAGCAGATTGCCCGTATTATGCTCAAGCGTGTACAGAAACAACTCGATGAGCATCAAATAGAGATGGTGGTAACCGAAGAAGCTGTGCATTTGCTGGCCGAACGCGGCTATGACTCGGCCTTTGGGGCACGCCCCTTGCGCCGCATTATCACCAACCTGATCGAAGATCCGCTGGCCGAGGGTATTCTTGATGGTCGTTTCCGCAACAAGGATACCATTCTGGTTGACGTCAAGGATGGTCTGCTGCGTATTCGTTCGCAGTGGCAGATTGAGCAAGAGGAACCCGATGAACTGCTGACGGGTCCATACGAAATCCTCACCAGTGCCTGATACCAACACCGCAACAAGACGTGATGGCTTTACGGTCATCACGTCTGGCAGTCTGTTGCGAAAAGAGGCACCGTTCACCATCATCCAATGACGCAACTACCACTGATCGCCATTCTCCGCGTAGGGTCGCAGCATGCTGCGACCCTACGCGGGTTCGGCACGCTTTATGAACAGAACCAAACCCATCACGGCTTTACCACTTGCCCGGCATATGCTATAATCACGGTAATCATTGCCAACCATAGAGGAACCATTGTATGACTCAAGGCCCCGGCATTACTGCCTTCTTTCCGGCCTACAACGATGCCGGTACGATTGCCAGTATGGTGGTTATCACCCATAAGACACTTGAAGCCCTGACCGATGATTTTGAGATTATTGTGGTGGAAAATGGCAGTACTGACTATACCGCCGATGTGCTGGCCGAACTGGCCCTCCGTTATGAGCGCCTGCGCGTCTTGAGCTATCACCAGCCGCTGGGCTATGGCGGTGCATTGCGCGTCGGCTTTGCCCACGCCACCCGTGAACTGATTTTTTATACCGATGGTGATGCTCAATACGACCCACGTGAGCTTCGAGTGCTGTTACCAGCGATGCGTGATGATATTGATATGGTCAATGGCTGGAAGATAGACCGCCACGACCCGATCATTCGCATTATCATTGGTCGCCTGTACAATCAGCTGGTCAAGCAACTCTTTGGCCTGCGCCTGCGCGATGTTGACTGTGACTTTCGCCTTATTCGTCGCCATGTCTTCGACGTCATCACCCTCGAATCAGACAGCGGCACCATCTGCCTAGAGCTCGTGAAGAAGATACAGGATGCACAGTTTCGTGTGGCCGAAGTACCCGTCCGTCACTATCACCGTTCCTATGGCAAAAGCCAGTTCTTCAACTTTCCCCGTTTGTGGAGCACTGGCTTGCAACTGCTCCATCTCTGGTGGAAACTGGTGCTGCGCCGAGACCATATCGACGCGGTCAGTCAGCGCCAAAAGGCCCATACCGCCACGTATCGACCATAGTAGGTGCGGCTTGCAACCGTGTATCCGCTCTACCACACGGAGCGCCACCGCACCAGGGTCCTTTTGCTCCACAAGCACCGAGCGCACTGCGTAGGAGCGGAACCGTAGGCGCGGCTTTTAGCCGCGTACCCTATCCACCGTACGGAGCGCCACCGCACGCACCGGGCAGGGAATGCCAGGCTCTCAAGAATCGGTTTTTTGGTTTGGACATGGCTCATACCAAATTCGGGTGCCGTTGGGCGCAGCACGCTGCGCCCCTACAAAGCAGGCTACAAGCTCACCTATGCGTATTGATATGAACACCATTTGGTATCATACCGCATCAGAAAGCGATCTGTCAAAAAACCTACCCCTGTGGGGCCATTACCCAGCGTTCAAAAGCGGGATTCAAGCGCGAACAACACCACCAGCAAAGCAGAAAAACAGCACTCCAAACCCACAGCAAGCCATACGATTGCAGCAACGTCTCCTGCCGAAAAGAGGGCAACCACACAGAGAACGCTGCCAGATCAAAGCGTGCCAGAAAGCGATTGGCAAACGTGTTTTTATCACGGTACAGCATCCCGCGGTTAGCAAGAATGAGAAACGTCGCCAGAAAACTGGCCGTCGTCAGCGTCAGTATTTGCAACCAGGCCCGCCGCTGCCACAAGGCATCCAGTGCTACCGCACAGAAGAGCACCAGAATAGTGACAATCGGGATGATATAACGCGGTGCCGGCGTCGCCCCACTGATCCAGTGAGACGCCGCGCCAACACTGACATGATACGTCGCATACATGAACACGAGAAAGAGCGCATGACCGCGATGAGCCGGCCGTTGCCACAAAAACCAGAAGCCCACCAGCGCCAGCAGATACCACGGCGCATAAAAAAACAGTCCATGAGCCTGATCGAACAGCAGGCCGGTGATGCCATCGCTATGCGCCTCTTCAAACGATCCCCCGCTCTGCTGAAGAAAGAAATAGAAAAAGAAGCGACCGAACACAGAAAAGAGCCAGCCAAAAAAAGCAAACGCCGAGATCAGCACCGGCGCCAGCGACCACAGCAGCGCCAGCAGCCAGCGCCGTCGCTGACTCCACAGAAACGCGAGATACAACGTGGCCGACAACAGCACCATTTTGAAATGGAGATGAGGTAACAATGCCAACGTAAAACCAACTGCCAGCGCCTGCACGCGCCAGCGACCCGTTGCCGGCCGCAGAATCAGCGAAAGCGCCAATGCAACCAGGACAAATGCAATGCTCTCCGGGTAAATCTGGTGGCTGTAGATGACGATCGGATACATTGCCCCGGCACAGAGTGTCGTTGCCAAAGCAGCGTTGGACGGTACAAAAGCACAACTGGCGCGGTACAGACAGACCATCGCGGCTGCCATCAGCACACAGAGCAGCACCAGCGCACCGATCGCGCCCGCCAGTAGATAGCCCGGCAACATCGTAAAGGGCACACCCAGCATCGGGTGGTGCGGGTATGGCTCACCGGCATAATAATGCAGATGGGGTTGCAGGTAATCCCGCCCATAAAATGCCAGAAAGTCGCCATTCTGATGGTTATTGAGCACATCAAAATCACCATCAACCAGGATGCTATGCGCCTGGATCAGATAGTGCGGCTCATCGCCATGGCGCGGAAAGGTATTGATGCTGAGCGCAAAGAGATACCAGCAACAGAGCACCACCAGGATCGTAGGCGCGGGATGGACGCGGCAATGATACGCGGTTGTATCGACGACCCAGGCTGATGCCCGTTGGAACGGCGGCGAAAAGCGCAGCAATCCATGCCACACGCCAATCGTTGCCACAACCAGACCGAGGAGTAGGAGCAGCAGCAATGCTTGCCAGCATGCGCTACTGGTATAGCCAGCAGTCACCAACCCTGGCATTTGTATTGGCAACCAGAGCGCCGCCAGGGCCGCGCGCCAGGGCACACTGGAGATGACAAAGCCAAGTATCCCGTGGAAGAGCACTGCTTGCAGCAGCAATACACCAGCGGTAAACCACCACCAGTGCAATTTGGCGGTCAATGGCGTCAGATAGGCTCCACTGATGACCATACCTAACGTGCGACGGTCATCCGGTATGCGGTAGGTGCTCGTCGTCAAGTCCAGGCGCAGCGGCTCGAACGACAGATCATGCTGCGCCAGGATATGATATAGACGTGGAGATTGATCCACTTCAAAAGCACTACGACGCTGCTGATCGGTGATTGCTAGCGCTATCGGCGTGGCATCCGAGCGGCCACTCTGCCAGCGCATCGTCACGCGGTACTGCCCGCTCGCGAGCAGTTCGGGGAACTGCAGGGTCGTCTCCGGGCGGCTCCAGCGGAAGAGTTGGTCATGCTGATCGCGCTCCGGCTGATGAAACCACTGGTACGCTGTGCGGTCCTTGATCGGCAAGTCTATCGTGGTCGGTGTAGGCGCCAGGATACCGTAGATCAGCAAGCAGCCCAGGGCAACCAGCAGGGGCACGCCCATCAGATGGAGGTACGACTTGTAGCCGTACGAGCCTTCAATGCCTGCGCGATGCACCGGACGGCCAGGGACGAACATCCCAAAGGAATACAGCGGCAAGTTATGCATTACGTCCATTATCAATTATCAATTGTCCATTATCATCTGGTCATAGCCATGCACACGATACACACGATAGCCATCCGCACCGCGATAGGCCAGCGTCGTCGCCGGTTGTTGCTCCAGCAGCGCCTCCCATTCGGGATTCTGACTCTGCATACTGGCTTCATTGACAACTATGTAGCGGGTGTGCCAGCGCTGAAAGAGGGCAATCGATACGGGACGCGGGAACTGATCGAGCGCATAAAACGACTACATAGTACAATTCAGGAGTAAACGTGGTATAGACCAGGCTGGCTGGCTTGCCCGTATACATGGTATACAGTTCATTGGGTGCCCCATATTTATTGGGCATCTCAATGACCGCGCCATTGCCGGGTTGCTCACTCAACCACACATCGGCCAACCGTGACGCTGGCGCTACCATCGGCAGGGTAGCTGCATACTCAAACAGGATCAGCAGCGTCGCCAGCACGAGCCCCACACGAGCAAAACGACGTGGCAGCGCACTAAGCGCTAACGCCGCCAGCACCGCGCCACACAGCACAACATAGATGACCATGCGGTTCCAAACGCGAATGCCATCGAGCACCGGCACATGATCATAGACAAACCAGGCCGGCAACGCAATGATCGTCCCGTCATCCAGGCGCAAGCGCGGCCCCAGGGCCATCACCAGGTTGATCGCAATGATCAGGCCCAGTGCCAGCACCGCTGGTCGTTTGCGTCCGACCCACAGGCCAATCAGCATCAACACGATCAGGCTGTAACCCAGCGCCACAAAGTGCTCGCCCTTCCAGTTAAAGAGCGGTAACATCCAATCGCGCCACAATGGATGAAAGGGGTTGGGCAACAAAAACTCGATTGGTTCCGGCGAATGGATCAGCAGATCCAGCAATCGGTGGCGATAGTCAGCGCCCGTTTCGCTCAGTTCCAGATACGGCTGCAACAGCGGCAACACCAGTGCCGTCGTCAGGCTGCCAGCGAGCAACACCGCAGGCCAACTCTGCATCAGGCGTGCCCGTTGCCGCAGGCCGGGACGGACTAGCGTATAAAAGGCCATTAACAACACAAAAGTTGGTGCATAGTACCACGAGGTCCAGATAGTCAGCGCCATGCCCAGACCACTGACATAGCCGTCCCAGGTGCGCCGACGGGTGATCACACCCTCCCAGCCGTACAAGGCCAGGGCCAGCCATTGGGTGCCCATCAGCGGCAGGTGCCCGCTGGCATGAAAGTAACGTCGCAGGCAAAACGCAAAGAGAATGCCACCAACCCAGGCCGCCGGCCGCGATGCGCCCAGACGGTGGGCCAGCAAATAGGTGGTGCAACCGGTGAGCACAAAGGATGCAAGCATCACCACATTGTAGCTGACAATCGGACCAGCCAGCCAGGTAATGGGCAAACCCAGAATGGTGTTTGCTGGCGTCAGCTCTGAGCGGGCCAGTTCAAATCCGGAAGGGTAGAAAAGATGGGGCGCAAAAGCAGGCGAAACTTGCAGATCAACTAGTGCATGCTCAAACCAGAACATGCGCCAGACATACTTGAAACTATCGCCCGGCGAACCCAGAATATGCGTGGTAAACTGCCAGAGGAGCGGATGTAGCATCACCGCTGTCAGCACAAGATAGCCTATCAGGGCTGGCCAGTGCTGTTGTGCCCAGGCCTTAACCGGCAGCGGGGTGGCGGCCGGCCGCCAGCGCCAGATAATGGCCGAGGCCAGGGCCAGCAACACTGCCAGCGCCAGCGTCATGTTCAGTGCATTCAAGCGGTAGACAAAGCGCATATCGCTATGGCGCATCGCCAGCAAAATGATGGCTACCAGCAACAGCGCCAGCAAGCGTGCAGCCCAGGGCAAACGCGCTCCCACCAGCACCAGGGTCAGCAGGCTCAGGGCCAGGCCAATCGCCAGCCATTGCAGCAGCGGCAACCAGGTTTGCGTGGTCAAACTCCACCAGGCAACATCAAACACCACAATGCCCAGTGAACGCTCGTCGGTTGAGTCGGCTGGGCGAAAGGTGGTGCTGCGTAGTTCGATCTCATTTTTGACCATGAGCAACCTGGTTGGCTGGTACCAACAAGGTGTACTGGCGCGTTTGCTGGTCCACGCTCATCTGAGCAAGGGTCTGCCCATTGGCCCGCACCTCCACCGTGACAGCGGGTTGCTGTGGGTGACCCGATTTCAGGGTGAGTTGCAGCCGGTGGGGAGCAAAACCCTGGTTCTGGAGCAACAGCGTGCTGGCGCCATCGGTCCAGCGAAAGCCGCGTCCCTCGGCGGTGGTTTCGGCCGGGTGAAAACTGCGAGCGGTCAGATGATCCACACTACCCAGGGTGTAAAACTGCACACGTTGCACGGGTGCTCGGCTGAGAAACCAGCCAGTCAGCAGCAAGAGCAGCAGAACGAACAGGATATCCGGCCATGGGAGACGACGAAGCATGGTGTATCTTTCGGTATCAGGACTTTCGCTTGACAGACGTACATTGCATATAGACACGGAGGTGCGAGATCGTAGGCGCGGCTTGCAACCGCACGACGCTCCCCACCGCAACAGGTATCTCCATACCGAGCACCGCTGATCTCCAACGGGGAGGTACGTGCTTGGCATCGTCTACTCTCTCTCTCCTTGGGAGAGGGTGTGAGATCGTAGGTGCGGCTTGCAGCCGCGTAACCTGTCCACCACACGGAGCGCCACCGCACCAGGGTCCTTTTGCTCCACCGCACGGAGATCCGTCGAACCAGGGCACTTTTGATCCACTACACGCTGTGTCTGACGACCCCCGATACCTGATACCCGACCCCCGATACTTGCGAGGAATGCGCGCCAACGCTTTGGCGCGGTGCGGTCATGCTGAGCGCTGTGCGGCTGCTGGCATCGTCTGCCGCTTTGCGCTCCAACGCTTCAACGCTCCATCGGGCCAACGCGGTGCGGTCATGCTGAGCGCTGTGCGGCTGCTGGCATCGTCTGCCGTTTGCGCTCCAACGCTTTGGCGGGCCAACGCTGCTGGCATCGGCTACTCGCTACCCTTGTGGGAGAGGGGCCGGGGGTGAGGGGGTAGCGGACCATCCTTCAACGCTTCCAGTTGCTGCCGTAAGGCAGCCACTTCGCGCTCCAGGCGGCGTTGCGTCATCAGACTCTGCTCCAGCACGGGCAGCATCGTTTCGAGCACCAGCTGGTTGAAGTGTTCCTGTCGGTCGATCATGGGATCAAGATAGGGTTCTTTCAGATGGGCCGTGACGTGCCGGCGACCCCAGGCAATCAGCGGGCCGATCAGTGGCAGCGGCGACTCAACGCGATAGTTGCGCAGGGCAACGTGCATGCTCTGCTGCAGCTGTTCGAGTTGGTCGGCGCGCATGCCTCCAGCATCCTGTTGTGCCTGGCCCATCAGCCGCATAAAGGCATCGTAAAAGCGACGATGGGTAAACGCCAGCGAACGCTGCACTCCACGCTGGACCAGCGTGGCATACAGATTACGTGGCGCACTCAACGTCGCAAGCGCCGTTAACAGACGCTCTATCACAACATCCCAGGCATAGTGTTGCTGCACATAGGCGCAACCCTGCTGGCCCAGCGTCGTTGCCAGATGGGGATCGTGTTGCAGTGTCAAGAGGGCATCGTGAAAGCACGCATAGGTGTCAAAGGTCAGGCCACCGCCGCTCATCTGGACGTGACTACTGGTAACTGCACAGCCGCTATGCACCAGGACCGGCCGCCCCTGGAGCCAGGCCTCCATCAGCACTATCGAGAAACTCTCGTTGAGCGACGGTTGGCAGAGCGCCAGGGCCGCCGCAAAGGCATCGGGCAGGCGCTCTTCGGGCAGCATGCCAAGCGCGATGATATCCGGCCGTTCGGGGATGGCAATATCGCCGGTACCGGTGAGGACCAGCGTCAGTGAGCTGGGATGGGCGTCTTTATACTGCTGAAAATAATCGAGCAGCAGCGGAACATTTTTGCCTACCTCCAGCCGGCCACTATACAGGAGTATATCCGTATCGGCAGCCAGGCCCAGTTGAGTACGGAATGCCTGGGCATCGGCGTGGGGTGGCGTGGGGTCGAAGCCATAACCCACGATGGCTTGATAGGGGTTGACCAGCTTGAGCGTGGTATTGGCAAAATCGGCCTCGGCCTGGGTGTTAAAGAGCACACCCGCCGCGCTCTCCAGCATTTCGCGGAAGATGGCAAAGCGGGCGGTGGGTTCATCGTGCATGCAAGGTACAACGAGCGCACGTTCGGGCAGTGCTTGCATGCTCCAGAAGGTGGTGCCAAAGAGATATGGCGCACAGATGACACAGGCATAGGTATCGGCATGCGCACGCAGATGGGCAACCAGATCCTCGCTTTGCAGACTGTTCTGCATAAAACACTGCTCATCGGCATAGCTAACATAACCGCCCTGGTTGGCCCGTTGCATGACGCGGTGAAACTGGCCGGCATCGACGGGAGTGGTTGCAAAACGCTGCACGGGTACACCGTTGATCATCGTATGACCGGGCTGGTGATGGTTCGCCCAGTCATCCATCCGCACCGTACAGGTGGTCACGCACCTCCACCGGGTAGCCTCGGCGGGTCAGCTGTTCGGCCCAACCACGCATCAGGCGCTCGGCTCCGCCAATAATATCAGTGCCATAGCGCGGCACAACCAGACCTATTTTGCGGCCGGCCAGATCGTCGGGCTGCCATGGTGGCAGCTGTTCCAGCGGCACGGGTTGCTCATACATGGACAGCGCATGGAGCAGGTCGCTGAGCTGCGTTGCCAGGTGCTGGGCGTTGGTCGGTTCAAACAGCAGCCCGGCCGTGTCGACCGTTTCGGGGAGGGCCGCCGCCGCCGCCGCAACCACCGGGCGTCCGTGGCGCATGGCTTCTATGGTCGGCATGCCCAGCCCCTCGTGGATGCTGGCGGTGACAAAGATATGACACAGATCATAGTAGGGCGCAACATCGGGCACGGGGCCGGTAAAGATGACATGATCTGAACAGTGCAGGTCGGCCGCCTGTTGCGATAGCTCAGCCGCGTATTCACGGTAGGGGCCAAGCTGGTTGTCACCCACCAGCAGGAGCACGGTTTCGGGGTGCTGCTGGCGTATCAGCGCCAATGCGTCAACCAGGTCGTTCAGCCGCTTGTTGCGGGCCATGCGCCCGACATAGAGCAGGATCGACTTTCCCTCGAGTCGGTATTGCTGCAACAGCGCTGGATCACGCAGCGGCGACTCCCCTCTCCCCTTGTGGGCGAGGGGCCGGGGGTGAGGGGTTGCCGTGCCAAGTGGGGTTACGCTGATGCGTTCCGGCGCAATCAAGCCGGTCGCAATCAGTTCATTGCGCATATACTCGCTGCGAGCCATGGCATAGTCGGCATAGGCAACCAGGTTGATATGGCGTTGGCCTTCGACCAGGTTGCGATAGCCTTCGCTGTGGGGGTCCCACAGGGTGGGCGGGGTGACGCCATGGTAGTCGAAGATGACGACACTGTTGCGGACCAGTTTCACCGCTTCGGCCAGATCATAGTAGGTCGAGTAGGTGAGAATGACACTATCGGCGGTGTTGAAATGGTAGGCCGCTTCGTGGGTGCGCTGGTCCGGATGCTGGAGTTGGGGCAGGTGCAGGCGGACCATTGAACGGCGGAGATCGGCAGGCCAGCGCTCGTCGATAAACTCGGTAAGCAATAGCGTATGGTAGCCCGCATCACGCAACACCTGAAGCTCAGCGACAACGTGATTGCCCACCGCATCATACATCACGCAGTTGCCATTGATGATGCAAATGCGCGGCGCCGTGGCAGGCTGATAGGTCATCGGAATGGTGAGCGGTGGCGCGCCGCGCTGCGAAAACCAGACAAACCCCTCCTCCACCAGGTCGATGAGGAGCTGGTAGGTGCCTGGGGCGGGCGGCGATTCAACCCGCATTTCAAGCGTGATACTGTGGCCGGGGGGCAACGAGTGGGGCAACGGTGTGCGTAAGCCATCGGCAACGACGCGTTGCCCCTGGGCATCGTGCCAGTGGTAGGAGAGATTGACCGGATGGTTGCCAAAATTCATCCAGGGGACGTTGCCGTGGTTGGTGAGCGTGAGGGTCAGGAGCAACGCCTCACCGCGCCAGAGGGTGCGGGGTGGTGTATCGATCAGCTGATAGGAGACCTGGTAAAGACGTGAATGATGCATAATCGTGTTATGAGAGATGAAAGCGTACTGCTGAAAGGGTTGTATGAGCACGATGGTAGAGGGTACGCGTGAGTTCTTGTTTGCATTGGATCAGGAAATGAGCCAACCCGTCGAGTTGCTCGCTTGTTAAGGCCGGCTGCAGGCCCTGACGTGCCTGAGCAATATCGTTCAGGTTGCCCAGGGTGGCGAGGTAGGCCCAACGCAAGGCGCGTGCTTCCATGGCATAGCCATGGGTACGGATAAAAGCCAGTTCACTTTCGGCAAAGGGGGCGATAATATCTTGATAAGGGTAGGTTTTCAGCACCAGGCGTAAACGCCCACGATTATAGTAACTACTGCGTAATGTGCCATCTTTGATCGAAAGCGATTCATGATGGGTCAGCACCGCAGCCGGCTGGTAGACAATCTGGTAGCCGTGATAGCGAAGGCGCCAACAGAGGTCGGCATCTTCATAATAGGCCGGGCTGTAACCAGGATCGAAGAGGCCGACGGTCTGCAGGGCCTCCATCCGCAGCGCGATAGCCGCAGCGGTGACCATATCACAGCTACGGGGCTGATCATATTGGCCGGTGTCGGGTTCGTGCCAGCCTGTATGGTGGGTAACCGCACGAGGCCACTCAAGGTAGGCCCCGGCATGCTGAATCGTGCCATCGGGGTAGCGAATTTTACCGCCTACGGCCGCAATCTTCGGGTCTTCACGCAATGGTGCGACCATGGCGGCCAGGCATTCAGGGTCGAGCAGGGTATCCTGGTTGAGCAGAACAACGATATCGGGTGGATCTGACATTCGGTTTAAGGCGGTGATGCCGATATTCATGCCTCTGGCAAAGCCAAGGTTGGTGGGGTTCTCGATCAGTGCAACCGTGGGGAAGTGCTGGCGGATGCGGGTGACTGTAGCATCCGTGGAGGCATTGTCAACAACCAGGTTCATATCGGGCTGGTGTTGCTGATACGCGATGGTACGGAGACAATCCAATACCACATCAGCCCCATTCCAGGTAAGAATAAGCGTGGCTATCGTCATCGGTTTTGCTCCTCATGCTCGTCTTGCTGAGTCTCTTGTGGACCCAGGGGCGGGGGCGGTCCACCCTGTCGGGGCGCGGCGGGCTGTGCCTCTAAAGGGTGTTTATGTGGACCTAGGGCCGGGGTGAGGGGAACGAGCAAGCAAGGTTTGCAAGAGCTGGGTATCGGCGTCTTCCAGTCCCGCCAGTTGTTCGGCCACTTCGGCTAGCTGCTGGCAGAGCACGCGATGGTTATGTTCGATGCGGCGGATATGTTGCTCTAGTTGATCGGCACGCTTCTCGATCGGCACAATGCGCTGGTTGGTCTCATCAAGGCGCTGGTTGACCTTGCCAATCGACAGACCCGTGGATGTCCGGCGATGGTCGGCGATTTCGTTGATCGCATAGATCGAACGCAAGACGGCGATATTGTGGTGCTGCTGCTGCTCAACCAGCGGCATGACAAACGGACGCACCGTCTGGTCGATTAGCACCTGGCGTGGGCGACCCAATCGCCCCGTGGCCGGGTCAGGTGGGTGCAACTGCCAGGTCTGCTCCTGCACTTGCACGGCGGCATTGCGGCATGCGGCCAGCAGGGACTCGGGTGCTGGTGGTGGGCTGGGATCGTCTCCCTGTATCCCTTGTGGACCCGGGGGCGGGGGTGAGGGGTCTGGTGGGCTGGCCGCGACACGTGTCCGATAGGGCTGCTGGCAGAATCGCACCAGGGGACCGGCAACATGCCGCCAGGTGAGGCTTGTGGCCAGTTTGCGTGCGGCCTGCGAGAGTTGATCCGCCTGCAAACGATTGCTGAGCAGGCGATTGATTGCCTGGGCCAGTGCATGGCTATCGTCCATTGGGACAACCAGGGCGGCCCCGGCGGCCTCAAGCATGCCGGCAGCTGTGTCACCCTCGGTGATAATCGATGGCAGACCAGCCCAGAGGTGATCCAGAATACGTGAACGGACCGCGGCATAACGGGTTTCGAGGTGGTTGCGGTGAAGCGAAACGGCGATGTCGGCTTCGAGCAGAAAGTTTGCGCGCAAGGTGTAGGGCACCCAATCATGGTAGAAAAAGATATGGCGCTCGAGCAGGCCAAGCGCTTCGGCCTGCTCGCGGGTGCGGGTTGCATGCGCATGGGGTGTTCGTTGCCCGGGTGTGGCCCGGCCAGAAAGACCAGGCGTGCTTGCGGATGCTGACTGATGACTTGCGGCATGGCCTGCACCAGCGTGACTGGGTCCATCCAATCCCAAAGGCCACCGGTCCAGAGGATGATCGGGTCTTGCGGGCCGATGGGAGGCATGACCCGCCGGAGCACGGTTTCGCGATGCTCCGGTGGGCTTTCAGGCAGCCCAAAGCCCACAATATCGATGAGGCGGTGGAGTAGTGGATCGGTATTGATATAGTCAGGCGTAATCCGTCCACTGAGCATGAGGGCGCCAATATAGAGATCACGCTGGCGTTCAGTCGCACAGATCAAGAAGTCGCCGCCATGGAGCTGCCCCCAGAGCAGCTGCTGGTCGTAGTAATAGCGTTCCTGACGTTGCAGCAACGACTCATCGCGGAAGAGCTCAAGGTTTTCGAGCAAGGTCGGGTCGTACAGGTCAAGTGCCAGCGGCTGTGGGGTATCGGCCAGATGGGGATGTGCCTGAAGGACATGCCCATTGGCAAACACGACATCGGCCTGGCGCAACCAGCTTTCAAGCGATGCGGTATTGCCCCAAATGTAGTGGCCGCAGGCAAATGGCGGCGAGAGCAGATCAATCGGCTGAGGAGCAATCAGGGTCACCGGTTGGTACTGGTTCAAAACACGGGCCAGTTCCCAGGAGCGAATCCCCGGTCCGGCCATGCGGTTGCCGACAACATCGTGGGTGATGATCAATAGACGGGGCGGCTGAGTTGGTTGAGACTGGTGATTATGGGCCATGGTGTCTTCTGCTACTTTCTACGTGTTCAGATGTACTCGAAAGTACGCCTTACTCACTTTTGAAATGCCTGCTTCATCCTGCACTGCGCTCTCAAGCGAACGTCTGACACGCAGTCCACAGGCGCGTTTTACGTCCCGACGTAGCCACTACCGGGGACGGCTGGTGCTCAGGCACCAGCAAGCCTCATGCCTTCATCTCGAATGTTCCGTGCAGCATTGCGATCACGATCCAGCACCACGCCGCAGGCAGGACACGCCCACACCCGGTCTGCCAGCGTCAGGTCTGAATTGATGTGCCCACACTCGTTGCACGTTTTGCTGGATGGGTAAAACGGGTTGAGCCGCACCACCTGCACCGCTTTATATGCCAGTTGTCGCACGATTTCGCTGAACGATGCATCTGCAATGGCACGCGACAACCGCCGATTCTTCAGCATTCCTGCGACGTTGAGCGTTTCCAGGGCAATCGTGGAGGCTTTTGCTGCCAAACGGGTGGTCAGCTTGTGCGTGGCATCTGCCCGCAGGTTGGCAATGCGCAGATGCAGCCGTGCCAGTTTCCGCTTCGCCTTGTACCA
>JAAURD010000324.1 GCA_012034075.1 Chloroflexaceae bacterium | reverse complement strand
GTAAGGCGACTTCAATGAGTTTGCGGTTCATGGTTGTTTCTCCGGGTTGGCTTGTTTGCACGCGCTGGTAGAGAGTATAGCAGAGAACGGGCGAAATGCAAGCGTTGAAGCGATCTCAGCGTTGGAGTCGCAGGCCCGCACGGCCGGCTGCAGGCCGCACGGCCGGCCCAAGGGCGGAGAGGGGAGTCTCACAGGGGTAGGTTTTTTTGACAGATCGCTTTCTGATGCGGTAAAACCGTCCTCCTCCTGGTAAGGGATTTTCCGCTTTCTGATGCGGTATGATACCAATATCAAGATACCGCTGCTACCATTGGACTATCGGTGGTGGGTAACTTTTTAGACTAGAGGGATTGTGTGTGCTTAACACATGTGGTATACTTTATAATAGCCATTTTGTAATAGCAAATCTAAGTGTCTCTTGAATGCATGGGAAAACCTTACATCCTTGCATGCCTGACCATTGGTAATAAAGATACGACGGTAAGGCAATCTCAGTCAAATTCTTTCGCTGATCGAGGAACAAGCAAAACCGGCTATGCTCAACCGCCTCAAACAGTGAGCGACAAGTGCTGCTCTCGATAGAGCTCTGTCCGGAGTGTTCACCCGCTTTCTATGAAGGAATTGTTTATGACTCCTGTAATAACCCATAGCAACGAACCGGTTAGGCAAACGATGCTTAATTGGCGTGACACGATTCTGATGCTGATCACGCGTATCATCTTCTTTGCGGCCCTACCAATTGTCGTTCTTAATAGTGGAATTAACCTGATTATAACCCACGAATACTGGAGGATTTTCGTACTTCTGGTCTTGTTCGGACTCATTGCCCTTGTTACTTTTGTATCTCAGATTGGGTTTCACCTGCGAGTCGGTGTGCTCCTTGGAACATTTTATATGGCGGCAACCATCTGGTTTCTGGCAACTGGATTAGTAGGAACCGGGCGGATATTCTATCTGATACTCATTGTGCTGGCAGCATTGCTCCTCAAACAGCGCACCGCATGGCTTATCTGGGCGCTATCGCTGGTAAGCACGGGTTTGATTAGTTATACATTTGTGATCGGTCTGATTGTTCCTTCTCCTGAAATTCCTGACCTTGTTCCGGGCTTTCTGTTCAGCTACTGGTTTTCACAAGTAATTATAAGTGGATTATTATGTGCAATTGTTGGAAGAACTGTGGGTTTTCTGAATCAAAGCCTGTGTCAACTTCACACAACCCAGAGAGCATTGCAGGACCTCAACGCAGAGCTTGAGCAGCGGGTGATTGATCGCACCACCGAACTGATGCATGCAAACGAACAATTGCAGGCTGAAATAACAGAAAGGCAGCAGATCGCGGAAAAACTCGCTGCCAACCGTGCCTTGCTGCAAGGGGTACTCGATCACGCACCTGTTTTGATCTTTGCTAAAGACTTGCAGGGACGGATTACACTGGCAAATGCAGCACTTGAGCGCCTGTTCCGCGTTCCTAAAGAGGAACTGCTCGGCAAAACCGATTTTGACTTACACCCACCGGAGGTTGCTTCCCATCACTGGTCTGTCGATCGGCAGGTGCAACAGACACAGCAGACAATAACCCAGGAAGAACATGGTATTACCAATGATGGAACGCGCTATACCTACCTATCCATCAAGTTTCCGCTTTTCGATGAAGACGGCCATCTAACTGGCACATGTGGTATTTCCACTGATATTACAGCACGCAAACAGATAGAAGAGCAGCTGCGTACCAGCCAGTTACGGCTGGTACGAGCCGAAAAAATTGCCCATCTGGGCAGTTGGGAGCTTGATCTCATCACTGGTCAGACTATCTGGTCAGACGAGTTCTTCCGTATCTGTGGGTTTGAACCTGGTACATTTGAACCGACTATGGAATGCGGCTTGCAGGTCATCCATCCGGACGACCGTGCAGTTGCAATGGACCATGTGCAGCAAGTGATGAAACAGCACACAACCTACAATCTCGAAAAACGGATTGTACGTCCCGATGGAACCATCCGCTGGGTACATTCTCTTGGTGATATTATCTGTAATGAGTACGAGCAGCCCATTTTCTTGAGCGGCGCGATGCTCGACATCACCGAGCGTAAACTGGCTGAAGTTCAACTTCAGCGTGCTAATGACCAGTTGCAGCAGATCAACGAGGATCTGCGGCAACACAACCGTGAAGTGATGCTGCTGAACCAGATGAGTGATAGCTTACAGGGTTGTCTGGGCGTGGATCATGCCTATGAAGTCATCCGTGTGATTGCTGCCGAATTGTTTCCTGGGCAGGCCGGTGTGCTGTATATTCGACGCGATGACACCACGCAGTACGATGCGGTTGCAATCTGGGGGGCATCGCCGCTTGCTGCCCTGGTCCTTGAGCAACAGACGTGCCGGGCGTTGTGTAGCCATCAGGTGGTTCTTTCGCAGGCACATGACACATTTTGTGCTCACCTCAACGACAGGGTAGCTGCTGCTGGGTTGTGTGTGCCGCTGTTGGTACGCGGAGAGACGCTGGGTCTGTTACATCTGTACCATAGCACGTCGATAACGGAGGAAACGATGGCGCACTGGCGACAGCTGGCCGACAGCGTGGCGCGGCAGATTGCGTTGGCGTTAACCAATCTGACCATGAGGGAACAACTCCAACACCAGGCCACTCGGGATGCGCTTACAGGGCTGTACAATCGTCGCTATTTGGATGAGACGCTACCTCGCGAACTGCAACGCGCTGAGCGGCAGAACGATGCAGTCAGTGTCATTATGAT
The DNA here is from genome assembly GCA_012034075.1 of Chloroflexaceae bacterium. GTDB lineage: Bacteria > Chloroflexota > Chloroflexia > Chloroflexales > Chloroflexaceae > JAAURD01. Next base: position 1,393 of record JAAURD010000324.1, on the reverse strand, counting down.
GGATATTGACCACTTCAAGCGATTCAATGACACCTATGGTCATGACGCAGGTGACACGTTGCTGCGAGCAATAGGTGCGTTTCTGCAGCACAACACGCGCGGCGACGATATTGCCTGTCGCTATGGCGGTGAGGAATTCACAGTGGTGCTGCCGTGCGCATCACTCGAAAATGCCTGGAAACGCGCCGAGGAGCTTCGCATTGGTATTGAGATGCTGATGGTGGTGCATCAAGAGCAACCGCTCGGTGCAGTCACATCGTCATTGGGCGTAGCAGTCTTCCCTGTGCATGGCACTACTGCCGATGCCCTGATCAAAGCCGCCGACCAGGCGCTGTACCAGGCGAAACAGAGCGGACGCAACCGGGTGATGATATCTCCCAAAACACACGCTTGCTGATACAATTCCTGCCGGATGTACAGGATGCGCCCCATAAGAAAGAAAACCCCGGTTCACCACGGAGGCACAGAGAAGCGTTCTTCGGGATCGACCCCTCATACCCGAACCTTATGCCACGTACCGACCCTGTAGGGGTGTAGCAAGCTGCGCCTCTACAGGGTCGGATATCCGCATTCAGGGATGAGGGGTGACTATTTAACGTGCCTGAACGTACAGCTCCATGCCTGCTTGCAGCCAGCTTGCTCCGGTGCGTTGCAACACCCCGGGCAATGAGCGGCAGCCCTGGCAAAATTCGCCACCGGTATCGGGCAGGCTGGTGGGAATCGGGACTGTCGCGGTGGCCTCTGGGGTGGGGCTGGCGGCAGGGATAGGCGTCAGGTTGCTGGTGGGCATGACGGTTGGGATAAAGGCCAGCGTTGCGGTCGGCGTGAGCGGAAAGACGGGCGTGCCTACGGCTGTGGGTGTGCCTACACCGGGTACCGTGCCGGTGCCATCTGATGGTCGAATAATGACAGCAGAGGTGTTATTGTCCGGGTTGTCGCTGTTGGTGCTGGTCGTGACTCTGGCAATGTTCATGATTTTGCCGGAGTCGGGCATGCATTGTACCTGGGCAACAATGCTGATGGTGACCTGATCGCCTTCAAACAAATCGCCCATTTCAACTGTCACGGTTCGCCCGATAATGCGCAGATCGCCCCACGATGTGGTAGCACCCAGAATGCTGAGGCACTCATGAAACGTATCGGTCATGACAACGTCGTTGGTACGCCCCTCAAGGTTGGTCACGGTGATGCTAAATTCCACGGTGTCACCCGGATTGGCAACACTCGTGCTTGCTCGTTTCTCAATAGCCACTTCACCGCTGGGGCCGCCGCCGCCGCCACCGCCGCCGCCGTCATCGTCGTCATCATCGTCATCGTCGGGCGGTGAAGTGGGTTCATCGGTCGGCTCGTCGGTTGGCTCGTCGGTCGGCTCTTCGGTCGGCTCGTCGGTCGG
>JAAURD010000062.1 GCA_012034075.1 Chloroflexaceae bacterium | reverse complement strand
GACCGGCGCCCGGCGGGCGATCGAGCGGGCGGGCTTCGGCAAGGCGTTCAAGCTGTACGCCAGTTTCTGAGATCGCGCTCGGCGTAAATGCCTGGGCGCGCGTCTTTGACATTCGAACTCGATGCCGATGCCGATGAACTACCCGAGTTCGGTGAGTTGCCCATTGAGCAGCGCACCATGCTAGCCGTTCACCCGATGGAAGTCGGTCGGCGCGCCGCGGAAGGACGTGAGTTTCCGCCCCCCGAACCGTTGCCACCAGGCACCACCCCAGAAGGACGGTACTTCCCCGAAACCGGCTACAGCGTGCGCGGCGCGTTCTGGACGTTTTACGAAAATCTGTTGGGACCATGGCGCCTGGGAGCTGCCATTTCGCCAGAAATGGTCGAAGACATCGGTGGTATTTCCATGACGGTCCAATATTTTGAACGTGGTCGCCTTGAATGGCACCCCGAATATCAAGTTGTACAGTTTGCACCGCTTGGTCGATGGGCCTGGGAACAGCGTTGTCAGGCTCAATAAGATCGCTTTTTATCTTTTTATGTTCACTTTCACACGATGTTGACATGGTTTCTCAGGTATGCTATGCTTGCTTCTACACCAGCCAGATTGATAGTCAGGAAACATTGGTGTGACCTTTCACTATTGCAGGTCTGGTAACCGCTCGGAACGATGAAACAATTAGTATTATCTCCTGCTCTACAAGCTGACCTGCAACACGTTGAACAGCTGATTCTTGAGCGCATTAAGTCGCACTCAGCCGTCATGAACGTGGCTGGTCGGTATTTGCTCAATTCTGGCGGCAAGCGTCTACGCGCTTTGCTTGCGCTAGTATGCGCCCGTTTTGGGCAAAATGAGCCGGCCAGTGCCGTGCATGCGGCCATCGCCGTGGAGCTTATTCATACGGCCTCGCTGGTTCATGACGATCTGGTTGACGAGGCTGAACGCCGTCGTGGGGTTGTAACCGTTCATACGCGCTGGGACCATGGCGTGGCGCTTCTGGTAGGCGATTACTTTTTTGCTCTGGCGGCAGCAGAAATGGCCCTTTCGCCCGATCCACGGATCATCACCTACTTTGCCCATGCAGCGATGACGATCTGTGAAGGCGAGCTCTCCCCAGTGATGACCACGACACCGCTGGAAACGGCTTTGGAGCAGTACTACTACAAAATTGGCTGTAAAACAGCAGCCCTGTTTGCCTCCGCCTGCAAAGCGGGCATGGCAAGTGGCGGTGGTACAGACGAGCAGATCAATGCCATGGAGTGCTTTGGCAATGATCTTGGTCTCGCATTTCAGGTCGTCGATGATATTCTCGATTTTGTCGGCGATGAGCAGACACTGGGAAAACCTGCGGGCAGTGATATGCGCCGTGGCATTATTACCCTGCCATTGATCTATGCCGTAGCTGCGACGCAGGATGAACGCCTCGCAGCAGTGGTTGATACACAAGACGAAGACGAGATCCAATGGGCCATTGGGCGTGTCAAACGCTATGGTATTGAACCCTCACGTGAAGCCGCACGTTCCCTCATTGACCGTGCGCTCACCTATCTCAATATCTTTCCAGAGAGTGAGCCACATCAGATTTTGAGTGACGTTGCTACCTTTGTGCTAGAACGTGACCGATAATGCTCATCAAGCATATCTGGTATCAAGAATTAGGTAGCAGTAGCATAAAAGAACTCCCCTGGCCACGTTGGCTCTTCAGCCGAAGATAGCCCCCGTGCATACGCATCACCGCCCGCACAAGCTCAAGACCCAGACCGGCTTGTTCTGTTCCAGAATCATCAGCAGATTCTGACGTGGTTTTGCCTCGGGCTTGAAACAGACGTTGCTGCTGTTCAGCATCGATCCCACAGCCATCATCTTCTACCGCCAGGCAGATGTACCCTGGTTCACGCGTGACAACAAGCGCAGCCTTCTTACAATCGGCTGCATGGCGTAAAAGGTTATCGATCAGTTCATGCAAGGCAATCCGTACATAATCGGGATGACAACGCATTGATGATGGGGCTTCTTGCAGATCGCTCGTCAAAGTAATTCCCTGTTTGCGGGCAGCAATACGGGCTGAGACCAATATCGGTTCAATCAATGCCTGCGGTGTCATTGTCTCAATCAGCATGTCTGATTGTGACTCAATATCATTGAGCAAGGCAAAGCGGCGAATCTGCGCTTGTAGTTGTTTGAGCACCTGACGAGTACGGTCAAGCGCACGCTGATGCAGCGCAGGGCGCGAGACAAGCGATGGGAGCGCCAGAAGGTGTTGTTCAAGCGTGGTACAGGTCGGTTCCAACAATGGGCGGAGCGGAAGCGAGCGTTGTCGCTCGGGCGGTGGGCGATGGGTCGTATGATGCAGTGTGACCATCCAACCAATCGGCTGACCATCGGTATCGGTAATACTTCTGCTTGTGGCCGATAACAGCATTGTCTCTGAAAGGGTGAGCAGAGCCATCAGCGGCGCTGCCACACGGGTGGGATCACGATGCGCAAACAGACCATCCCCAACCTTGGAAATGGACTGACCAATCATTTCCGCCAGGGTGGTGTTGAGCAAGGCACAGGCAATATCGCTCGCCGCAATCACGCATTTGCTCGTATCCAGCAAGATCATGGGCGTTTCACTGGATGCCAGGCCCGAAGACAACAGCGCATTACGATGGGCCACCATGACCCGACTGGTAGTATCGCCTTGCTCGCTCCGGTTGCGCTCCATGAGATTGCCAAAGATCTGCGCCATATAGCGTCCCTGAGATTCATAATTGCGCTGTGCTATCGCATAATAGGGTTGATTAAGCATATCCAGGCTCAGAGCTGCCGATTGACTGACCAGACTGGCATCGTAGGTCCAGATACCTTCAAACAGGCGTTCTTTTTGAGTTATGTTCATGTCATATGTACGCTCTTGAGCCAGAAGCGCAGTGAAAAAATCGGGCGATTCAACAATCAGAAACCATTCACGTGCAATCTCCATCGTCTCAGAGACATGAATGTAGTTGACACGTGGAAGAACTGGTGGTTCAACATCGGGAATACCCCAGATAAAGATCCGGCGACAGATTTGTGCCAGTTGTTCATAGCGCTTTTGCTGACGAGCAAAGGTAGAGAAGCGCTGAAAGCCGGCAAAGAGATCCACCGCTAGCTGGTGTTTCAGCACAATATCCTCGATCTGATGGCTAATAGCCGTCATAATCGATATACTGTTAACAAACATACCCTGCTGGTGTTCCAGGCTAATCAAGTCATACGGCGATTCGGCCATAGTTTCGCTCGCTTTCCAGATTCGTTCTATTACGAATCCGTTTGTCGCAGGTTTTGCAACTGTTCTTGTATTTCGGCACGTTGTTCGGGTTCTTTGGCCAATTCCAGTGCCTGGCGTAAAGCTTCGCGAGCGCTGGCAATATCCCCTTGCTGCGCAAGGAGTGCAGCACGCAGAGCATAAGGTTGATACCAATCGGGATTGGCCTCAACAGCTGCATCAATTGCCTCGCTAGCCCCTTCAATGTCGCCTACTTCAAAGAGAGCACGCGCCAGATTGATGTTGATCGTCGTATACCCATCAAAAAGAGATCATAGATCATATACAGATCATCTTCATGGTCGGCCGCAAATTCTAGATCATCAAGCGCCTGATCGGCTTGGTTCAGCCTGAGCCGAGCAACGCCCTGACCATAACGAGCTGGCACATATTCATCACCTTCGAGATCCAGAGCTGCTTGAAAGTCGTTTAATGCATCTTCAGGCTGGCCGCTTACCAGTGCCATAAATCCACGGAACATACGGTATGTCCCATCGTCAGGTGCTAGATCGATCAGGATGCTGATATCCTTTTTGGCCTCTTCCCAGTTCCTGAGTTGCGCAAATAGGAGTGATCGTTCCAGACGAGCCGCTTCATTGCGTGTATCCGTAGCCAGAATCGTTGCGTAATCATCGATCGCATCGTCAAAACGCTCCATCTGCCGATAGATACCGGCTCGCACCATGAGTGCATACGGGTGGCCTGGCACGTCTTCCAGTACACGGTTGATGTTCCCCAGACCCTCCTCATTGCCGAGAAAGGCCGCACGTGCCAGATGCGCTTCGATAAGATCAGGGTTATATTGGATCGCACGGTCGTAGTCGGCAAGAACCTTTTTGGGATCACTATCCTCGTCCTCCCAGCTCTGTATCTCAAGAACACGTCCACGTACCAGATGAGCCAGTGCATTCTCTGGATCATGTTCCAGGGCCTGCTCGCTATCTTCCCATGCATCTTCAGCATGGGTGTGTGCATCAAGCAAAAGATAGGCGCGTCCACGAGCTGCCAGCAATTGCGTATTCTCTGGGTGGGTTTCCAGCGCCTGGTTATAGGCAGTGATCGCCCCTTCTGGATCAGGACAATCAAGCGGTGGGCAGCGTTCCTGACCAGTAGCCAGGGCTGCTGCTACCGTTGCCGCTTCGTCATTGGGGTGGGCGTCCTCATCATCATCGGGCGCTGGCTGCTCCGGCGCCGGTGGTTGTTCCTCCTGGACCACAGTCGGAACGGTTGTATTTGCATCGGCTTGCGGTTCACTGTTGCGACCAATCACCACCAGCATGCCGAAGCAGAGACACACGAACAGAAAAAGACCGCCAACCACCATGAGCCAGCGGGGCAGCCCCTTTTTGCTACCCGGTGTTTCTGGCAACGGTGCCACACGCACAGGCTGACTCGCATCGCTCGTATCAGGTACAACGCGCGTCTCCTGAGCAGGAGGCATTGGGGTTGCCCTCGCCGCACTGGTACTGATAGACGTGGGCGTCCTATCAGCGAGCGCATGCTGCCGCAATGCCTTGCTAAATTCCTCAGCCGTCTGGAAACGGTCGTCGGGGTTCTTGGCAAGCGATTTGAGCAACAGACGTTCAATATTCTCCGGCAAATCCGCACAGTACTGGCGTGGCGGGGGTAAAGGTTCATTGATATGTTTCAGCACAATCGCAAAGGGCGTATCGGCATCAAAGGGAACACGTCCAGTGACCATCTCGTAAAAGACCACGCCGAGCGAATAGATATCAGATCGACTATCGACGTGCTCACCGCGCCCTGTTCGGGTGACATATACGCAGGTGAACCCAAAATCGTACCGGTCACGGTGTGCTGGTTGGTATCGTTAACAATTCGTGCAACCCCAAAGTCGGTCAGCACCACATCCGACGAACCGAGATTCTGAACCAGTTGAAACAACGCATCTGGTGTCTCTGCAACGGTTGGAGCAGTACCAGGGGGCAGGCTCCCCGTGCTACTGCGTGGTCGCGGTGGTCGCAGCATCACATTCGCTGGCTTGACATCGCGGTGAACCAGGCCTTCGCAATGGGCATAATCCAACGCATCGGCAATCTGGCTCATGATATTGATCACGATAGGCAGGGATAAAGGGCCGGATTGAGGTACTACAGTAGTAAGTACGGTCTTCAACGTTGGACCGCTGAGAAATTCCATGACCATAAAGGCAATTTGGTCATGGACATCAAATCGTAAACCTGCACAATGTTGGGATGATTCAGCGCTGCAACCGCACGTGCTTCGCGACCAAAACGCTCAAGCAGCGCAGGATTCTGGGCCAGATGCGGATAAATGATTTTGATGGCAACATAGCGGTTGAGACCGGGTTGATAGGCGCGATAGACTTCGGCCATACCCCCACGTCCCAGTTGTTCAAGCACCTGGTAGCGGCCCAGGGTTTTACCGGTGAAATCTTGTTTCATAACGATAACAACCTTTGGATGTTGCTGCTGTTCCTTGATAGTATTATACCAATAGTCAGGGGATTATCCCGGCAGGGTTTTGGGCAATTACGACGTACCGTGGGATGCATCAGCATCAGTCGGTTGCTGACACAGCCATAGCCTGGACTGTCTGCCGGGAATATCGGCACAACACACAAAACGGCGGGTATCACCAGGATACCATCGCCGCTCGTCAATACGCTATGATACAGGGGTTAATTGGTCAGATTTAGTAGCGATCGCGCCGGCTATAACCACCACCTCGGCGGTTGTTGCTCGAACCACCACGACTGCCACCAGAACCACCCCGTCCGGCTGAGCGCTCTTCGGCCTCATTTACCCGAATAGCACGCCCTGCCACTTCCTGCCCATCAGTTGCACGGATAAGCGCAGCCAGATCATCCGTTTCAATTTCAACAAACCCAAAACCACGTGAACGACCAGTGTCCCGGTCTGTAATGACACGAGCACTCTGCACCGTCCCATGATCACGAAACACCGCTTCCAAATCAGTATCTTCGATACTCCATGCCAGGCTTCCGACAAACAATTTCTTAAGCATATCCGTTCTTCTCCTCTACGCTCGCGGCGCAGGTACAAACCTATGGTGTTGCCTTAATATGCCACTACCATAACCTATGTTCGCATAGACATACATCCAACAGTGCGAAGGATACCCGTTATGAGCGAAGATACCTTATTATGTGACCGGGGGACAGAAACGACTTCTGTTACAGATCATACTGGGTAGTATGTTAAGCGTACTGTTGCAGTATACCACGAAACAAGAAATATGCAAGAGGTGAATCTGGTGCTTTCATATCTCTGGTGACCTGGAAAACGGTGAATATCCAAGAATATCGATATACCCAATACCAGCGTTGTGTATGCCCAAATATTTGTTTTACTCCGCTCTACATACTCGATTGCGGCCCGTTGCCTTGGCCTTATACAATGCTCCATCAGCGGCTGCAATCAGCAGCTCAGCTGTTGCCCCATGATGCTGTGACTCGGCCACCCCTATCGAAACCGTAAAATGGGGTAACGCCTGCCCTCGGTAGCTCCCAGTACACTGTTGTAACCGCTCACGCAACTCCTCGGCATACGCCAATGCCTGCTCCTGAGACGTGTCTGGCAGCACCAGAATCATTTCCTCGCCACCATACCGGCCTACCAGAGCATCTCCATGCGTTTGCTGACGCAACAACACGCCAACCTCGCGCAGCACTGCATCACCGACCTGATGTCCATACGTGTCATTGACACGCTTAAAATAATCAATATCGAGCAGTAACAGGCTCACAGGTTGACCATGGGAATGTCCTCGTTCTAATTCATATGGCAGCACTTCATTGAGATAGCGCCGGTTATACAGGCCAGTCAATGGATCATGAATCGACTGATGGTGCAAATCTTCGCGCAACTGCATATTGGCTAACGCCAGGCCAATTAAATCAGCCGCTACCGTCGCCAGTAACATCTGCTGTTCATAGATTGCCAGTGAGGGACTCGACAACCGACTGATATGCAACATACCCAGCGGACCATCCTCAGCGTAGATTGGAACGCAGCAGCAAGGGGTATGATCGGAACAATCTGACCGCTGGCAGAAACGTTGGCACGAATCATAGGTGAACAAAACTGGCTGATCCCGCTTCGATTCAAAGAGTATCTGCAACTCATGCTCAGGCAGCAGTGCCGACAGGACAGACTCATCGCCCCAGGTGGTGACACATTCAAAGGTTCCAGTAGGACCAGAGATGAGATACAGCGCTCCCGATTGCTCCGAAAATAACTCACCCAAAAACGGACCCACGGCTTCCAACATCACTGCCCGTGATGATGCCCGCTGCAACGTACTGCTCATGCGCGTCAGGCGCTCCATATCGGCGGCTGAGCGGGCCAGATGGGCATTCATCTGCTTAATGCGTTCATCTGCTTGTTTGCGCTCAGTAATATCAATATAGGTCATCTGTACAGCCATACGCTGTTCATATTCAATCACAACATTAAAGCTTTCCAACCAGCGAAGCTCGCCATCTTTGCGTATCGTGCGAAATTCATACCGCGCCGGTGCTGGTTCACCCGATAGGCGCAACCCGCGATACCGCAGCACCATGGGTAGATCATCGGGATAGATCAAGCCATCGATCTCCTCGGCTGACATTACTAACAGTTCCTCCAGGGTATACCCGGTGATGTGCAACGCGGCCGGGTTGGCATACACCACCCGCCAATCTTGAAACACCAGCATCCCCTGCAGTGAATAATCCACCAGCATGCGATAGCGTGCCTCGCTCTCACGCAACTGCATTTCCATCTGCTTGCGTTCAGTAATATCCAAAACCGAACCGACAAACTGCACAATCTGTCCATCTTTAAAGACCGGCTGTCCACGGGTGAGTGTCACATTATACGAACCATCTGGCCGGAGATGGCGCAGTTCAAGCTCATAGGGTTGCTGTTCGGTCAATGCCCATTCCAGGGTCTGCTCCAACCGCACACGATCTTCCGGATGAACCGTATGCATATACTCCTCAATCGTTGGCGATATATCACTGATAGGCAAGCCTACAACCACAAACGTTTCATCCGACCATACAAGAGAATGCGTATGGAGATCATAGGCCCAGCTCCCCAACTGAGCAATACGCTGCGTTTCGGCCAGCCGGCGCTCACTCTCCCGGATCGTCTCCTCATATTGCCAGCGCTGCGTTATGTCCGTCGCGATCATCCCCACGGCATAGATCGCACCCTGTTCATTGCGGATGGGGAATCGCACCGTATCATACACCAGTGTTGTTTGCCCTGTCTGAACCTGTTCCTCCGTTCGCACTGGTAGATCATTGTTCAGCACCTGTTGTTCCAGCATGCTCATTTGCTCAACTGTTGCAACCGTTCGATGATCATCACCAACTTGAGCCATCAGACCGGTTGGATCCAGATAAGCCAGTGTAGCAAACGCCTGATTTGCCAGTAACACCTGACCATGCACATCTTTCACCGCAATCACCGATGGAGAATGATCGACAATATCCTGAAGCAGCTGACGATTTTGCTCAAGCGCATCGTTTAGCTGCTCTGCCTGCTGGCGTGCTCGTACCTGGTCAGTCACCTCCACCACAACATGCAAAATGCCATCGATTGCCCCTTGCACATTCCGTATGGGCTGATAGACCAGATGAAACCAACCCTGTTCCAGTCTCCCGCTTCCATCTCGATCGATCCAGGCTGGAAATTCCGGCTGTATCAACTCCTGCCCACTGCTACGAATAGCCTCGAGCGTTTCAAAATAACCCTGTCCTTCTAATTCAGGAAAGACCTCGCAGACCGATTTACCCAGAACATCGGTCTTTTGCACCATCTTCAGGTATGCCGGGTTCGCCAATTCATACACCATATGTTCACCCCGCAGCAGAAAAATCGGCGTAGGCGATTGTATCAACACCCCACGCATCCATTGATACCCGGCACGAGCGTCATCCCGTTCCAGTGTCAACGACGCCACCTGCTCCTGCAATGACGCTACCTGCTCCTGCAGTCGCTGATTTTCTGCTTGCAATGCCACAATGCTTTGTTCTGCAGTTGTCATCTTGCGTTCCTTCTTTGGTGTACGGAAAAGCGCAATACATTGCGCCCAATATGGATTGGTCTCGAAAACAACGTACCTGATCCTCTGTTATAGCGGTTTGTTTCCACCATTGCAAGGCACGTAGACACCGGTTTACAACACGAATTGCTTCGCGTTACGCATAGGAACATTTTTTATCTGTTGTTCATTATAACCGGAAATGCGAAAAATGATTGACGAAAACAGGACAAAAAGCGGACAATGAGCGAGTTTTAACGGTTTTTCCTGTTTTTTTTGACAAAATCCACCAGTGTTGGTATACTACGTAACGACATCACACAAAGGAGTGCTCTATGGAGTTACCTGGATTTCGCAATGCCAGCCCGGCCAGCATTATCTTGCAGTATCTACAACGCCATGGTGAGGTAACGATTAAGCAATTAGAGGATGTCCTGGAGGTGAGTACAACCGCGGTACGTGAACACCTCGCCAATTTACAACTCTATGGCTTGATAGCAACAAGAACCATGCGTTCTGGACCGGGTCGGCCACGATTGGTCTATACATTAACCGACAAAGCGCATGATCTCTTTCCAAAGCAGTATGATGTGTTGATAAACCTGTTATTACAAGAAATTGCTGCTGGTGAGGGTCCCAATAAAGTGGAGCAATTGCTGGAACGGGTGAGCCGGCGAATTGCCCACGAATATGCAGGAAACATTCAAGAAGAGGGTATTGCCGGGCGACTGGCGCAACTCCGTACCCTGCTTGAGCAACGGGGCGTACCATCTGAAGTAGAGGCAGAGGGGATAGGTATTCATATCTTCTCATGTCCCTATCTGGATGTAGCTCAGGAACATGAACATGTCTGTACCATGGATCGGCAGATGGTCGAGCAGGTGCTGGGCCAGAAAGTCACCTTGAAGCAATCGATCCGTCAGGGCCACCACCAGTGTAGTTTTATTGTTGATACCCCTGATTCGGCGGCGTGAGGCAGCACCCGTGAGTGTGTGATGGTCTGGGTTGCTGGAACCCTGTGCCGATAGGGAAGACAAACGAGGCATTGATTCCTTCTGGTGATATGATAGAGGAGTGTATGAGTAACGATCTGATTATTAAACAGTTGCGTGTGCGTATTGGTGAAAAGGAGATCCTGAAAGGTGTTGATCTGACCGTACAGCAAGGCACCATTCATGCCATTATGGGGCCCAACGGCAGCGGCAAAAGCACACTGGCTTATTCCATCGCCGGCCACCCTGGCTATGAAGTAACCGATGGCGAAATCTGGTATAAGGGCCAGAATGTACTGGAATTAGATGTCGATGAGCGGAGTAAGCTCGGTCTCTTCCTGGCATTTCAATATCCTGTATCCATTCCTGGTCTGACCGTCAACAACTTTTTGCGTTCGGCTATCAATGCCCATCGCGCCGAAGAGGGCAAAGACCCCAAAGAGACCGCCATGTCGGTCGCGGAGTTTCGCAAACTGCTGCGTGAGCATATGCGCCAACTGGAAATGAGCGAAGATTTTGCGCGGCGTTATCTCAACGATGGGTTTAGCGGTGGTGAAAAGAAACGCCTGGAAATTTTGCAGATGGCGATGCTGAAACCAAGTATGGCCGTGATGGATGAAACCGACTCAGGGCTGGATATTGATGCACTAAAGATTGTTGCCAATGGGGTCAATGCGTTGATGAATCCGGGTATGGGTGTCCTGGTTATTACCCACTATCAACGCTTGCTCAACTATATCAAACCCGATGTCGTGTCGATTATGATGGAAGGACGGGTGGTGCGTAGCGGTGGGCCAGAACTGGCACTGGCGCTCGAAGAGAAGGGGTACGATTGGATCCGGGAGGAAGTGACAACCCATGCCTGATACGCTCTTTCGTTCAACCAATGGATTGCCGGGCCTGGGGGCATTGGGCGCTGACGACATCAGCGCCATGAGCCAGTCAGCTGGTGAACCGGGCTGGTTAACCGAGCAACGACTGGCAGCATGGACCTTTTTTGCGCAGGCACTCCCACCAGTATGGCGGCGCACCGACTTAACACAACTCCAACCAGAGACGATTGCACCGCTAAGCGGCATACAGGGCACCAGCATTCTGGCCGATGATGCGGTCACCCGCCAGGGCGTTGTGATGATGCCGCTGCTGGCCGCAACCAAAAGCCATGAGGCGCTGGTGCGACAGTATCTGGGCAAGGCGATTGACCCGATGAGCCATAAATTCAGTGCATTGCGTGCTGCGCTGTGGCAAGATGGCATGCTGCTCTACGTGCCACGCGGGGTAGAGGTTGCCGCACCGTTGCGAGTCACCTACCAACTCGCAGATGGCAGCCGAGCCATCTTTCCCTATTCGCTCGTCATCCTGGAAGCACATGCCCAGCTGAACCTGATCGAAGAGTATACCTCGCCAGATCTCGATCAGCCAGCGCTAGCCGGGCCAACAACCGAAATCTTTGTCGGGCCAGGCAGCCATATCCGCTATGCCAGTGTGCAAACCTGGGGCCAGGGCATACACCATCTGGGTAGCCAGATGATTGTGCTCGACCGCGATGCCGCCGGTGAGTGGGTTTCGCTATCGTTGGGCGGAAAGGTGCAGCATATCGAAGCTGAATCGCGGATGCAAGGCGATGGCAGTGCCATTAACTGGCTGGGCGCTACCTTTGCCAACCAGCAGCAACACCTGCTCACGGCGCCGTGGTTGCGCCATATTGGGAGCAATACCAACAGCCTGATGGACTTTAAAACGGTTGTGAGCGGTGAAGGCTATAGTGTTTTTGATGGTATGATTAAGATTGAACATGAGTCGCGGGCAACCAGTACACGGCTGGAAGAGCATGCTATTCACCTGACACCCAAAGCTCGCAGCGACTCGATACCGGGGCTGAAGATTGACACCAATGATGTCGCCAAAGCCGGCCATGCCAGTACCAGCGGCCAGATTGAAGATGAGCATTTGTTCTACATGCAGTCACGCGGGATGAGCCAGGAAGAAGCGCGGCGACTGATTGTGATGGGCTTTTTTGACCCGGCCTTGCAGGCATTGCCCGCCGATGATCTGCGCGAACGGCTGACGGCATTGATTGAGGCGAAGATTTAGCAGTGTTGTGCTGGTCACTCGCAATGGGTTTTGAATAGCAAAGAAGAAGGCGTGTATGGTAGCAACTGAAACATTCCCGATATTTGATGTGCTGGCGATTCGGCGAGACTTCCCGATTTTGCATCAGGAGGTCAATCAGTTTTTAGTCGCATTCCTTGACTCCGGCGCATCGTCGCAGCGTCCGCGCCAAGTCATTGAGTGTCTGGAAGACTATTACCGCCGGTATCATGCCAACGTGCATCGGGGGGTGTATAAATTTAGCGAAGAGGCAACGTTTGCGTATGAACGAGCACGGGGGAAAGTGGCTCGCTTTGTGGGTGCTACCAGTCCACGCGAGATTGTCTTTACGCGTAACGCCACCGAAGCGATCAACCTGGTAGCGTATGCGTGGGGGCGGGCCAATGTCAAAGCTGGTGACCGCATCTTGCTTACCATCATGGAGCATCATTCAAACCTGGTACCCTGGCAAATGCTGGCGCAGCAGACTGGTGCGCATCTGGATTATCTCACCATTGATGGTCAGGGTCGCCTGGTGCTGGATGACCTGGATCGTTTGCTGACCGAACAAACACGCCTGGTCGCACTGACCCATCAATCCAATGTGTTAGGCACAATCAATCCGGTGAGTGAAATTGCACAACGTGCGCATGCAGTTGGTGCGCTTATGTTGGTGGATGGAGCCCAAAGCGTTCCTCATATGCCGACACAGGTGCGTGATTTAGGGATTGATTTCCTAGCCTTTAGCGGGCATAAAATGTGTGGGCCGACCGGCATCGGTGCTCTGTGGGCACGGCGAGACCTGCTGGAAGCAATGCCGCCCTTTCTGGGTGGTGGCTCGATGATTAAAGTGGTTGAGCTAGAGCAAAGTACCTATGCCGATATTCCGGCACGGTTTGAAGCCGGAACGCCCGCAATTGCCGAAGCCATTGCGTTGGGTGAAGCCATTGATTATCTGTCCAACATTGGTCTGGATACCATCCATCACCATGAGCATATGCTGTTGCAGTACGCCCTGGAACAGTTGTCCCAGGTGCCGGGTTTGCGCATCCATGGGCCAACATCGGCTGAAGAGCGCGGGGCAGCCATATCGTTTAGTCTCGAAAAGGTTCACCCGCATGATATCGCCGCTTTTCTCGACTCGCAGGGGGTTGCTGTGCGGGCCGGTCATCACTGTACCCAGCCATTGCATCGGGTGCTGCAGGTACCGGCGACCACACGCGCCAGTTTTTATCTCTACAATATTCCGGAGGAGATCGACCGGCTGGTGGCTGGTCTGGTGAAGGTCAAACAACTGCTGGGCTAATCCATATGGTATGAACTTGAGCGAAACAGGTGAACGTGTATGCAAGATTTTTACTGTGAACATGTGCTAGAGCACTTTAAGTATCCGAGTAACTATGGCGCACTAGACCACCCAACGGTCTCGCACGAGGAGCATAACCCGCTGTGTGGTGACCGTATCCGCCTTGATCTGCTGATTGAAAATGATATCGTAAAAGATATTCGCTTCTCCGGTCAGGGTTGCGTGATTAGCCAGGCATCAGCCTCGATTTTGACCGATGAAATCAAAGGCAAGACGGTTGAAGCGGCAAAGCTGTTTGGCAAAGCTGAGTTGCTAGAACAGATTGGCATTCCGCTGGAGAAGAGCCCCGTGCGCTTGAAGTGCGCTCTGCTCTCACTCAAAGCACTCAAGGTCTGCCTGTATGGCGTCGCCGATATATTAGAAGAGGAGTGGTCGTGATCGAGCAGTGGCAATATGTGTTCGTGGGAGTGCAGTATATTGAAGATATCCCGATGGTCTACTGTGTGAACGACCACCACTTGCCCAATTGGGAAGATGGGCCATCATTGCATATTTTTATCAACAATCTGGCCCAGGAGGGCTGGTCACTCACATCGGTCGGCTATGATAGCCACGGCCAGATCAAGACGCTTGTCTTGCAACGTGCGGTGGAATCAGGATAACCCAGAAGAGGCCATACCCCTGTCCAGATGAACCAGTAAGAAGCAATACAGAACGAGTAAGGAGTATGACACCATGGTTGCAGAAACAACAAATCTCGATTTTGATTATACCAAATACGGCTTTCGGAACGAAGAGCGTTATATCTTCAAGGCGGCGCCTGGCCTCAACGAGCAGGTGGTGCGCGAAATATCGGGTATGAAAGGTGAGCCAGAATGGATGCTCAAGCGCCGGCTCAAGGCACTAGACATCTTCAACAAAAAGCCCGTACCGATTACCGGAACATGGGCCAATGCTGAACTGGCCGAACTCGACTACGATAAGATCCACTACTTTGTACGTGCTGGTGAACGCCCCCAGAACGATTGGGATGCCGTACCACAGGAGATTAAAGACACCTTCGAGCGTCTGGGCATTCCCGAAGCCGAGCGCAAGTTTCTGGCCGGTGTCGGCGCCCAGTATGAAAGCGAAGTGGTCTACCACTCGCTGCGTGAAGAGTGGACCAGCCGAGGCGTGATCTTTCTCGATACGGATAGCGGTCTGCGTGAGTACCCGGAAATCTTTAAAGAATACTTCGGTACTGTTGTCCCTTCGGCGGATAACAAATACGCCGCACTGAATACAGCCGTGTGGTCGGGTGGCTCATTTGTCTACGTGCCGGCTGGGGTCAAGGTCGATATTCCATTGCAGGCATACTTCCGCATTAACGCCGAAAATATGGGCCAGTTTGAGCGCACCCTGATTATTCTCGAAGAAGGCGCCGAAGCCCACTATATCGAAGGCTGTACCGCGCCAATCTATAGCACCAACTCACTGCATTCCGCCGTGGTCGAAATCATTGTTAAGAAGGGCGCCAAATTCCGCTACACCACCATTCAAAACTGGGCCAACAACATTTATAACCTGGTGACCAAGCGAGCCGTGGCGTATGAAGATGCCTCGATGGAATGGGTCGATGGCAACATTGGCAGCCGGTTGACGATGAAATATCCTTCGGTCTACTTAATGGGTCGGGGCGCACGCGGTGAAGTGCTCAGTGTGGCCTATGCCGGTCGCGGGCAGCATCAGGATGCCGGCGCCAAAATGGTCCATATTGCGCCAGATACGACCAGCCGCATTACCAACAAGTCGGTAAGCAAAAACGGTGGTAAAACCACCTATCGTGGCCTGGCAAAAGTTGCCCCAGGAGCAACCAACTCCAAGATCAACGTCAACTGTGATGCGCTCATTCTGGATGAGCATTCTGCCAGTGATACCATCCCCTATATCGAGATCGAGGAGGATCGCACCATCCTGGCCCACGAGGCAACAGTTGGCCGCATCGGCGAAGAGCAACTCTTCTACCTGATGAGTCGTGGCCTGGCCGAGAGCGATGCAATGTCGATGATTGTGCTGGGCTTTATGGAGCCATTCACACGTGAACTGCCGATGGAGTATGCAATTGAGCTGAATCGCCTGATCCAGATGGAGATGGAAGGATCGGTCGGTTAAATCTCGTGGTCTGCAACCCCTCACCCCCGGCCCCGCTCCCACAAGGGGAGCGGGGAGTCTCCTTCAAGCGGTCGTTCCGACCGCACCGGCTCGGACGCGGGTCGTGAAGGAAGGGAGCGCAGGCGGCACGGCAAGATGATTTACATACGGCTGTAAGGGACGCAGCGTGCTGCGTCCCTTACAGAGCAGCGAGAATACGAGCGTCTATCCATGAAAAGAAATGAAAAGAACGTCTGCAATTCACCACAAAAAACACGAAGAACACAACGATTTCACAAAGGAGCATGTGTACTATGTCACCTGTGCGCGTCGCATCCGTAGCGGATGTGCCTGAAGGAAGCGCCCATACTGTTGAAGTTAACGGGCATACCATCGTTATTGTGCATGCTGGTGGCGCCTTCTACGCCCTCGATAACACCTGCTCGCATGCCGATGCATCACTGGGCGAAGGCGAAGTGGATAGTGACGAGATGACGATTGAATGCCCGCTGCATGGTTCGCTGTTTAGCCTTGAGACGGGCAAACCACGAACCCTGCCGGCCTATGAACCAGTTGCAACCTATCCTGTTACCATCGAAAACGGCGAGCTTTTTGTTGAGTATTCAGATTAACAACTTGATTTTATAAGGGATTCGCGTTACAATACAAGAGAAGCAACACCCCTGAAGGGGTCGCAACAATGAAACACAGATCATTTGTTCTTGGATACTCAAAAGGAGATGCATTGATGAGCAGTTATGCCCATCCCGAAGTACTGGTCGATACCGATTGGGTTGCCGCCCATCTGAATGATCCATCAGTACGTCTGATCGAAAGTAACGAAGACATTCTCTTGTACAATACCGGCCATATCCCCGGGGCAATCAAAATCGATTGGGTCACCGATTTGAACGATCAAGTGATGCGCGATTACCTTGATCGTGAGCGCTTTGAACAGTTGCTCGGTGCAAAAGGCATCGATAATGATACCACCGTCGTCTTTTATGGTGATAAGCACAACTGGTGGGCAACCTATGCCCTCTGGGTCTTCAAGCTCTTTGGGCATCAGCATGTGCGCATTATGAATGGTGGTCGCGCCAAATGGATTACTGAGGGACGTGAGATGACCCGTGATGTGCCAAACTATCCGGCAGTCACCTATCGTGCCCCAGAGCGTGATGATGCTGCTATCCGCGCATTTCGCGAGCAGGTGCTTGAGCATATCAAAGGAAATCAAACAGCCCTGGTGGATGTGCGCAGCCCCCAGGAATATTCCGGCGAAAAGATTCATATGCCCGAGTATCCCCAGGAAGGCACCTTGCGCGGTGGTCATATCCCCACAGCAGTCAATATTCCATGGGCCACCGCGGTGAATGAGGATAGCACCTTTAAGAGCCGCGATGACCTCGAACGGCTCTATCATGGGCAGGGTGTTACCGCCGATAAAGATGTGATTGCCTACTGCCGCATTGGCGAACGCAGTAGCCATACCTGGTTTGTGCTTACCTATCTGTTAGGCTATCCCAACGTGCGCAACTACGATGGCAGCTGGACCGAGTGGGGCAATATGGTCGGTGTGCCCATTGAAAAGACCTTTCAATCCTGAATGGTATCTGTAGTGTGAGGTCAGCAGCATGCTTGCCAGCATTGAGACCATCCCATCCGATATTCCCAATACCCACGTTGTGCATCTTGTGGGCAACACGCCGTTGTTGCGTCTGCAACGGGTTGACCCTGACCTACCAGCCGGGGTGCAACTGTATGGCAAAGCCGAATGGTACAACCTGAGCGGTTCGGTAAAGGATCGTGCCGCGCTGTGGATGATACGTGATGGTGAGCAACGTGGCATGTTGCAGCCAGGCATGCATATTGCCGATGCAACCAGCGGCAACACCGGCATTGCTTATGCCACGCTTGGCGCTGCGCTGGGCTATCGAGTGACGCTGGCAATGCCGGCCAACGCTAGCACCGAACGCAAGCAGATGCTGCATGCGCTTGGTGCTGAGCTTCTCCTGACCGATGCCGCCGAAGGTATGGACTTGTCGATCCAGACGATACGCGAACGGGTAGCGCAGCAGCCTGAGCGGTATTTCTATCCCGACCAGTATAGCAACTCGGCCAATCCGCTGGCCCACTACAAAACCACAGGACCTGAAATCTGGCAGCAGAGCATGGGTCAGGTAAGCCATTTTGTGGCAGCCCTGGGCACCAGTGGAACATTTGTTGGGACATCGCGCTATCTGCGTGAACGCTCGTCCCACATACGCTTGATCAGTGTGCAACCCGATAGCCCCTACCATGCGCTGGAAGGCGTCAAGCATATGGCATCGACGCATCTGGTGCCGAGCATCTACGATCCGCAACTGGCCGATGAGACCGTGATCATCAGCAGTGAGGAAGCGTTTACCACAGCTCGTTGTCTGGCTCAGCGTGAGGGGCTGATGGTGGGTATTTCGGCAGCGGCCAATGTTGCGGCGGCGCTGCACGTTGCCCGCAACATTGAGCAGGGCTGCGTCGTCACGATTCTCTGTGATGGCGCATCACGCTACCTGAGCCACCGCTTCTGGGAAGAGTCGAGCGACTGCATCGGGTCTGGTGATGGCATTTAGGCTGCACGCTGTACGGTCACCGCAAGGTATGAAACAAGAGAGAAACTGGAATGGAAGAGCAGAGTGATCAACCAACGTTATATTTGACGGCTGATGTCGCCCGTGTCATTGCCAACCATGCCGCCAGCACCTACCCCAATGAATGTGTGGGCCTGTTATTGGGTCGCATCAATGGAAGCAATCAGCATGTGGTTGCGGCAGCGCCGGTAGAGAATCGCTGGCAAGGTCAGGTAGAACTGGCCCCAGGCGATGACCCGACCTCGCTGCATGACCGCTTTTATCTTGATCCACGCGATTACTTGCGAGTTGATCGTGAAGCGCGTGAACGTCAGTTGGATATTGTGGGCTGCTATCACTCGCACCCGGATCACCCGGCCGTACCGTCTGATCGCGACCTGGTTGGTGCGCAAGGGGTGGGCGGTGGCAGCAACTTTGCGTTTGTGATCCAGAGCGTGATCGCGGGCCAACCGGCCGACCTGACCAGCTGGTTGCTGCTTGATAACGCCACCCGCTTTGAAGCTGAAATCATTGCGGTTGAGGCACCGGCTGTGCTCAACTATCCCAAAGAAACCAATACACGCTTTTGAATGTTGATGGAGATAGAGCTAGATAGGCAACCCCTATCCAAAAGTGAGGAGAAGTACTCGTTCTGCTCACGAGAAGAGAACAACAGGATGCGGAATGACTTTTTTCCCAGAGGCGACAGGGGGCGAAAGCCACGTTCTCTGTAACGCTGATGAAGGGCTTCGAGAGACCCCCGGTTGCGCTGCCCACGTTTAAAAAGGCCCTTTGGGGCGGGTGGATGCGAGACGGGGCACTCAGAAGGACTGGAAAGACGAAAGCAACCAGATCGCCTTTCCATGCCACCAGTCATACACTGGTCGTCCCCGGTCGTGGCTACGTCGGGACGGAAAACGCGCCTGTGGACTGCGTGTAAGACGTTCGATTGAGAACGCAGTGCAGGATGAAACAGGAATTTCAAACGTGAGTAAGGCGTACTTTCGAGTACATCTGAACATCTAGAAAGGAGCAGTGAAATATCGTATGGCAATTACCATTACTATTCCCACGGCGTTGCGACAGTATGCCGGTGGCAACGCAACCGTTGCCCTGGAAGCTGATACCGTTGGCGCATTGCTGCGTGGGTTGGTCGAACACCACCCCGAACTGGGCAAACACCTGTATACCGAACAGGGCAAACTGCGCACCTTTGTGAATATCTATGTGGGCGATGAAGATATCCGCTATCTCGAAGGTGAAGCGACCCCGCTCCAAGGCAACGAGACGGTCAGTATTATCCCCGCGATTGCAGGAGGTTAGCCGACCATGAGCGTTACCCTGAGCAATGAAGAGATTAGCCGCTACAGTCGTCATCTCATCATGCCCGAAGTGGGTATGGCCGGTCAGCGCCGCTTGAAACAGGGCAGTGTGCTGTTGATTGGCACTGGTGGTCTCGGCTCACCGCTGGCCCTCTATCTGGCGGCTGCCGGGGTCGGGCATATTGGCCTGGTTGATTTTGACGTGGTGGATGAAACCAACCTGCAACGCCAGATTGTCCACGGCACATCGACCGTGGGGATGCCCAAAACCCAATCGGCACTGCAACGCCTCACTGATCTGAACCCGCATATTGAGATTACGACCTACGATACGCCGATCAATTCGACCAATGCGCTTGATCTGATCCGTCCCTATGATGTGGTGGTTGATGGCACCGACAACTTCCCAACCCGCTATCTCACCAACGATGCCTGTGTGTTGCTGGGCAAACCCAATATCTACGGCAGCATCTTTCGCTTTGAAGGCCAGGCTACCGTCTTCTGGCCGGACCGAGGCGGTCCATGTTATCGTTGTCTCTACCCCGAACCGCCACCGCCGGGACTGGTGCCCTCGTGTGCTGAAGGCGGCGTGCTCGGTGTATTACCAGGCGTCATCGGGACGATCCAGGCGACCGAAGCGATTAAGATTATCACTGGCATTGGCACCCCGCTGACAGGCCGGCTGATGTTGTATGATGCGCTCAATATGACCTTTCGTGAACTGAAGTTGCGGCGCAACCCGGCATGTCCAGTCTGTGGTGATGAACCAACCATCACAGAGTTGATCGACTATGAGTTGTTCTGTGGCATTACGGTGCAGGATGAAAGCCTGGAACAGCTTGAACAGCAGTATGAGATTACACCGCAGGAGTTGCTCCACTGGCTTGAACGGGATGATCGGCCCTATCTGCTTGATGTGCGCAACCCGCCGGAGGTCGAAATCGCCAATATTCCTGGTACCGACAAACTGATTCCACTGGGCGAACTGGTGAATCGTCTGCACGAACTGGATAGTTCACGCGATATGGTGATCTATTGTCGTAGCGGTGGGCGAAGTGGCCAGGCGGTTGCCTTTTTGCAGACCGTTGGCTTTCGCAAAGTGAAAAACCTGGTGGGGGGCGTGCTGCGTTGGTCCGATGACATCGACCCGACCATGCCCAAGTACTAACATCAGGCGGGCTTATAGCGTGTTCTGGATACCGTGTGTTATCATGACCATGAGCAAAACAGATACGATCCAGGAAGATAAGAAAGGAAGCATAGTGATGTTAACTGAAGATATGGTTCGCGCAGCCCTGAAAAACGTGGTAGACCCGGAACTTGGGCTGGATATTATTAACCTTGGTCTGGTCTACCGCGTGGATATCCTTGAAGAGGGCAAAACCGTTGATATGGATATGACCCTGACGACACCAGCCTGCCCGGCGGGTCCCTATATTCTGGAAAATGCACGAAGCGAGGTAATGTCACTCAAGGACATCTACCAGAGTCTAGAGGACGTGCAGATCAACCTAGTCTGGACACCCTTCTGGAACCCTTCGATGATGACCGAGGAAGCCCGCGAGGAGTTGGGGCTGTTTTAGTCTATTGCATGGTGTGTCTTTGTAGTGAACATCGCCACTACAAAGACACAAAGGCTGTTGCTTCAGGATATTAGCGCGTGGATTTGAGCATCAGGCTCATCAGTTCATGAATCGTTGCGTCGCGATCACGTTCGGCATCATCAAAGCAATTATGCGCATAACATTGCAACACCTCGGTAACCACGCTACTCAAAGCGGCACGCACAGCGGCAATTTGAATCACCATATCACGACAGTCACGGCCTTCTTCGACCATGCGTTGCACACCGCGCACCTGTCCCTCAATGCGACGTAAACGCAACAACACATCTTCACTGGTAGCCGGCGATAGATGGCGTATGGGTTCTGTTTGATCCATCGGTTTGCGATTTCTGCTGTTTCCAGAGCAATACTGACCGCCTATGCCAGGACACCATTGACGCGGTGTGTTGGACAAGTCGGTCAGTTCGCCTGGGTGATCTTATGCCAGACCATCAAAGACTTTCTTGTAGTCGTTTTTCGGTCGAGCACCAACGATGCGTTGCACGGGTTCACCGTTCTTAAAGACAATCAGCGTTGGGATACCCTGAATGCCTAGGCGCGAGGGCCAGTCGTTGTTTTCATCAACATTCAGTTTGGCAATAACCAGGCGGCCATCATACTCTGTGGCTAGTTCTTCAAGCGTTGGCGCAATCTGGCGACATGGACCACACCAGGGTGCCCAAAAATCAACCACCACAGGAGTATTAGACTTCAATACTTGCGACTCAAAATCATTATCCGTGATCACTACTGGTTTTCCCATGAGAATGACCTCCTTAAATCTTCCTTATAGACACAATACAGAGTTGTTTTTCTTGTTGTTCTATACCCCTACAGGGTAAGGGTATAAGTATTATACACGTTCCGTGCTTCGGTGTCAAGTGGCTTTTTACACGTTGCCCCAATTATCCATTGTCCATTGTCCATTATAATCGTGCTATACTGTACCTATCGTACACCGACTGAAAGAAAGGCTGCTCACCTGATACATGAACATCCTATGATTCGGGCCGGCATCTATGGAGCCACTGGCTATACTGGCATTGAACTGGCCCGCCTGCTCGATCAACATCCACGGGTCACCACGGTTTTTGCGACGGCACGTTCAGCCGCTGGTCAGCGCCTCAGCGATGTCTTTCCGACAACGCTTGATCTGCCGTTGATTGCGGCCGAAGAAGCTGATCTCAGCCAGGTTGATGTTGTCTTCTGCTGTTTGCCCCATGGCACAACGGTTCCCACAGTGCAGCAGGCACTGGCTGCCGGCGTTCGCGTGGTCGATCTGAGTGCTGATTTTCGCTTGCGTCGCGCCGAGGAGTATGAGCGCTGGTATGGCAGCACCCATAGCGCACCACACCTGCTGGAAACCGCTGTTTATGGTCTGCCTGAAGTCTACCGTGAGGACATAGCCCAGGCCCAGCTGGTTGCCAACCCAGGGTGCTACCCTACCAGTGTTATTCTGCCGCTGCTGCCGCTGGTGCGGGCCAATTTGCTGGCCGACGCGACCGTTATCGCCGATAGCAAATCGGGCATCTCGGGGGCCGGGCGTTCACTCTCGCTGAAGACACATTTTAGCGAGACCCACGAAAATTTCAGTGCCTATAACATTGGGCGCAGCCACCGCCATATTGCCGAGATGGATCAGGAAACCGGCCTCTCCGTGATCTTCTCGCCGCACTTATTGCCCGTAGTACGGGGCATTCTTTCCACGCTCTATATCACCCTGTTGCCAGATACACCGGCGGCACGAGTGCATGAGGTCTATGCAACGATGTTTGCTGATGAGCCATTTGTGACAGTGTTACCGGATGGCCGTTTGCCGGAACTGCGCCATGTCGTTGGCAATAATCAGTGTGTGATTGGCATCAAGCCAGTTGCTCTGGCACCGGAGCGCTGTATTGTTGTTTCGGTGATCGATAATTTGCTCAAAGGGGCATCAGGGCAGGCTGTCCAGAATATGAACATCATGTTTGGGTTGGAAGAAACCCTGGGTCTGCTCTAATCAGTTCGTAGAAGACGGTTCTCACACTGGAAAGTATGTTACACTAGATTCAAGCAGGAGAATCTGATCGATCATTGCATCTAAGAGCCAGATCATGATGCATGCATCGGTACAACGATTGATCACCATGGGCCGTTGGCCCCGGATATCGCAAAAGCTGGAAAGCCTGAAAAAACGAGGAGCTATAGCTAGGTAGTCTCTTTCTACGCACATGTGTCCAAAGGTCCATGCAATGAACACTATCCAACGCGCACACAAGATACGTCTGAACCCAACACCTGAACAGGAACAGTATTTTCGGCAGGCGGCAGGGAATGCCCGCTTCGCCTGGAACTGGGCGCTTGCGCTGATGCGGGAAGCCAGCGCACAGCAGATGACCCTTCCGCTCGTCGGCGACCTGAAAG
>JAAURD010000061.1 GCA_012034075.1 Chloroflexaceae bacterium | reverse complement strand
GCTTTTGTGCCAGTTACCACTGGTGCGGCAGGGGGCGATCTATGACCCGCTGCTCTGGCTCGGCCTGCCCACCCTGGCCGGGCTTGCTTTTGCCGCCTGGTGCTGGCTCACCCAACCAGCCCAACGGATGCTCGATAACGCCCGTACTATCGTCTATCTTGTTCTGCTCACCCTGGTCGGCAGCTGGTTTGCATGGTACGTATTGCTCTCAGTCGGCTGGTTGCGCTATCTCTTCCCCGCGATCTTCCTGGGCACTATCTTTGCCGCTGCCATGGTCATCAATGCGTTGAGTTGGCTCCGCTCAAGCGCTCGCAGGCGCTGGCCAACCATTGCCGCACTGCTCGCCCTGACGCTCTTTGTGGGCACGTTGCCCTTTACTCTGGCAACCCTGCAGCAGTTTTTCACCCCCATTACCAGTGAAGCCGCTACCACCCGGCTGGCCCGCTATATCAATAGCGAAACGCCGCCGGATGCGCTGATTGAGAGCTACGATAGCGAAATCTTCTTTCTGCTCGAACGACGCTACCACTTTCCGCCCGATCAGCTGCATGTGGAGTTGAACCGCCGCACCTTTCTTGAGCAGGATGTTCCAATCACCTACGATCCGTTAGCTGCCGACCCCGATTACCTCGTCGTCGGTTCGTTTGGCAAGCTCTGGCAGCTGTATGACCCGGTGCTGGCGAGCGGGGCCTTCCGCTTGATCGAGCAAATCGATCAGTATGATATCTACGAGCGGGTGCGGTGACCACACCAGTGCTGGGTCGCCGCACGGTCTGGCAGCTCGTCGGCATCTGGCTGGTGCTTCGCCTGGCGAGCGCTGTCTGGATTAGTCTGCTCTCGCCGGTGCGGCCCTTTTTTGCCCCGTGAGCAGGCGATACCGCTCTGGCCGCCCACCAGTCCGCTCGGCGCCTGGCTCGAACGGGTTATCCTGGCGCCCTGGGAGCGGCGTGATGTCAATCTCTTTTTACACATTGTCACCAAGGGTTACCGTCTGGATGATGGCACTGCCCCAGTTTCACCCGCTCTACCCCTGGCTTGCCACACCGCTGGCGGCCATCATGGGACAGCCCTTGCTGGCCTTGCTGTTGGTCAGCTCCCTGGCAACCCTGGGTCTGCTCATCGCCTTTGAGTATCTCGCCCGCCTTGACTTGGCACCGCCCGCGGCACGCACCAGCACGCTGCTGCTGATCCTGGCGCCGCCCGCGTTTATTCTCTTTGCGCCCTATACCGAAAGCCTGTTTTTGCTCTGCTCCGTGCTATGCATACTCTGGGCGCGTGAACAACGCTGGTGGCTGGCTGGCCTGGCCGGTGCGCTTGCGACGCTGACGCGCCAACAGGGTCTCTTTTTGCTCTTGCCTCTCGCTTGGGAAATGTGGGAAGTCTCCAACCGTCAATGGCGACACCTCCTGCTGGCATGGCGTTCGTGGCTGGCGCTGGCGCTGGTGCCCGCCGGTATGCTGGTCTGGATCATCTATCGCGCCCTGGCGTTGGGCGATGTACAGGCCAATTTCAGCAACCCGCAGGCACTGATCTACTCGGTGTTGATTTCACCGAGTGCCAGCAAAGTCGTGCCAGAGCAAGCCTTTCTCTGGCCCTGGGATGTGTTGTGGGTCGCAGCGCAAAACTATCAGCTCTCGCCGGGGCAAAATATCGTCGATCTGGTATTAGGTGCGGGGTTTTTGGTGTTACTGGTGGTGGCCTGGCCCAATATGCGGATAAGCTATCGAATCTATGCGGTGGTCGTCACGTTGGTGAGCTTCAGCTACTATACCGGCCCGCTACAGCCCTACATGGGCCTCTCGCGTCACCTACTGCTTGCGTTTCCGGTCTTTATCGGCCTCGGACCGGTCATCCGGCCCGGCCTGACTCGTCTGCTGCTGTTGACGCTCAGTAGCTTTGGGTTCTTCTTCCTGATCTTTGTCTATGTTATTCGGGCATGGGTGCCGTAAGAGAGTCACCCACACCCGATACCCTATCGTTACCGTATCGTTCTGGTCTGTCCATCACGGTAGAAGACAACTACCACATACTTTCCATTGTCAGAACGCAAAATCTGCGTATCAGCAACATTGCGGCCCATTTTTGCCACGTTAGCACGAACCATTGCCTGTGTATAACTCATGGCAAACCTCCTGGAATGTTTGATTGTTTCGGCGTTGTGTTGTTTCGCTCTGTAATCCTTGCCAGATTGAACGATCTCACTATAGCATTTTTCGGTGGTTTTCACCTTATTTTCAGATGACATGAGCATTACAAGGACTATATGTATATGATAGTACGACGAGAAACGATACGATTATTGATAAAAAGCACAAAAAAGGAGTAATAGCGCAGTGGGAAGGAGGGGATTTCTTTATTGCGGGTTTATCTCCAGAATCGTCGTAGAATGCCCAGCGGATAGCCCAGCATCTTGGCGCCATCACCGGTCACCCGAATCACGGGAACCAGCGCCAGCGTCAACGCCCGATCCGCCGGCGATAGCTGCCGCGTCGCCCGCCACAGCCGCCGATACGGTCGGTGTGTGTACGCCATGCCACCGATCAGCAACAGCGCCGCGACCAGTCCCCGCCAACGCGGCGCACGCCAGCCAACGGTGAGGAGCAACAGCAATGTGGTATAGGTGCCATAACGGATGGCATGGCGCAACGGCCACAAACCAGCAATACCATCACCACGGGCATACAGTACGTATTGACGCGCAAAAGCGCGCATAGAAGACCGTGGCCGAAAATACACCAGCGCATCGGCGACAAAGGCCCGCCGGTAACCCGCACGGCTCACCGCCCGATCAAATACCACATCTTCGCAGTGGCTGAGCCATTCCGGAAAACCACCGACCGCCTGCCAGACGGCTTTGCGAAAGGCCATCGATTGCCAAAGGGCAAAAAGCGCATCGGCGTCAATCTCATCGGCATCACGGTAGTTGGTAGCTCCCAGCGCCAGCTCAAAGCGACTTCGCGGCGCCGCACAAAAGAATCCCCCCACATGATCGGCATGCCCCGCACAGAGCGG
This sequence comes from Chloroflexaceae bacterium, assembly GCA_012034075.1. GTDB lineage: Bacteria > Chloroflexota > Chloroflexia > Chloroflexales > Chloroflexaceae > JAAURD01. The sequence goes on along the minus strand of JAAURD010000061.1, from coordinate 20,898 downwards.
CGCAATTATCCGCTCCAACCAATAGCGGTCAAGCACCAGCCCCGCATCAGTGCAGGCAATCAATGGACCAGCCGCCTGTTCAATGGCATGGTTGCGACCAGAAGCGATATTACAGCCCCCCGCAATCAATCTGATACGCGGTGTACGTGCGGCATACTGCGCCACAATCGCCGCCGTTGTATCACGGCTGCCACAATCGTTGATCACAATCTCATCCGGCAGGCGGCTCTGCGCTAGCATCGAATCGAGTAGCGCAGCGATATTGTCCGCCTCATCCCGTACCGTGCAAATCAGTGAAATGGCCTGATCAGCCATCGTTTGTTCCTTTCCGCTTGTTTCGTACAGCGTTGCGTTCATCTCTGTCGAAATTCCTTCACGGATCAGACGTAGGTGCGGCTTGCCGCCGCACGCGCTCTCAAATCGCAAGCGTGCGCCGCCAGGGACCTCCGTTTCGACATGCAGGTTCTGTGCCACCGCCCTCGTCACTTGTGCGAGGGTTAGGATAGACGCAAGCCCACCCTCGTCACTTGTGCGAGGGCATAGGACAGACGCAATGCGGTACGTTAGCGCCGACCATGCACCACAATGTCCAACCACATCTCTCCAGCCTGCCAGACGACCAGTGCCAGCAGCAACCATACTACCACACGACCGGCCCGACGCTGGCCCAGTTCACCCAGCAACAGCCCTGCCAGCAGTGCCAGCATCGGTAAGATATAGACCGTATGCTTTTCAATCAGTGGCACCGCCGTGCTTGCCAGCGCAAATGGCACGTAAGCCGCACACCACGCCGTGATCCAGAGCATTGCTCGATGGCAATGCAGTCTGATGGCAACCAGCGCGGCCCCGCCACCCGCGAGCAACAGCAGCGGCAAGCCATAGAGCTGCCACAGCGGTTGCCACAGCGCCAGCAACCCATCCGCCGAGGACGGCATTTTGGCGGTCAGCTCACCGCTGCCTCCCATCGCCCCAAAGACGACCGGCAGCGTCTGTTGCAACAGCGACGGCAGATGCCAGCCATAGTAGATCAACAACGCCGCTGCCGTTGCCACCGCGCCGATGTTCAGGGTCGGCAGCACCGCCGCATCCCGCCGAACCGCCAGCCACAGTACCAGCACCGCCCACGTGCTGCCAAAGAAGAGCAACGCGGTTGGATAGGCCAGAAACGCCACTGCCAACGCCACACTGAGCCATACCTGAACCTGCCAACGGTGCAGTTGCTCACGCCAGTACAACCACAGCAGCAACACCAGCAGCGCCAGGCACTGCGCCAGCAGCGTTGGAAAGATGCCCCAGGAGAGACTCACCCGCAGGCCAAAGGGCAGCACCCCGGCCAGCAATGCCGCACACACTGCCGCACGACTGCCCCCGCCAGCACGATAGACCAGCAGCGCCACCAACAGCACTGCCAGCGTATCGGTGATGCTGCCAAAGGTCATACTCGCCAGGTCCGGGCCATCCGCTCCGGGCACATACGTTGCGGGCACGGTGAGCACATAGTAGAATGGCGAGCGCGGTATCGTCACATCAGAGTCCCATTGCAACGGCGTCAAGCCCGGATTAGGCCAGAACAGCTCCCAGAACTTGCCCTCACGTACCATCCAGGCCCGCCCCACATGAAAACGCACATCCGTTGGCGGATTGGCCGGGTAGAACATCCCTGCCAGCCGCAGCACAAAGACCGCGACCAGCACCATCAGCAGCCATCGCTGCACATTCGGCCGCATGGTGACCACACCACGCCCAACCAGCCAGCGCAACAAGCTACTCAGCAGCAGCGCCAGCAGCAGCGCCAGCAGCAACACCAGCGTGAGCCGCGCCGTATAGGGCATCAGCAGCAAGCGCCAGGAGCCGCCCTCCAGCAGCAACAGCGCCAGCCAGACTGTCCCCAGCAGCAGGGCCGCCAGCATCCCCCAGCGATGATCATTGGTTAGCCGGCTACACAACAATGTCAGCAGGGCCGCACTCAACCCGGCCCAGAGCATTTGCGCTGGTACAGCCTCGCCCGCCAGGCCCACTATCTGCATGCCGCCCAGCACCACCCCGCGCTCACGCACATCGGCCGGGTCGGGGCGTGCCTGCGCTTGCAGCTGCACCTGCACATCACCGCGCCAGGCATCAGCTCGCGGCAGTAAGGATACCCGCTGCCAACCCGGCCGCAACGTCACCTCAGACCAGCCCTGGCCGCTATTGATCTGTATCGTCTGCTCAGGCGACTCGCCATGCAGTCGCAGCGTCAATGGCGCCAGCGGGCCAGCCCCGCCAACATGGATCGCCGCCGCCGGTGCCGACCAGCGAAACAGCGCATCGTAATAGGCGCTATACTCGCGCCTATGAAAGCCATCGAGATAGGGGCTGTCACGTTGCCCGACCGCAACCACCGTAGACCAGGGCCGAGCCAGCACGAGCCCACTGGCAGCAGCCACCAGCACGCCAACCAGCAGGGCAATCGCCAGGTCGCGCCAGCCAATCTGCCAGAAACGCCACGCACGTGCAAGCCCAGCTGATGGTTGTAAGGAGTGCATACGCTCTTCCTACTTCAGCTGCGCATAGGCATAGATCATCTGATGCAGTTCGAGCAACAGACCATGCCACAGTACCCAGCCCACCAGCACACCGGCGACGACGCCGCCAGCCGGCCGCTGGGCCAGGCGTCCCAGCAGCAGACCGGCCAGGATTGCCAGTGGCGGCAGCAGGTAAAGCACCTGCTTGAGGATGAGCGTGGCAACGTATTGATCGATCAACGCCAGCAGCGGATAGGGCGCACACCAGGCCAGCAGCATCAACCAGCCATACACCCGCTGCCGGCGCGGCCAGCGCACCAGCGCCAGCAACACCCCGCCCAGTGCCAGCGCCAGCAGGGGCCGACCATACTGCGCTTCCAGGGGTCGCCACATGGGTTTGAGCACATCGTTCAGACTCAGCCCTTCATTGCTCACACTGCCTTCGGTCACATTGCCAAAGAGCGCAGGCAATGTACGTTCAAGCAGGGACGGCGCATGCCAGCCATAAAACAGGACAAACGCGATCAGGGCTGCGCCTATGCCGGCGACCAGTGTCGGCATGGTTGCCGCATCTCGTCGCAGTGCCAGCAACGCTACCAGCACCAACCAGCTCAAGCCAAAAAAGAGCAACGCCGTCGGATAGGCGAGATACGCCAGCGCCAAGACCGCCATCCAACCCAGCCACACGCGCCGTTGTGCCAGCCATGGCCGCAACATCAGCCAGAGCACCGCTGTTAGCAGCGCCAGACACTGCGCCACCAGCGTGGGAAAGATGCCCCATGACACTGCCAGCAGCAGACCCAGCGGAATCACGCCGGCCAACAACGCTGCCAACACCGCCGCCCGACCACTTCCGCCCAGCTGCACCACAAACAGCGCGATCAACAGCACTACCAGCGCATCAAAGGTGCTGCACAGCGCCATCAGTGCCAGGTGTGCGCCTTGCCCTGGTAGATAGGTAAAGGGCGCGGCGATAATATAAAAGAACGGCGAACGCGGTATGGTCACATCCATTTCCCATTGCACCGGGGTGAGTGATGGGTTGGGCAGAAAAAGCTCCAGCAGCCGACCATTGCGCACCATGGTGCACGTGCCAGGTTAAAGCGCAGATCGCTAATAAACGTGAGCGGATAGGCCATACCGCCAAAGCGCAAGACAAACGACAGCAGGACCGCCGCTGCTACGCCGCGCCGCGCAAGCGCATTCGGCGCAGGCAGGCCGCGTGACGCCAGCCACACCTGCACCCGTTCTGCTGCCAGCGCCAACAGACCGCCCAGCAGCAGGACCAGCACCAGCCGTCCACTATACACGGTGAATAACAGACGCCATGCACCATCATAGACAGTGAGTACCACAAATATGAAGGCCAGCAAGATACCAGCACCGACCATGCCCGCCCACACGCGCCGCAATGACCAGCTGATAAGCATGACCGTGAGGCCCACGGCCATGCCTGCCAGGGCCGCCTGCAGCGGCAGCAGCGCTGAAGCACTGCCATGCAGCCGTAACCAATCGAGCACGACCCCTCGCTCACGTGGGTCGTCGGGCGTTACCTGTGGCGGGGTCTGGATATTGAGTTGCACATCACCGCTCCATGGGTCACTCACCGGCAGGAGATGCAGCTGTTGCCAGCCAGGGCGCAATGACACATGCAGAGCATCATGACCATCATCCAATACAAGCGGCATCGCTGGATAGTCGCCATGCACACGCAGGGTCAGTGGTGCCAGCCGACCAGCACCAGGCAGCACAAGAGCTGCCTCGGGTTGCGACCAGCGAAACCCAAGCTGTTGCTCAGATTGATATTCAGCGGCATGAAAACGGGTGAGATAGGGCCGATCAAGCAGGTCGCCAATTTCCACATGCACCCACCAGGGCCAACTGAGCACCACCCCGGTGATCAGCGCTGTGATCACGCCCATGAGCAGCGCAGCCAGTATCGAACGTTGCAGCAGTGGCGACATGCCGCTATTATAGCACCAACCAGACAGACACGGAAACGTCAGCAGAAACAGGAACCAATCTCCACAGATGGCAGATTCCCCAATGAAAAAAAGAAATGGTGATCTTGAGTGCTGCAACTGCTTTGATTTGATGAGTAGGGACGGCTTGCAGCGTCGGCGTGTGGCTGCAAGCCGCACCTCCATCTGAACTCATCAGATCAACGTGGTTCAACCACCAGGCATTGTGGTAATACTCATTTTTCCTATTTTACCGCTTCAATGAGCATTTGGATAACGTGATCGATGATTGTCTCCGTTGGAGCGGTGATTCTCAGCATATGATTGTCGGGATCAACCTCGATCTGAGCGGATGTTGCGTTCTGTATTTTTTGGAGTGGGGACTTTCCTCCGCCGAAGAGCGTGCTAAAGAGACCTTGCTGTGGTTTAAGCAATGTGGCAAGCTGGTTGGGCGTCACATGAATGTCTCGCGTATGTGATGGCGGTTCTGAGAGGAGGAACGACGATGCTTTGTGCGCCGGTTGCGCTGCTTGTTGCTTGGGATGCTGGTCATGGGACGGTCCTCTGGGTGGCATCGATGATGCTGGCGTTGGCGGTTTGGCGGAAGGAGCCGAACGTCTTTCCATGATCGGGGGCATGGTGCCATCCTCTGCTTTTAAAAGCGTTGAACCTCCCGTTTGTGTGCGGATAAACTGGTGTGTTCGGTCAGCAGCAGAACGCGAGGTGGCTTCAATGGTGATTCGACCCGTGAAACGATCGTTCACATCCCGTTCAATGTCTATTTTTTCGGCACCACCCTGGGCTTTGATCATCTTGATTGTGTTTCCATTTGGGCCAATCACACGGGATGCTCTGCCGGCGGGAACCCAGATGGTCAATACACAATAACATATGGCAGCACGTATCTCGCTGAGGGCTTGTTTGAGGATATGACTATTGGCAGCTGTGACGGTCACCTGTTGATCTTGGACATCGATTTCAGCTCCAGTTGTTTTGATGATGCGCTTGATGGTCTCGCCACCTTTACCAATCAGCATCCCAGGCTGCCGCTCATCCAAGGTAAAGGTAACAATGCGGGCTTCCAGGACCTGACGGATACGCTGTTCGGCGAGCACGACGGCTTGCTCATTGGGTGCCTGCAGAATGCACCAACCGTCGTCATTGAGATTGATGAAGGCGCCAGTGTTCTGGCTGATCGCTTGGATGACACTACCGTTCTTACCGATCACCATTCTGCGATGCGTTTCTGGTACCAAGAGACGTGTTTCATAAAGACCACGCATGGTCAGTCGCATGGTACGTTGGTCTCGGTTAAGCTCAATAATGCGCACGAGAACGCTTGCCCCATCCGACAGAACCTGGCGTGCATCACTCACCGGGGTCGTTGCGATTTCGTCGCGACCCAGATAACCCTTAACGCCCGGCTCAACTTGCACGATGGCGCCGAAGCCATGCTGTGCAAAGCCAACGACGGTGCCAGTGACACGCTGACCAATCTCATACTTCCGGAGTGGGTCATGCTCCGGCATGCACATGGTCAATGCGGCTCTGTTCTTCTTCGTATCTACCGACTGGATCAGGACGTTGACCAGCTGGTCCTCGTGTAGGATGTCGGTCACCTGATCAACATGGGCCCAAGAGAGTTCACGCAGAGGAATGCTACCGATGGCCCCCGGCGCCAATTCCACCAGAGCATTATGCGGCAGGGTCTTGATGACCAGTCCCTCAACCACCTGGCCGATACGAGGAACAAAAGCAAGTAAGGGGTGTTGCTCAGGATCGAGCATCGATAAACTGACCTTACCTTGCTCAATATTGAGATGCTTTACTCGGACCAGCACATTCTGGTGTATCTTGAGCGCCATATACAGGCTTTGATTCTGATCATAGACCACCTCGTTTTTGGGTATCTGCGTCTCGAATCCATCCTGCGTTCTGATCACCACGTGTCTATCAAAAACATCCACGACCGTTGCCGGAAGCGGTTGGTTCTGCTCCTGATAGGGGCGAAGTTTCTTCATACCAGTCATATCAAGCACCTGCACATCAAATGCATGCGAACGCCGAAAGAGCATGTTGACTTTATAACGATAGTCAGCTTCAGCCAACAGTGCCAATATATCACGGCGACGCTCGTATGAAAGCGGTCTATCTGTAACCAGAAACGCCCCATCATCGTGCCAATTCGTGCCAAGATGATGCTTTAGACTATCATATGCCCGCGAGTCACCATGGTGCAACGCTACACGAACTCTGAGCGGTTTTTGGAACTTACGTGCTTGTACCTCCACCCGACATCGTTTCCCGATGCTCATCTCAGCAGGGCGTTGTGGCAACCTATCAAGCCCAACAAAGGCCGTGACCGGTACATCATTCTGACCCTGGTCAGGGTTAAGCCAGAGATACAGACCATACTCACTGACTTCTACAATCTGGGCATCGACAACCGCCCTACGCATTTTCCCTAGAAATGCCTTATGGGCCGCCAGAACAGCTTTCAGTCGGGTCGCACGCACGGATTGCGCTGCACGATTGATCTCCTCAATGGTGACCCTCAGACGTGTTCCCTGGGGGCACTGGCGCAACAGTTCGATCCCAACATTTCGTCCTGCGAGACTGATATCATATGGATCAAGAATCAGCTCCAGGCCACTCTTGACTTCACGAACAACCAGATACAGCAAACCATCATTGACATACTCCTCAATGCTCTCAATGACCACGTCAATATCATCGCCCTCCTTATACTGAAGGGTTTTGGTAAAACGTTCAAACGGTGATGGGGTTGTTTTGGCATCGAGCAGCACCGATGGATCGCCCTGATCGGTCAATTCGTAGCCGACAACCACCGCGTGCAATGCTGCACCGGTGGCACCATCAGCAGCGTGCATCAGTCGGCCCGGTACGTCTATCTGCTGATTCTCACCGGACAATGATAGGCCAGGAACGGCAACAGTGTCGCGCTCCACTATCGCCGATTCCTCAGCAGCTCGTGCAAACGCCAGTTCGACCAGCGTTTGCTCTTCATCAGAGGCAAAGGTAATGGGTGTCTCGTCATCACCAAGTGCTTCGCTGAGGGCACCTTCAGCATCCAATACGTCGATCTCGTCGGCTATTTCAATGTGCTCATAGGTTTGCCCGGTGCGAAGCTTTGCAGCATTGGCGCTGAGTTTGCCAATCTGGAGACGCCCGTTTCTCATCCTGGTGCAGGCAAATGTTGCTCCCACGGGATACAACTGATCGATAAAGAGACGTACCGGAGAAGCGCTCGTGAGCAACGTTCCCTGGTGGTCACGGGTCTTCGTTGCCATAAAACGGGCAAGGTTGAGTGGCGACATACCGATACAAGCAAGCCAGTTTGGGTTAATCACGGTTACGAATGTCGCTGAAAGAAACGTGGTTGGCTCTGAGAGTGGCGAATCGCGCTTTCTGCTACGCCAACGGTTTCCACAGACGAAGAGTTTGAGCGGCTGGCGAAAACAGACCGACTCCGGACTGATCCCAACCATGGCATGCTCGTCAAGACGAGCGTGTGCGGGCGAAGTGAGGGTATGGTGAACAAATGGTTGATAGATCGGAACTTCATATGTATTAGCAGCAGATACATGCGCATTTGCGATGGTGTATAGTTGATGCGGCAACCCGGAGGTCATGAGGATGCGCAATCGGGTCAAGAGTTGGAAATCAATCGGGCGGATGTATTCATCTTTTTTATGCGATGAAAGAGCACGCAGAAGCATAGCCCGTTCATCCAAAATCTGGTTTTTCAAGACATCATAGCGTACAAAATGGTGCTTTGCCCATGCTTTGCGCTCTTTAGTCGTATTACGACCAAAGAGACGCCCTTCCCAGGCTACCCAGAGCTTGAGGCAAAACTCCAGGTCATCGTGACACAGGCCCATCAATCCCTGGTGAATACGCCGAACGGCACGCTTTGTGGGTGCATCCCAACCCCTATCCCAGACGAGCAGGCGTGTGTAGCCGCCCAATTTGCACATTGGCAACAGTGTTGCCATCTCAACCGCACACCCGAACCTGTCAGCCAGGATCATCAGATTGGCAATGTCTGTCTCTTCGGAGAAATTGCGCAGCTCCATGCCGTGGTCCGTCAAGTCACCATCAGCATCGAGTGCGCCGATAGCTTGCAGCAGCGGTGGCACACGTTCCAGTTCACGTTCTGATGGGCGCTGAATCCAATCAAATGTTTTCAGATCGCTCACCCCCGCAGCCTTCGCAGTGAGGACGATGTGCTCAAGCGGCGCCCGCACGATCTCAGGATCGGTATAGGCTGGAAACTGGGCAAACTGCTCCTCAGAGTACAAACAATGTGCCACGCCAGGCCGAATACGCCCGCTTCGTCCCCAACGTTGCTGACACCCGGCCTGGCTATGGATCCTGGGCAAAACAATGCTTGTCTGAGACTGGGGATCCCACTGCGCCTCGTTGATCAAGCCAGTGTCGACAACATGCACAATGCCATCGACGGTAAGGGATGTTTCGGCCACGTTGGTTGCCACGATCACCCGAAAACGTGTCTGGTCTTTCCGTGGTTTGAGCGCGATGTCTTGCTGGTGTTGGGGAAGTTGGGTGTACAGTGGGAGCACATCGACCTTGCCAGCCAACCACGAATCCGGTCCTTCTTCGAGGAGCTCGCGAATCCGGGCCACGGCCCGTTCAATCGGCTTTTTGCCATGGAGAAAGGCCAGAATATCGCCATCTGGCTCTGTTCCTGATCGGATACCGTTGAGAATATCAACCACTTTTTGGGCAACCTCTTCGGGCATGCGATCTGCCATATGTTCAAGGGGGATCGGTTTCTGCCTACGGAAACGCACTGAGACGGGATACTGGCGCGTGCCAGGAAATCCATAAAACCCTACTGGTGATGCCCTCAGCGCTTGTGCAATCGCGGCATTATCGTAGTGCTCACCATCATTGGCCATGGTCTTGTAGCGATCAGGGTCAACATCACTGGGCGCGCCGTAGTAGCGCAAGAACAGACGGGTGTCGATGGTGGCACTGGCGATGATTACTTTGAGTCGTGGGTAGCGTTGAAGTTGCGCCTTGAGCAGACCAAGAATGAGGTCAATATTCAGACTGCGTTCATGGGCCTCATCGATCAAGATAACACTCAAACGACCTATTTCGTTGCGCACAATCATGTTGATCAAGCTACCATCAGTCATGTAAACCAACGTATTGCGCCAGTCGGTGGCCGGATTACCACTGTGTTGGAAGCCGACATCGAAGCCAGCGCCTAGACTGGAGCCGTGCAGTTGGCGTGCAACAAATGCAGGAATGTTGCGGGTGGCCTGAATACGTGGCTGGGTTACGATGATTTGACCGTTGCAAGTAAAGAGATCCGAACTGATGCCGGTGGGCGGAACCATGAGGCGATAGGGAAAGAAAGTGGATTTTCCAGAACCGGTTGGTGCAACCACGACCATGACCTGATGACGCTGGCTCAAGCCACAGAACTCGCGTATATGGGAGTCTTTGATGCCGAATTTCTGTAGGTCGAAACCGGGTTCGTGCGCTTTCAGTTCATGGATGCGCTGTGATCGGATCAAGCCACCGAGTTCGCCTGGACGCAATCCCTCTGGAGGCAGAGGACGTAAGGGGGCCAATGCAAGGTGGGCGAGACCGAGCGATGCAATCTCACGGCTGTGCTGTTGCCGACAGGAAGCACATCGTTCTGGACGGGCCATACCACGGATACGACTGCTTTGGTAGGAGGCGTCGGAGTAACCGAATGGTTTCCCACAATCTTTGCATGTCGCAAACCACTCACGAGACATCTGTTCGCTCTTTTCTACTGCCAGGGTGTCCCGGCATGATTACGTTGTCCCGCCGCGATAGTACAATGGCACAACGACCAGTTGTCGTGACGAGTGTGTTGCCCGGAGATTGCGCAACGTATGGATAATACCGCGATAAAAGCCGAGCACTGCTGGTTCAAAGCCCGTGTGATACAGATGAATAACGATATCATTTTCCTTAAGCGCATTATTGATCTGTTCCACGGTAGTAGTAAAGCAGAACTGGTCTGTCTCTGCAAGGGTACGGGTGCGTGAGACATCCCGGTTGCGGAACCAACAGATGTCGATCTCCGGATCCAACTCCAGATGGCGCATGCTCATAAGCGCAACCCGAAGCGGAGCAATGTGTTGCTGCTGTGCGCTGCTCTGCTTGCGTGGCAAGCAGAACACGGGAAAGGGTAACGCCTCGGAGCCATCGGCATAGACCACGCGCATGGAAAGGTTTTGCCGCAGGTGCTCTTCGGGTACGAATATTGACTCATGAAGGACTTCGGCAATCACGTCATGCTGGGCCTCGTTGCCGTAAACAACGGGTTCACCATGGGTGAGTGCTGCGCGGATGTGATTCCGCAAGGTCATGGCAAGTTTCTGCTTGTTTGCTCCAAATGACTCGACTGCCAGCCTTTCATGGGCGACCTTTGGGATGACGATAGCGTTCCTGATTTCGGCATCGATTGGTTGCGAACCCACGTTTGCTATGGCGGGGTGACTATCCTGGCGGATATGGTAAGCGCTCTGCAACTCGATGACGCCGCAACCGGCCTGCTGGGCGATTTGCAAAAACGCGAACCGGTACTTCACCCCTTTTCTGGTTGCGACACCATGCTGTTTGCCCCACATCGCAAAGGCGGCGCTATGCGCATGGAGTGTGTCTGGTGGAAAAAAAGAGGCCCCAAGGCGTTCTGGTCCTGGTTTATCACGGGTATGATCGAGCACAGACAGATAGTCCTCGCTGATAGGAAAGACGGGGAAGCGACCTGCTTGGAGCGTTGCGGTAAAGTCATCGGTCGTCTTGAACGGGGTGAGGAGACGAGTGCTACCGACTGCTTGTTCGAGCCGTTGACAGCAGAGGGTATAGCGACTATATTCATGCTCGAGATTGATGCCTTTGGTGATACGCCGTTCACAAGCAAGGGCATCTGTAACGAGACGCGCAATGTCCATCGGTCTGCCATGGACGTTTGCTGGTTGTTCCCAGATAGCACGCGGGATGGCGCAGAGATAGATAAAAGATGTACTCATTGACGTAATAATCTGCTTCGTGCGAGCCGTGCTGCGGCATCTGTGTCAAAGGATTGAACCACTTCGGGACAGATCATAAAATGGATGTTCTGTTGCTTTGCCTGGGCCAGGAACTGTTGGCGAAGGGCTTCTGGCACATCGAAAACATCGCGCGGTACGACAATACCAGTGATACCCCCACGAATCTGGTGTAGGGTACTGGCAAGTTTCAGGTCGGTAGTAAGATGTAAGAAGAGATCGGCGCTGTCACGGGCACGGATTAGGACGTTGAAGGTGTTACCAGCTTGAATTTCCATAGAACGGGCAGGATAAAGCCAGGGCACCTGGATCGTATCGGTACTGGTATATATCTTTGCGCATGTCTTACCGTCAAAGCCCACTTCAATCTGACAGATGTCGTCCTCGAGATCATAGGTCGTTCCGTGCTCATCCTGCCGTTCCCGTCGCTGTAACTGACGGTCGAGCATACCACCGAGCAAGGCAGCACGGGCATGCAGGATATCATAGGCGTACAGGTGGCGCTGATGGGGTTGGGTCAATCCGGCGAGCACGCTATCGGGTCGCCGGCTGCTCTGCACAATCATCTCGATTTGTTCGCGTGACCAGATGCCATGATGAACGATATAACAGGCACGGGTCATGGAGAAAACACCGGTCTGATCCATGGCGATGAGCCGTTCGTGCAGCGCCGGGGCGAAGCCGGTGAGTGCTGCGTAGAAGGCTTTTGCTTCTTCAGGCGCAACACGTCCGCTAGCTGACTCGGCAAATTTGATACCATAACGCTGTCCTAAAGCCTGGAATGCAGCGGGAACGCGTCCCCCTTCGACCTGCTGGGTGAAACGCAATTCCATGGTACCACCACACTTATAGGCTTCGGATAAGCAGAAAATGGCGAGTGCCTGAGCGCCGGCGAGTTCATCATACTCCGGAATAGGCGCTGTGAGAAAGACATCGATTTCTAAACAGTTGTGATAACGATTATGGCGCACAACGGTGGTACCGAAGAGAACATCCTGAATACAGAAGCGGTATGGTCGCCAGTCATGGTTGCGGGGCATTTTCCCGCCCTGGGCATGGTCATATGCAAATCGCTTGTGATATGCGTTGACGTGTTGCTCAAGCACATTCAAACCATGGGTTTGGTAGGATGCAAGCGGCACAGAACCAGTCGTTCCGGCTGGAGCTCCTCTGACAGACTGTTTCATGGTGGCATTGAGCTGGGCAAAATCGTTGACTGTCATGAGCAGAAAACATCCCATGAATCCTCCCCATATGATATTTTTGTGCTGTAATCCTGCGGATGACATCTGGCGATATAGAGAGCCAGGAGAACCTATTGAACAAAACAGAGGTCCCTATGCATCTGAGAGTTGATTATACTTGCCCGATAGTACTTTTGTCAAGGACGTAACAGTTCAGCATTCAAAAAAGGGGTAGCCCTGCATACCAGAGTGGAAGAAGGATCGTAGATGATACCAAATTCGGTTCATCGATATGAAACGTAGCTGCGGCTTGTAGCCTGCTTTGTAGGGTCGCAGCGCGCTGCGACCCTACAAAGCAGGCGCTCCACGTTCTATCAAAGCGCATACCAGTGATCACCCGAATTTGGTATGAATGGCTTCGGACGCGCCATCGATATTTTATTATATGAACATATGTTCTATATATACACTGTAGGACGCATCAAGTTATGTCCCTAGAGAGCAGGTAGGTGATAATAGGATCGAAGATGAGTAGAGGTTTGTTTGAAACATTGTACTTCAATAGCGCATATAAATAAGATAATGGTCGAATATGAGTGGTATCTCTGCAAGGGCACATGCAATGGTTTTCTGCATGGGGGCGTCTGGGCAGGCTGCCTATCATCTATTATGTTCCGCTCATGGTTCATTGCTTTCCACTTTCCGCTTTGCGCTTAGACCGCTCCGCCAGCTTTGCACTACAGTTGCAACGGCTGCACAACTTTGCTATACTCATAAGAACGAGCCGTTCGTAGCAGCGCAGCGTGCTACATCCAGCACCTGAAGTTCGGGCGTCAATACTGTTCAGAAGCGAGGAACCTATGGCAAAAGCGACAAAAAAGCAAGACAAACTCGGTCGCAATGATCCCTGTTGGTGTGGTAGTGGCCGCAAATATAAAGAGTGCCATCTGCCGATTGAAGAGCAACAGCAGGCCGAAAGACGTAAACTGCACCAGGCTCAGGATACCCTGATGCCCAAAATCATTGAAGCAGCGCAGGAGATGACCGCAGTCATTCCCTCAGCCTTTGTCTATTTCTGGACAGCTAAATATGATCCGGCGCAGTTGCTCGAAATCGATGATCTTGAAGATCGCGGAAGCGAGCGCTTTCTCAACTGGCTGGTCTTCGATTATCCCCTGGATGATGGCCTGACTCTTGTCGGGAAACTCGCTCAGGCTGCGGAGGCTGGACAGTTTGACGTTGATGAATACGAAGCACGCTTACTCCAAAGCTGGACAACCGTGCGACTGCAACCCTATGTTGTCCTCGATGTCCAGAAGGGCACTGGCCTGACCGTTCGCCATTTTGAGCGCGAGGATACCTACCAAGTGCTTGACAAGGCAGCATCACGCCGTATCGAAGTCGGTGAGATCATGATTGCCCACCTGGTGCCAATTGATGATACCTACGCGGTCTCGGGCGTGGCAGCGCAACTCACCGCCGACATCCACAGCACCCTCCAGGAACTGGTCGCTATGCATCTTATAGATATGCGCAAGAACAATCCTGAAGCCGGATGGGATGATTTCCTCCGTGAACGCAGCGGCACCTTCAACCACTTTGTCATGGTCGCTCCCGTCGAAGAGACTGACATCAGCCAGGTTCAGATGATGGTTACGCAAATGCGTGCTACGCTTGAGATGACTGGGCGATCCTTCAAGGACATGGTGGGCCTCGGTCAGAAAGACGACTCAACTGATGAGCAAGCATCTGATGCTATGTCAGATGGGGGTAACCAACCCGATAGCGGTGCACGATAATCACCGCTAAATGGGATACAAGACCAGTAAAGGGGATGAATGAAGAACACAGGCATATTGGAAACGTATGAACAGATGAGAATAATACCCAGTTTTCACGCATTTTGGTGCTCAAACAACCTGGTATGCTAAGCCAAGCACGTTGCTGGTGCTCACGGCACGTCATTCACGGCGCTGGAGTCGCCACTTGCCATCGGCCATCACCTTCCAAAGGCACGGGCCATAGCCATCACGAAAGGTAACCGTCGCTTCGCCAGCCACCGAGCCAGACTCATTGATCACAAAATCGGTCCGCAGCGTATCCGTACCGGATGACGCGATACAGCCCAGGTCCACGACAAATGCCCCGGTACCATCATGCTGGTAGGTATAAACCACGTCGCCGCTTTCGGGCGGTTCAAAAAAGCCACTCACCCAGTCCCCCGGATTGACCACTCCACTGGCCCATTGTGGCTCATCGCCCAGTGCCTCAATTTCAATACTCCAATCGCCGTCGCCGCCTTCGACCTCGATAATATACTCTTGCCCGCCCTGCAGCAGTTGTGCGCCACTATAGTCGCCGTCCTGATTCTCACGACCGCCAATGGTCTGTTCATCGTCGCCATCGATTGGTCGCGCTTTTACCAGAAATGGCCCATCACCTTGATAAAAAGTCGTGACGCGGTTCCAATCACCGGGCGGCGTTACCGGGTCGCTGGTAAATGCCGATGAGCCACGAAATTCCAATATATCAGGATCACTGTCCTCTTCATTGCTCTCATCGGGTTCATCCTCCGGTGTTTCGGTTGGTTCGGGTGTTTCGGTATCATCGGTCTCGGGTTCATCCTCCGGTGTCTCGGTTGGTTCGGGCGTTTCGGTTGGCTCTGGTGTGCGCGTGGGCTGCGTATCTGAGTCATCCGGGTCGGGATAGACCCGCGATGGTGGGATGGTTGGTGGTGCACCGGGGCCATCGTAGGGCCACGAATCACGTTGGCGGGTGGGCGATGCTCCTGGCGCATCGTAAGGCCACGAATCACGGGTGGGCGATGCTCCTGGCACATCGTAAGGCCACGAATCACGGGTGGGCGATGCCGCCGGCCCACCCACCGTCCGTGACGGCGATGGCGACATGCCCAATGACGGAAGCGCAGTTGGTGCTGCCGTAGCCGAATCGGTGGTAACCGTCACAAAAACCGGCACATCAACTTCTGGTCGCTCAACGGCTTCAGCCATAATCCAGCCACGGCTGCCCTTACCAAGCAAGCTATCAACGTCATCACATGGGGCATCCTCATGGACAACTTCAACATAAAACCATTCCTGGCCCTGGCTATCCCGACGGGATGACTCAAAGCGCAACCTATCACCGGGACAAACCGTGCCGAGCAACTCTTCATATTCTTTGAGCTGAGTCTGGTTCCGCACCGTACCCACCAGCGGATCCGCCGTCGTCGCCGTCACACCGATAGCCGTTGCTGACGGTGACGGCGACGGCGTGACCGTATCGGCTGTGGGAGATTCGCCACAGGCAGCCAGCAGCAGCAACAGCAGCAGTGCAGCCATCCAGCAACGTGTATTGTTCGCATATCGACAAAAATGTTCTATCGGTGTTCCGGGTTGTTGTTGCATATGCTCTCGTTTACTTCCCCTGTTTTCTGGTCTTGTGTACAGCTATCAGCCACCAGGACATAGGCCAGGGTTGTCAGCTGACCATTGGATTGACTGCACCAAAATGACTGCGACTCTATCTGTGGCTCAACTGGTGCTGGTAGTTCGCCATTCTCAATAACGATGGGTTGCCAGGGTGTTGCGAGAATCTCAATTGCATCAAAACCGGTCGAAGCAAATGCCTGCATAAACTGCTCATAGACATACAGCCGGTTGATGCCCTTGGGAAAACGCCCATCACCAGCATAGTAATAAGCCGGGTTGCCGCCCCACACATTGGGATCATACACGACGACGTGATAACGATCCTGTTGCGGATCATAGATCAGCCCCTTGGCTGCTACCACATGCCGCCCATCAAATGCATAATACCGTCCGCCAATTGTCGTACAGTTTATCGCGTCAGAACACATTATCGGATTGGTCGGGTCGTCCTGTTCTAATGCTATAAACCGCATATCTACCGGCACCAGCACAATATGATCACGACCGATAGCCTCAATGATCTGGGCTGGTGTGGTCAGCGATTGCCACGGCACTTGCCAGGCGTCAAGCGCCACTTTCATATCGCGGGGGTAGGTCCCGCGTTGAACGCCACGCAGTTCTGGGATGGTATCGCGTACTTGCTCTGGGGTGGGCTGATGCTGATTATGCGAGGCATACCGGACCGCCATAGCCACGGTAGCCGGCCCGCAATTGACGGTTGAAGCTGGTTCCAGTTCGCCATCACGCCAGTAGCCCTGCCAGGTATACCAGTCAAGGGGCGCCACAATATCATGGGTCATCGACTGATCTGGTCGAAACAGTGTCTCAGTCGGTGTTGGCAACGTGGCGAGCGTTGATGTTGGGTGCGAGGCAACAGGAGCGCTGTTTGCTGTAGGTGTGGCGGTCGCAACGGGGAGCACGGTGTGCGTTGGTATGGCACCATCACCAACCGTTCCGCTGATTGTGCTACAGCCAGCCAGCAACAGCAGCCAGCAAATCATACAGCGATAGAATGGACGTATCATCACTCGGACTTTCGCTTGACAGAAAGAGAACGTATGAGAGATTATGGTTCGACCCATGCTTCCAGTTCGATTTCTACCAACATGGCCGGATCGACCAGTCGCGCAATCTGGACCATGGTGCTGGCCGGCCGAATAGCGCCAAAAAACGTGTGATGGGCCTGACCAATGGCCTGCCAGCGGTCGATATCAGTGACGTAGATGCGGGTACGCACGGTATCTTTGAGGCTGGCGCCAAGTTCGTGCAATGCTTGCTCGATCTTTTGCAGAATAAAGACGGTCTGGGCATAAGCATCACCGGGCGACACCAGCTGGCCCTGTGCATCAACCGCGGTGGTCCCCGCGACAGAAATCAGTGGACCGACCCGCACTGCACGGGCATAGCCAACCATTGCCTCCCATGGGGTGCCACTGCTGACATATTGACGCTGGCTCATGAGTCTTCTCCTGCGGATAGTTGGTTGAGCTTACACATCAATGCGAATAACCCCTTGACGGATAATCCGAAATGGTTCACTGCTGCAATCAACCACCGTCGAAGGCATAGTACTGGGCGTCGTGCCACCATCGAGAATCAACGGCAGACTGCCGCCCAATTGAGCCATCACTTCACTGGATGTCATCGGGTCCATCACGCGATGAAGATTGGCACTGGTGGCCGCCAGCGGATGACCCAGTTGCGTTATCAGCTCGCGCAGCCGGTTGTGGTTTGGCACACGCACTGCCACGGTTGAACCATCGGCCAGCAATTCAGCGGGCAGATGCGGGGCTGCTGGCAGAACCAGGGTCAGGCCACCGGGCCAGAACCGTTGTGCCAGTTCCAGTGCTCTGGGAGGAATCTGTTCGGCCACACTGGTGATATCCTGGGGGTTTGCCAGTAGAACTGGAATAGCCAGCCGTCGCGGGCGACGTTTCACTTCATACAGCCGTAACACCGACTGCGCATCGCTTGCCACAGCGCCTACACCATACACGGTATCGGTGGGAAACGCAATTGGTTCACCAGCACGCAATACTTCCAGAGCACGTTCTATCGCCTCATCAGCGTCAAAGGGCAGAATAACTGTCTGCATCACGTGCCCTCCCTTCACCTATTCAGTTCATAAAGATTACATAGAGCACAACGGCTACTAAACCACTGCCCAGCAGCCCATATTCAATAATCAGCCGTCGTTGTAACGTTTGACTGGCCTGATGGTGCAAGAGGCTGACCATCAGATAAAACAGCACCAGCAGCACACTCCCGTTGACCAGAAACGACGTGGGCCAGTAGGTGATGGCCCAGATAGCCTGAGCCACAAGCAAACCAACCGTGGTTGCAAGCCAGAGGAGCCGCGGTCGTGCCGTCCATTGTAACAGATCATAGGCCAGGAGTGCCGCACAGATACCGACCAATAGTGCCGCATAGAGTGGACTGAGGCGAGCATAACTCACAGCACTAAAACAGCCGGCGGCTAGGAGATAGGCCACCAGTTGCAAAGCAAACTGGGCCTGGTGTTGTACTGGCGTTCGGCGGTCGAGGACATACCATTGCCCAATCAGCACGACCAGCAACGTGATTGCAACTGCCAGCAGTGCAAGCAGAAAAGCCAGACCGGCCAGGCTCTCACGGAACAGCCGAAAAAAGGCAAAAGAGCCCACCACACTCAACGCAGGTAAAATCCACAGGCCAGGAAGTATCTCGATCCGGGTAAACCCGAGATTGAGCGTTGGGACGGTACGGGTTTGCATCTCCGGGTGTGACCGGGCCAGCAGGTCTGCACCAGTGCTCGCCAGGACTGCCAGCAAGACCACCAGCACCCACGATAGGGCCACCGGTGGAATGTCGGCGGCAAATTCAATGCGCAACAGGTCAGGATTGCTATCGATCCAGAAGAGGACGGTCAGTCCCAGAACCACGAGCAATACCAGTGGCACAATGCGATCATAGCGTGGCGTAAGCCGTCTGGTTGTGACGTTACTCGTTGGCATCTTCCTGACGTTGGAGCTGTTCAGCACGTTGCTGCTGGACAAAGAGAGGCGGTACGGCATACATTGCACGTTCCAGGTCTGAAATGGTGGTATCGACCGCTCCGAGTGACCAGCGACCTTCTCGTTTGATAATCTGTGTGCCAAAGCGCTGTGGCTGACCCAATGAAATCAACCAGCGATCCCAGGACATGGCAAACAGCGTCCAGGCACGTGCCTCGCCCATCAGGGCCGCACGCCGCGAAAACGTGCGCGAAAGATCATAATGGGCCGTCTTTTCACCATAGAGCAGCACGAGTGCTGCGTGAAAGTTATCCCGTGAATCTTGAATGGATCCTTTGGCATACAGATCAATCACACGCTGGCAACGTACCCGAATATTGGCTACATCAGTCGAACCAACCTGTTCCTGTATCGTCTCCTGAGCCATTCTTGCCAGTTCATCACCAGGCTCTTCGGGTAGATCAGAATCAAAAGGATACTCTGGTTCGTCTGTCATGATGGATGCTGCTCCTTTCTACGTGTTTAGATGTACTCGAACGTACGCCTTACTCACTTTTGAAATGCCTGCTTCATCCTGCACTGCCCACTCACGTGTGGGTCTTACACGCAGTCCACAGGCGCGTTTTACGTCCCGACGTAGCCACTACCGGGGACGGCTGGTGCTCAGGCACCAGCAAGCCTCATGCCTTCATCTCGAATGTTCCGGGCCGCGTTTCCATCCCGGTCCAGCACCACGCCGCAGGCGGGACACGTCCACACCCGGTCTGCCAGCGTCAGGTCACGGTTGATGTGCCCGCACTCGTTACAGGTCTTGCTGGACGGGTAGAACGGATCAACCCGCACCACGAGCCGTGCCTTGTAGCTGAGTTGCCGCACGATCTCGCTGAACGACGCATCCGCAATGGCACGGGCCAGCTTCCGGTTCTTCAGCATTCCTGCGACGTTGAGCGTTTCCAGGGCAATCGTGGAGGCTTTTGCTGCCAAACGGGTGGTCAACTTGTGCGTGGCATCTGCCCGCAGGTTGGCGATTCGCACATGGAGTCGTGCCAGTTTCCGCTTCGCCTTGTACCAGTTCTTGCTGCCTTTCTGCTTGCGGGCCAGCCAGCGGGTCAAGCGGCGCAGCTTCTTCAGTGCAGCAGCAAGGTGCTTTTGGTTCTCAAACACCTCGCCGTCGCTATCGACTGCCAGCGCTTTGATGCCCAGGTCTACCCCTAACACCCGATCCGGTATCTGTCGCTCCGGTTCGGGCAATTGCACATGAATGCTCTCTGGCATCGTCTCCTCCCGTTCGCTGATGCGGGCACTCATGATCTTGCCCTCAAAGCGCAGCGGCTCGGTCATATTCACCCAGCCAAGTTTGGGAACATGTATCCCGTGTCCCTGTACCGTGAATTGGTCATTGGAAAGATAAAATGACCCGTAGCCCCGCTTGCGGGACTTGAAAGCGACGCGCCCAGCCCGCTTGCCATCTTTGCGGCGCTTCCCGTTCTTGCGCTTTTTGATGTCGTTGAAGTAGTTCGCCAGCGCTTGCCGTAGGTCAGCGAATGCTTGCTCTGGCGCACACTTGGTTGTCTCCAGCATGAACGGGAACTGCTCTCGCTTGATCCGGTTCAACTCGGCTTTCAGGTCGCCGACGAGCGGAAGGGTCATCTGCTGTGCGCTGGCTTCCCGCATCAGCGCAAGCGCCCAGTTCCAGGCGAAGCGGGCATTCCCTGCCGCCTGCCGAAAATACTGTTCCTGTTCAGG
>JAAURD010000323.1 GCA_012034075.1 Chloroflexaceae bacterium | reverse complement strand
CGATATTCCACTCAATTGGATGCAGACGGTAACACCCATTAGTAATATGTGTTACACCCAGATTTTGCAACCCGGTAGCAGGTTGTCTACGCGCTGTGGAATCAACGCGCCCAGCGGGATTTTGATGCGGCCAGTTGGTGATATCGACGTAGTTCCGCCGGTAGCTGGGGTGCAGGTCAATGCGATAGCTGCCGATGCCGACTGTATCGAAGAAGGCTTCAGCGCCTTGCAGTGACCCGCGTGCTTCGACACCTACATGCTGTTCCAGCACGGTGAACTCAGCCTTGATACGGCGGCTCTCGCGAATGTAGGGAGCCTGTGCCAGATCATCCGATGAACCCAATAGATCACCACGCGGGCGCAATCCGGGATACCCGTAACCGCCCTCAGGACGTGGTGCTTCGGTTTGCATCCAGTACAACATACTCAGGCTGAGCTGACGTGCTTCATATAATGCCTGCTGACGAGCAGTAGCATCCACACCGACAAGCGGTTTGAGCCAGTAATCAATCTGAGGCCAGTTTACCGCGATGATATCCGACTTATAGAAGCCCTGCGGATAATAGCAACGGTACAGCACACGCCTATAGTGCCACAGATCATCGGCATGGGTGGCATCCGTATCACCGCGGAAGATTGGGCGTGTGACCGGGGCCAGTGATTCCGGGTCGGCAATCGTCCAGCTCAGTTGCTTAGCCGGCCAGAAATCGGCATGATAAGCGTTCCAGAAATCGTACATTACCGGTTTTTCGATGGTGAAATCACCGTCTGGATGGTATTCCAGCAGGAAGCACCACGATACCGCCTGTTGATCCAACGGATCAGGTGCATCCGGGAGCGCGTGCATCTCGCCAGTCTGTGCCTGGCTTTCTGCGCCGATGATGTGCTCCACGTCGGCCAATTCCAGCAGATCGCCCAGCTCGGTTGCGTCGATAATATAAGGCGCGGTGATGACTGTCTGTGCCAGTGTATCAATGTTTTCAAGCGTGACGGATCGCACGGTGTCGCCATCGCTCTCTGCGGCAATCGGGCGATGCCGCAACAGTATCGTCAGGCGCTCGGTAGCGCGGTATGGGGCAAACATGCCATTCAGCACCGCCAGAGAAACCTGTGCTTCGTGACACAAGGGCGATACGTTGCCTCTGCCGGGGTTCAGGTTTGGATTGTTACGTGCTTCTTCGTTCAGCGGATAGTACCGCCGATAGTAATCACGGATACCCTCGCGGAAGGCACGATAACTGGCTGTGCAGCCGGTCTGATGGCTATCAATCCAAGGATTTTCATCAGGTGGCGTGCCCTGGGCAGTCAACTGCCCCCCGATCCAGTGCGTTTCTTCAGTGAGAATGACTCGATAGCCCATCCTTAACGCTGAAAGCGCCGCCGCAACACCACCGACGCTCGAGCCAACAATCAGGATATCGATTGACTTTTCTGCCTTCATATCTACCCCTTAACACCCGATGACGCGAAGCTCTCCACTACGAGCCGCTGCGCTAAGATATAAAAAACGAGGATCGGCAGTACAGAAAGCGTTGTAGCTGCGAGCTGTACTTCCCACACTGTGAAACCAAACTCATCCGTAAAGCCCCGCAACGCCAGCGGCAACGTGAATAACTGTACATCTTGCAGGAAGACCAGCGGTTCAAGGAATGAGTTCCAGCTATACAAAAACGTGATAATGGCGACAGCACTCAGGACAGGGCTGGCGATCGGCATGGCAATGCGCCAGAAGATGCCCCACCGCCCTAACCCATCCAGCCGAGCAGCTTCTTCCAGCTCTTCCGGCATACCTAGAAAATGCTGGCGCATCATGAAAGTTGCCACTACACCATGCGAACCAAATATAGGGAAGATCACCAGCGGGATATGGGTATTATCCAACCCCAGCGATTGTACCAGCATAAAACGCGGCAGGATCGTCACTTCTTCCGGCATCATCAGGCCGCTCAGCAGCAGCAGAAACAACAATCCACTGCCCCAGAATGTAATCCGTGCGAAAGCGTAACCTGCCAGGGATGAAACAACAATCGTGCCAACCGTCACAACGACAGCGATCCATGTGCTGTTCCAGTATTGCTGGGCGTAGGGCTGCATCTCAAAGATGCGTGCGTAGTTTTCCCAATTGAGCGTGGTAGGCATCAGCGTTGGTGGGGTTGCAAACACCTCAATGGATGTTTTAAAAGAACTACCGATCATCCAGAGGAACGGGAATATGAACGGCACACACATCACGCTCAGAATGAGATAAACCCAAAAATGTCGCCTGATCTCTCTTAAAAAACGCAGAAACAGTGGTTGCATAGTTTAGCGCTCGCTGTAGACGAAGCGTTTACGAAGTGACCACTGGATGACTGTTGCCAGCAGAGCCAGCACAAACAACACCACTGCCAGTGCACTGGCATATCCGGTGCTGAACACGCGAAACGCCTGAAAATAGATGTAGTAGACCAGCACAGTTGTGGCGTTAGATGGACCGCCATTAGTCATTAGCACAATATGATCGAAAATCTTCAGCGATCCGATGATGGTCAGGACGGTAACGAGCAGAATCGTCGGCGAAAGCAGTGGAACTGTGATGCGCCAGAAGCGCTGCAGCACACTTGCACCATCGACACGTGCCGCTTCATCATACTCACGAGGGATGCTCTGCAGAGCCGCCAGAAAGATAATCATATTCAATCCGACACTCTTGATCACACGGGTGAAAATCACTGAGAACATCGCCCATTCCGGTTCCCGTAGCCAGTTCGGCCCAGTGATGCCGATAAAACCGAGAAACTGATTGATCGTGCCGTCTTCACCTTGCAACAGGAACCGCCACACAATTGCCCATGCTGCTGCTGAGGTGACAACAGGCGCGAAAAACAATGTGCGGAAGACCGTCACTCCACCCATCTTGCGGTTAAGCAGGACTGCCAGAACCAACGCAAGAAAGATATTCATCGGCACAAGGCCGGCTGTAAAGATGAGGCTGTTCATCAGTACCGTGCTGAATAGCGGATCGGCACCACTGAGCATCCGATCGTAATTGGCGAAACCCACAGGCTGAACCATACCTGTCAGTATGTTGCGGTCCTGAAACGAGTAGTAGATCACAGCAATCAACGGGCCAACTACGAACAACAAAAACCCGATGACCTGCGGTGCGACAAACAGATATCCGAAGAGTGCATCCTGACTCTTCAGGCTTAAGCCAAATCGTTTTTTTAGTTTGATGTTGGTCTGAACATCCACTATAAAATTCCTTTGTTCAGAAAAGATCACGTGTAACAACATACTGAACAGTGTGAGAGGTGATGACTCAACATCGCCTCTCACACCGAATAGGGTTATTGATTTAACAAGGGCTGGATTGCTCCGCACAGCTCATCCAGAATGGCTAGAATGTCTGCGTCCGGTGTCCACATACGATCAAAAAACGGGCGTGCAGTCAGATCAATGGTAGCAAAGTTGGGGTGTGCAGGTAACACACGGCCAGTCAGTGTCGGAGCGATAACCGCGGCGCGCATACTCTCAGCAGCAACGGTCGGGTTAGCTTCGAGCAGCACATCCGTCTCAAGCACCGAAGCGCGGATAGGCGGGAAGAACTGGGCGATACGCAGTGTATTCTCTTTGTTGGTCAGAAATTTCACGAAATCGATAGCGGCTTCAGGGTTCGGGCTGTTGCGGAAAACGACGAAGGCTGCCTGCCCGATCACATCCGCCTGACCAGCTGGGCCAGCAGGCAACGGGGCGATGTCCCACTCAAAGGTGGCTTCAGCAAGCTGGGCCACACGGCTGAGCTGCCCGAGCTGCATCGCGGCACCACCATTGGCAAATCAATCGCCTGCCCCGGGCGCTCGATGGCGTTGGTATCGAAGATCATCGAATGGAACAACTCCATGGCTGTGATGGTCTCTGGTGAGTTCATCTGGCAGGTGTTGTTTGCATCCCACGCATCGCCGCCATAAGCGCGGATCATCGGGATGACGGTGTGCCACACACGCTCACCCGAATACAGCGCCCCGTTGACGCTCTGAAAGCCGACGACGCCGGTTTCTTCAACGATGGTTGCGAGTGACACAGCCAGATTTTCCACGTGTACATACCGTTTTCGATCATGACATCTGGCGTGTCCACACCCGCGAGCGGCAAACAGATCGCGGTTGTAGATCAGCAGGAAAATGGGCGATGTCGAAGAAGGGGATACCATAGAC
>JAAURD010000060.1 GCA_012034075.1 Chloroflexaceae bacterium | reverse complement strand
GCAGTCGGTTGCTTGGGTTGTCGTTCGGAAGAACTGATGGGTCAGCTCTTTGGTGCCTGGGTGGTGGCAGAGGACTGGCAGCACTATGATCAGTATCGGTGTCAGCTCAGACCAGGTGTGCCAGCATCGCTATGCACATTGCGACTGCAAAAACAGGATGGTACGAGCTTCTGGGCAATCGTGGAGGGTTCGCTGATTGATGGAGCATTGCCAGAACACAATGCATATAGCTTGATAGTGATCGACCTTAGTCGATGTGATGATATTGAACCTCAGCGGGTGCAGCAGGTGCCGGTGTTGCAAACCGTTTTGGAACAGCAGATCGATGCAATGGTGGTTGACCAGAACGGCGTTATTCTGTTTGTGAACCCACCGATGGAGAATCTGTTTGGCCGGAAGGCAGAGGAATTGCTTGGGTTTGAGCTGGGCCTGCCCATGGTTAGTGGAGCCTTTACTGAGATCGATATCGTCCAGAAAGATCAGACTCTGCTGACTGCTGAAATGCAGACAATGCAACTTGAGTGGTCGGGCGAACCGGCCTGGCTGATCTCGTTTCGCGATATTACGCGCTACAAACGGATTGAGGTCGAGCTTGAACGGCGGGTTAGCCAGCGCACGGCGGAGTTGGCAGCCGAGTTGCTGGAACGTCGGAAAGTCGAACATGCGTTGCAGATCAGTGAAAGCCGGTTTCGGATTATTTCGGAACTGGTCTCTGATTTTGCGTATGAGTTTCGGATCGATGATAACGGCATGATCTGGTGCGAGTGGATGAGTGATGCAGGGATAGCCCTCACTGGTTTTCAGCCTGCTGAAATCAACGCTGTACATGGCTGGATCTGGCTGGTTCACCCAGAGGACCTGCCCGGTGTCATGAAGCAGCATGCCCAGCTTATGAAGGGCCATGCGGTGGTCTGTGAATTTCGCATCTTGAGTCGTGAGAATGAAGTTCGTTGGTTGCGCAACCATGTCAAGCCGGTCTGGGATGAGCATGAATATCGGGTTGCCCGTCTGTATGGTGCGGCACAGGATATTACTCGGCGACGAGAGGCATTGGATGCGCTTCGTGCCAATCAGGCATTATTGCAGGCGGTGCTGGATAATTCGCCGACGGCGATCTATGTGCGTGACTTACAGTGGCGCTATGTGCTGGTGAATGGCCGTATTCTGGAAGCGATGGCGATGGAACGGGAGCAGATTATTGGTCGGGTGGATGATGAATTGTTTCCCGCAGAGGTTATTCACAAGTGGCGTGAAAGTGATCACCATGTTCTTACAACGGGTGAAACGGTGTTGGTAGAAGAGACCGATCTGCGTCGTACCGAGCACTACACCTATCTAACGATCAAGTTTCCGATTTATGATCAGTACGGTCACATCAGTTTAATTGGTGGTATTACCACTGATATTACAGAGCGCAAGCGAGCGGAACAGGCGCTCTCATTGCAACATCAGTATCTGGATGCGCTGTATGAGGCAACGCTGGGGCTTATCCATCGGCTTGAGTTGACCGACTTGCTCGATACCATTCTGACGCAGGCTGCACATCTGCTCAATGTTGCCCATGGTGTTCTCTATCAGATGAGTGACGATGGTCAAGGTATTGAAATACAGGCGGCTGTGGGTATTCTGCGTGACTATATTGGTACACGATTAGCATTGAATGAAGGCATTGGTGGGATAATCTGGCAAACGGGCCAACCAATGATGGTGAAACAGTATCACACATGGGAGCATCGATCAAGGCAGTTTGAGCATCTCAGACTTGAACAGGTGATGGGGGTGCCTTTGACTGCCAATAATCGCATTGTTAGTGTGGTCGTGCTGGTGAGTATGAGTAACCATCATGTCTTTGGTCAGACCGAAATGGATATCCTGCACCGTTTTGGTCAGATGGCTTCGATGATTCTGGAAAATGCCCATTTATACACAGCTGCCCAGCAAGAGATTGCCGAACGCAAGCGGATCGAGCAAGA
This sequence comes from Chloroflexaceae bacterium, assembly GCA_012034075.1. Taxonomy (GTDB): domain Bacteria; phylum Chloroflexota; class Chloroflexia; order Chloroflexales; family Chloroflexaceae; genus JAAURD01. The sequence continues at coordinate 22,173 of JAAURD010000060.1, read as the reverse complement.
GCTCAGTATTGCGAAGGAGACCGCTGAATCATCGAGTCGGGCGAAATCGGAATTTCTGGCGAATATGAGCCATGAAATTCGCACGCCGCTGAATGCAGTGGTTGGCATGTCCAGTCTCTTGCTCGATACACCGCTTACTTCACAACAAACATCGTTTGTGGAGACAATACAAACCGGCAGCAATGCTTTGCTTGCTCTCATTGATGATATTCTGGACCTCTCGCGGATTGAGGCAGGTCAATTTCAGTTAGCACAATCGGCGTTTGCGTTGCATCGTTGCGTCGAAGAGACATTCGACCTGCTGTCCCTCAAGGCAGCGAGCAAACAGATCGATCTCCTGTACCATGTGGATGAGGGATTGCCCAGGATATTTATTGGCGATGCGGTACGCCTACGTCAGGTCCTGATCAACCTGGTGGGGAACGCGGTGAAATTCACGGAACAGGGTGAAGTTTTGTTACGGGTAACGGGCTCTCCCCAATCGTCGCAAGGAGCGTTGCATGATGCATCTGACCGAACCGATTGGCAGATTACGGTTACCATTGAGGATACGGGTATTGGTATTCCAGAATATGCCCTTGAACAAATCTTCCAACCATTTATTCAAGTTGACACTTCAAGTACGCGCAAATATGGAGGAACCGGCCTGGGCTTGACGATCTGTAAGCGTCTTACAGAGATCATGGGAGGGCAGTTAAGGGTCCGGAGTCGCCCGCAGGCAGGGACAACGTTTATCCTTGAACTGGTGCTGGAAGCGCCCCCCAACCAGGAGCATGTGCTGGCAGGCCCTCACCCCGGGCCCCTCTCAGAGATCTTCAAGGGCAAGCAGCTGGTGATTGTTCATCAGAGCCAGCATCAACGTACGTTGATGCAGCGTTATGTTGCGCAATGGGGGGCAACGTCACGGAGTACGGGATCCATTGCACAGCTTTTCGGATGGCTGAACCAGGAGCAGGCGATTGATCTGATTCTGCTTGATTACCATATACCGGGGGTGAACAGTCGTCAATTGGTAGAGCAGATTCAGCATCTTGTGCAACAGCAGCAGCGGTCGGCCATACCAATCGTCACGCTGGTCTATAATCCCCTTTCTGATATGCCGGCGGTGATGTCGGCAGTTCCGGTGATATCGTTGCGCAGGCCGATGAAGCCGGCTGAGCTCTATCAGGTGCTCTTGAATATCTTCAACCCGGATCGTAGTACAGCACATAATTCGGCTCAACGCGAAGGTTGGCGTATCGACCGTACTCTGGCTGCCCACTACCCGTTGCGCATTTTACTGGCCGAAGATAATGTGATCAATCAGAAGATTGCGCTGGCGGTGCTCGAACGGATGGGGTATCAGGCGGATCTTGCCACCAATGGGCTGGAAGTCTTGCAGGCGATGGAGCAGCAACGCTATGATGTGGTGTTAATGGATGTGCAGATGCCGCAGATGGATGGTCTTCAGGCGACCCGGCAGATACGCACACGCTGGCGAGCCGAGCAGCAGCCAACCATTATTGCGATGACAGCCCATGCATTGCAGGGCGACCGTGAACGTTTTCTTAGCCAGGGTATGGATGACTATCTGAGCAAACCCTTTCAACCAGCAGCACTGGCGGCATTACTCAAACGGGTGTCAACAATGGGCATTCGGGGTGATGTTGGAACATCTGAACCGCCACTTCCGTCTTCATAATCTGCTGGATATCGTGAACATACCATGAGCATGACAAACGGCTTTCTGGGATACCCATGTATGTATGGCAGAGCCGTTTTTGTATCTGTATGTCAATGGTGTAGCGTTCGTTTATTGCCGTTCGATGAAAGGTTATCTGTTCTTTGTCGTTCGGTCTATTGAGTGTACAAGCAAATCGTGCGGCAATAGGCAGCAGGTGTGAGATAAGCAAAGAGCCAGCGGGTTGGGTGTAAAACAAGCAGAGATGGATAAAGGGTCATGAATCAAATCGAAACCGTGGTTACCGAAAACACCAGGTTGAAGCAAGAGATCACCAGACTCCGTCAACGTATCCTCGAGCTTGAGCAAAAGAACGGCTCTGATTCGTCACTTGAGGAGATGGCAATGGCTCGCTTTGTGATGGATCATGCTGGTGATAGCATTGTCTGGATCGATTATCACGGTCTGATATTGTATGCGAATGATACGTTTTGCCAGACTCTGGGGTACACCCATACCGAACTGCTGAAGCGTTCTTTTGGTGATATTGACCTCCATTATTCGATCCAATCCTGGCATCAGTTGTGGCACCACTTGCAATATCAGGATCGCACTCTGATATTTGAGGCGTTGTATCGCCGCCAGGATGGAACGACATTACCCGTAGAGGTGAATGCAAACTATCTTGCAGTTGGTGAACGTTCCTGTATCTGTGGGTTTATTCGAGATATTACTGAACGCAAACAATTTGAGGCAGTGCTCAAAGAAAAGGAACATCGTTACCGCACGCTGATTCAACAACAGACTGATTTGCTTCTGCGCTATCGTCCAGATGGGGTGATTACTTTTGCGAATGAACCATGCTCACGCTATTTTGGTCAATCGTATGAGGCGTTGATCGGCCAGGACTTTTTCAGCCTGGTACCACAGTATTACGGCGAGGTGATTGCTCGCCATTTTGATCTGTGTTTCCACCAGGAGATAGCGGTGTATGACCAACAACTCATCGACGTAACCGGAGCGAGACGTTGGTTGCAATGGACTGAACGGGCGATTTTTGATGAGCATGAGTATCTGGTTGAATTCCAGACCACTGGGCACGATATGACCGAATTGAAGGAGGCTGAAGAGGCCCTGCGTTTAGCTCAGTTTGCGTTGGATCAATCGGCTGATGGGGTTCACTGGCTGAGCCCGGATGGGCGCTTTTTGTATGTCAATGATGCTGCTGGTGCTATGTCGGGGTATACACGTGCAGAGATGTTACAACTGACGGTGTTTGATCTTGATCCGCATCTGTCGGTGGATATGTGGAACAAACGCTTTGATCGCTATAAACAGCAAGGTGCCATTACGAATGAACGGCTGTACTACCGCAAAGATGGTTCGACATTTTCGGTTGAAGTGACGACCAACTATCTGGAATTTGATGGTCGTGAATATCTCTGTAGCTTTTCCCGCGATATCACGGAACGCAAATCGATGGAGCAGCAATTGCGCGAGGCCAATGAGCAGTTGCGGGTCTGGGTTTCGGAACTGGAACAGCATAGCCGTGAGATGATCCTGCTCAATGGGATGAATGACTATTTGCAGCATTGCCCTGACTCTGAGCAGGCGTATCGGATTATGGTGCAATTTGCGAGCAAAATCTTTCCGGGGCAGAGTGGTGCGATCTATCTCTATGATACTGAACGGAGCCTTTTTGAGCGAGCGATGTCATGGGGTGAAAAAGCACCCGAAGAACTGATCTTTGATGCCAATAGCTGCTGGGCGGTGCGTCGGCAACGCATTACCCAGGGAACGGCTCAGGAGCAGACAACGCGTTGTTTGCATATGCTGGATAGCATACAGACTGGGCAAGCGAGAGCCTATCTGTGTGTGCCGCTGATTACCCGTGATGATCTGTTTGGTATTTTCCATGTGCGCAGTCGGCGACTGTTATCAACACAAGAGCAGGAGCGATGGGAATGGCTCGCAGCTTTGATGGCTGGTCATCTCACGCTGACTCTGGCGAATCTGCGCCTCCGTGAGCATTTGCATCAGCAGTCTATTCGCGACCCGCTGACGAATCTGTTTAATCGTCGCTACCTCAAGGAGATGCTGGATCGTGAGCTGCGCCGGGCCATGCGCCATGTCTATCCCGTTGGCGTCATTATGCTTGATATCGACCATTTTAAAAACTTCAACGATACATATGGACATGATGGTGGCGATACGGTGTTGCGTATGATTGCGGCCTTTATGCAATCATACATTCGTGGTGAAGATGCGGCCTGTCGTTATGGTGGCGAGGAGTTTACTATTGTGCTACCGGGAGCGGCTCTGAACGATACATGTCGTCGTGCAGAGGATTTGCGGGCAGGTATCAAGCGCATGCGTCTGGAGCATGATGGGCGAACGCTGGGTCAGGTCACGGCGTCGTTCGGTGTGGCGTGTTTTCCTGAGCATGGGGTCACGACCGAGGGCATACTGAAGGCTGCCGATGTTGCGCTCTATCGGGCGAAAAACGCTGGGCGTGACCGTGTGTACATTGCTGAGCGTGACCCGGATGAACCCGAAAGAACGCTGTTATGAGCGTTCTTGTTTGATTAGCCGCCGGTAACAACTGGCTGCGCGGCGGTCATCTTTGAGATAGGCATAAAATGCGGCAGCTATTTCATACGCACCGGATTGCTCTAACTGGCGGGCACGCTGACGGAGCTCATCGGTAAATGGGAGTGTTTCTGCGGTCGTGTCACTTCTTGTGTGGTGGTTATCACGGCTGCCCAGCAACCATCGTCGCTTTCGTTGCGATCTCTGTGGTGTTGCGCCTTCATCCGTAGCAGGTATGCCATCGGGTGATGGTGATGGTGCATCCTGATCGGGCGTCGTTGCAGAATGGGTTGGTTGAGTGGTTGCCAGTTCATGCCATACGAGTGCAGGCAAGTCCACCGGTTGAATTGTCATGGTGTGTTGCCAAGCGGGTGGCTGGAAATGCAGCCATGCGCCTAACGGTTGCAGTGATGTGCGTAACACGTGGTACTGTTCATGCCGGGTGAGGATAGTTAGCGTATCGGGCTTGATTGCCAGTGCTGGCACGAGCAGGTCGGGTGGCAAGGTTGGGTGCAATGACCAGCCACGCGGTAGCAGGAGGCCATCCAGATTGGTACGGATGAGCGCCTGGCCCAGTGGCATGGTGTCGATACCCCTGTGTGAGTCCGGAGCGATGAGCACTGCGACATGACCATTGGAGGCTATCTGGAGCTGTTGAAAGAACGCTACCGGTAGGACGCGCACCAGCCGATGCAACCGGTGCAGGGCAGTCTGGTCGAGGAGCAGGCCATGGATCGGGAGGTTGGTTGCTGCTCGGTCGCGGACCAGGGTGATATGTCGTTCGATAGGGACATGGTCCAGAGATTGATTGTCAATGGAGACTTGACTGGTAACGGCGATTGTGACGTTGGTGAGATGCTGCATGGGTTGACGGGGTGGTAATCGGTCGATCAGTGCGGGTCCCCAGGGTTGCTCGCTCAGGATGAGCAGCGAGCGTGGCGGGAGCACATGCTGTATGTGCGGCAGATAGAGTGGTGTGCGATGACCGTAGGTAATGAGCATGCGCCGCAGGGGTTCCTGTTCGAGTGTGGCTGGTGCAAGTGCATCGTGTAACAGGGTGGTATACGGAAACCGCTGCAAGAAGTCGATGACGAAGGCTGGAATAGGTCGGACTTCGTGCGCGTCAATGATGTCAAACAGGGCTACTGGTATGTGCTGATCGTGACGCTTCCATGAGACAAAGCGCACGGTATAGGCCAGCCCATGGCGTTGCACATAGTCGGCAATGAGTACGACCATGCGACGGTCGGCCAACACGGTGACCATGGTGGCCTGGGGTACTTGCGGTGCTGGTTGCAGTGGTACGGTGAGCAGGGCATCGAGCAGTGGTTCGGGCTGAGGTTCTGGCAGCATCCAGATGCCCTGTGGTCGCAGGATCACACGTCCTTCTGGCTCCGGTTGACCCTGCACATCATACCCATATGGCGCATCGTGATCATGATAGGGGACAAAGACCTGCCCATTGCCAATATAGAGCTGTGCCCGTGATTCGCTCAGGCGTGCGCCGGCAATAGCACTGTCGATCACATCATAAAAGAATGATGGTGGATCATCGGCATCGGGTGGACGACAGGTGATGAGCAAGATGCCGTGGCGATGACGGCCTGGCGCGGTGGGTTGCTCTACCTGAAACCCTCTGGCAAGATCAACTACATGACTTAAGGATGCCAAAAACGCTGCACGATGGCGCAGGTTTTGCATCACTACCAGGCCATGCGTGCCAACGACTATACCGCGTTTATCGCGATAGAGGCCCGGTAAATACGGTTGCTCACCCGGATGCAATGCATGCAGTGCAGGCGGACGTGCGGTGGGTTTCGATTGATGAACGGTCAATCTTGCCATAGAACTGATTTATTGTTGCTGGCGCTCCGTATCCGTACTGCTCATTGCATCGGGCGTCGAGGGAATCAGATGCACTGCTTCTGCGCCGGCATCAACAATCTGCGGGCGACAGAACAACTCCCCGGCGATTGCCTGGGCAATACGGTTGTGATAGGCTTCTGATGCGGTGCGATCACCATCATCGATGAGAAATTCTTCGATCTGACCGGTATCGGTATTAAAGCGAAAGCGAATTGTGACTGGACGACGTAAAGTCATATATAAGCACCTTTCATGTTTCAGTGCTCAACCCCGAGCCGTAGTGTCTGCAACAGCCACCCTGAGAAAGCCCCTAGCCTACCCTTTTCTATTGTAGCATAATCTGAGACGTGTTGCAGTGATCATGTTCACGATTTCCCTGCCCTGCTTTGTAGGGTCACTGCAGCCCTACAAAGCAGGGCAAGCCGCACCTACGTCTGATCAGTCGCCTGTTTGTAGCGTCGGCACGCGACTGCAAGTCGCGCTTACACACTGCCAGCACCAGATGCAAGCGGTACTACTCGTCTTATCAAGATGGTTAAACCACGAGCACTGGTGTATAATAGGGGAGTATTGCAAGCAAGGAGGAATATCTCGATGCAGGTAGGAATGATCGGACTGGGCAACATCGGTAGTGCGATGGCCAACTTGATTGCCAACAACGGTTACCCCGTGCTTGGTTGGGAATATCATGCCGATGTCGTTGAACAGATACATCAGCAGCACACCAATGAACGGTTTCTTCCTGGTATCGCTTTAAGCCCGCACCTGTGTGCTACAACCAGCCTTGAACAGGTCGTTACCAACTGTGATGTCCTGTTTGTTGGTATTCCGTCGCTCTATATTGGCAAGACGCTCCAGCCGGTGCAGTCTGTGCTGCCCACGGACACGATTCTGGTGAATCTGGCCAAGGGCATTGATCGTGACCGCGGATTGACCGCATTTCAAACGCTGTCGCGCCTCTTTCCGCAGCACCGCTGTATGATGCTGGCGGGGGCCGGCGATTGCCAACGAGTTTACTCGCGGTATGCCCACCGTGGTTGTTCTTGCGGGCGAAAGCACGATTGACCTGATGACTGTCGCCCGTCTGCTCGATAATCATCATTTTCGCACTCGTTTTTCGCACGATGCTATTGGCGTTGAGTTAGGCGGCATTCTCAAAAATATCTATGCCATTGGTCTAGGGCTGTTTGATGGCAAATCGATCCACAGTGTGAATTTTCGGGCGGTCTATCTCACTATTGCGCTCGAAGAGATTACCCGCATTGGTGTTGCTATGGGCGGTCATGCCGAAACCTTCTCCTATCTGGCCGGTCTAGGTGACCTGCTGGCGACATCGCTCAGTGGTCATAGCCACAACCGCAGCCTGGGTGAACGGCTGGCTGAGGGACAAACCCTTGATGCGATTAAAACAGCTATGGGGGTTTTGCCGGAGGCGTATAACATCCATGAAGGTCATTTTATCGATAGCCGAAAAGCTGCATGTCTCTCTGCCACTGGCACGTGGTCTGTGGGATGTTATCCATGGGCGGATTGCAACCGAACGGTTTATCTACGCCTTTACGCGTGATTTTGTGGATGAGGACTAGCCAGAACGGAGAAGGAAACCTGTGCTTCATCTTGCATCTATACGCACACTGCTCATTGATATTGATGGGGTGCTGTATCGGGGTAAAACGGTTTTGCCTGGTGCCGAACAGCTCATCGCCTTTTGTCAAAAACATGGCATTGCCTTTGCCTGTATTACCAATAACGGCTCGCTTACACCGCAACAGTACGAACAGAAGCTGGCAGCAATTGGCTTGCATATTCCGGTTAAGGTGATTTTTACCTCGGCGCTGGTGACGGGGTATTATCTGCGTTCGACCTATCCCCGTGGTACCAGTGTGTATGCGATTGGGATGCGCGGCCTGCACGAAGCCATCTTTCACGATGATGCGCTGGTAGCAGGGGAACGTCAGGCGCAGGTGGTTGTTTTGGGGCCCGACTTTGAAGTGACCTATGAAAAACTCAAAATCGGCTGCCTTGCTATTCGCAATGGCGCCGATTTTATTGTTACCAACCCCGATCGCACATTGCCTACAGAAGAGGGACTGATACCCGATGCGGGTGCCCTGGCAGCAGCGCTTGAAGCTGCCACCGATATCACGCCCCTGGTCATTGGCAAGCCCCAACCAGCCATGTTCCGCCTGGCGATGGAGCACTTGCAGGGTCAGCCGGCGAGCACACTGGTGATTGGCGACCGCCTCGAGACCGATATAGCGGGGGCGCGAAATGCTGGCGTGCAATCACTGCTCGTGCTGACCGGTGTGTCGCAACGCAGCGAGCTTGCCAGTAGTCCATACCAACCCGATGCCGTCTTTGATGATTTGCCAGCGGTGCTGCATGCCTGGCACAAAGCACGGTAACTGCCGAAAGGAGGTGTGACGAGCATGCCAATCGTATCGTGGGCAACCCTGCAAACGCAACGCACGCTCTGGCGTGATGCGCAAAACGGCTGGTGTTTACCAATGGCGTGTTTGATCTGCTGCATAGTGGGCATGTCTTCTATCTCGAAGAGGCCCGCCGGCTTGGTGATATCCTGGTGGTTGGGATCAATAGTGACGCATCCACACGTGCGATCAAAGGGCCGACCCGTCCACTGATATCCGAACATGATCGAGCCTATATGCTGGCAGCCCTGCGGACGGTGGACTATGTGACGATCTTTAGCGAGACGACCGCCGAAGCCCTGGTAGACACCCTGCGCCCGGATATCTATGTCAAAGGCGGTGATTATGCACTTGACCCGGCGCAACGGGCTGCACTGGCGGTTGATGTGCAGCGTCTGCCCGAAGCCCGTGTGGTCATGGCCTATGGTGGTCAGGTGCAGCTGATACCCACGCGTCAGGGGTGTTCGACATCTGCACTGATTGCCCGTATTCTGGCGACAGCATCATAGCCCAGAACGATTGAGGATCGAACGTGCTGCTTGAGCTGTATAAGCACCGCCGGTATATCTGGAACAATGCCTGCAATGAGCTGCGCTATCGGTATGCCGGTACGGGGCTGGGGGCGCTCTGGAACATCCTCAACCCGCTGTTTGAAATTGTCGTGTATGGCGGGGTCTTTTCACTCATCTTTCCTACCGGTGTGCGAGGTGGCTCGTATCTGGTCTTTCTGATTGCTGGCTGGATTCCCTGGCGCACGTTCCTGGATGCTATTAGCCAGGGGAGCAATGCCTTTGTTGAGAACACCAACTATCTCAAACGTCTGGCTATCCCTACCGAGGTCTTTGTGGCGCGGAGCGCGATGCTCTCGATGTTGCTCCTGGCGATTTATTTGCTGCTCTTGTTGCCGATCACGGCCGTGATCGAACAACTCAGTATTGGCTGGCATTTGCTGGGATTGCCTCTGTTGGGCCTTATGCTCCAGAGTCTGGGATTTGGTCTGGCGCTGATCCTGGCCCATTTTCGGGCGCTCTTCCCCGATATCAAAGAGTTGCTCAATAAAGCGCTGTCACTCTGGCGCTGGACGCTGCCGATTATCTATCCTGATACCATCGTGCCTGAACATCTGCGCCCATGGTTTTATCTCAACCCACCGTATGCCTTTATTGAGTCTATCCGCAACCTGATCCTGGATCAGGCGCTACCCACGTTCTGGCAGTGGGCGACCATGCTCCTCTGGCTGACCGTGATCCTGGGCCTGGGTTTTATCATCAATCGCAACCTGCAATTTGAAGTGAGAGACTATCTATGAGCGATTCTCTGGCGCTCCGGGTCGAAAATCTGAGCAAATGCTTCAAACTCTATCACAACCCCTGGCACCGTGCTCTTGAGTGGGTCAGTCCCCGCCGCAAAATCTATCATCAGCCCTTCTGGGCCTTACGCAACATCTCATTTACGGTACCGCGCGGTTCTTTCCTGGGCATTATGGGCACCAATGGTTCGGGCAAAAGCACCCTGCTCAAGATCCTCAGTGGCGTTACCCTGGCTACTGCGGGGCAATTTACCATGCAGGGTCAGGTGGTCCCACTGCTCGAGATGGGGGTTGCTTTTCATGGCTATCTCACGGGTCGCCAAAATGTTATCCGAGGGGCCGAATTGCTTGGCTTTCCCGAAGGCTATATTGATGCTTATATGCCTGATATTCTGGCATTTTCGGAATTGGATGACTTTATCGACCGGCCAGTACGCCACTACTCTTCGGGCATGCGTTCGCGTCTGACCTTTGCTATGATTGCCTTTTTAGCATGTGATGTGCTGATCCTCGATGAGATTTTGACCGCTGGCGATATCTTCTTCCGACAAAAGTGCTATGCCCGCCTGGAGGATCTGGCGCAGAGTGACACCACCGTGATTTTGGTCACCCATCGTGCCAGCGTACTCACCCACTATTGCAGTGATGTGATTGTTCTGGACAAGGGACAGCTGGTGTATCAGGGCGAACCGCGCGAAGCCTTCCGCATCTATCAGGATATGCATCAGCGGCAAAAACATCAACCACTTGTTCTGCTTGAAGATGATGAAGAACTAGGAACGTCTCCGGATGCGGCAACACAACCAGGCATTGATGATGACGACAGCCGCCAGGCGCGTGCGGAACGTGTTCAACGTGTGGGTGGGCGGGCCAGCAATGCTGCTCCGCTGGTATCTGCCGAGCCTTCCCCGGCCATGGTTCCCACACATGATACTCGCTTGCCTTGCGCTGTCTGGGATACGCCGGCGATCTTTACCGCGGTACCCCGGCGAGCCAGCAACGAACAGCTCTGGTTGACCCGTTTTGCGCTGTGCAATGCTCAGGGTCAAGCCACGCTGCACTTTACCCAGGGTGATACGGCCTTTTTTTATGCTGAATGTCAGTTGCAACAGGATATTGCTATCCCGATTATGGGCTGCGAGATTACCAACCAGTGGAACCAGCTGATCTACGCCAAAAATTCGCTTCAACACCAGATAGCGCGACCAAGGCCAGGTAAGGCCGGATCCCTCATTCGTTTGTGCCAATCAATGACGTTGTGTATACAACCGGGGAAGTATGTCTTCGGTCTGCGATGCAGCACGTTGCCCGCTGCATCCTATGATCGATTAGATGCGTTATCCGATACCGCTGCTCAGCAAGAACCCACCATGCTCCTGCACTTGAAACAGCTTGGCATGTTCCATGTGTTGCCCCGCTATGGTACGGGCCTCAAAAGCCTGCATGGTGGCCTCTGCGATCTGCCCGGTGATTGTCAGCTGCAGGTGTTGCATGCTCATGAGTGATACGCAGATAAAATGCGTATTCTTTTTTCAGCTTGAGGCTTCAGCCCCAGTCGCCGCTTACCAGAACGCTTCATCACGGCGGCGGACATTTTGCAGCGCCAAAATAAGGTTTTCGAGCACAATCGGTTTGCTCAGATAATCATCCATGCCCTCAGCTAGCAGACGGCTGCGATCCGTTTGCAATGCATGCGCCGTCAGCGCAATCACCACCGGTTGCTTCTCTTTGTTGATTGTCTGACGTATCTGTTGGGTGGCTTGAATGCCATCCATCTCGGGCATCTGCACATCCATCAGAATAACATCATACTCCTGTCGCTGCACCGCTTCCAGGACTTGCACGCCATTGACGGCAACATCGGCAGTGTAGCCGAGCTTGTGCAAAAAGGCCAGTGCCACTCGCTGGTTCAGCCGGTTGTCTTCGGCGAGCAAAATCCGCAACGGGTGTATCTGAGCCATATGTTCGCGTGCAAGCAGCCGCTGTGCATCAGTCAGAGAATCGGCAGTTTGCTCAGCCGGCGGTTCGCACAAGGTGGTGGTCAGGGTAAAGCCAAAAACCGAACCACGGCCCTCCTCGCTTTCTACCTCAATCGTACTATCCATCATCTCAACCAGCCGTCGCGTAATCGCCAGGCCCAGGCCGCTGCCACCAAAGCGGCGCGTCGTCGAGGCATCCGCCTGAGTAAATGGCTCAAAGATGCGTTCCATCGCCTCATGTGAGATACCGATACCGGTATCACGCACAGCCACTTGAATGCGGATTGGCTGATCGCCACCTGATCTGTCTTCGGCCGAGACCGCTACCGGTTCTGCTTCAAGCGCCAGCACCACGCTGCCTTGCAGCGTAAACTTGATCGCATTGCTTACCAGGTTTACCATAATCTGGCGCAGACGTACCACATCGCCCATCACTCGCTCCGGTACCGACTCGGCCACCGATGCTTGCAGTTGCAACCCCTTTTCGGTTGCCTGCTGCCGAAAAAGACTGATAATCTCGTTTACACAATTGCGCAAATGCACTGGCTGCTGTTCCAACATCAGTTGGCCCGACTCGATCTTCGACAGGTCCAGAATATCATTGATAATCGAAAGCAGCACATCGCTCCCAGCCGCGATCATCGCGACCGACTCGCGTTGGGCCGGCGTTAAAGCGGTTTCCAGCAGCATGCGTGCGGTGGGGATAATCGCGTTGAGCGGGGTTCGGATTTCGTGGCTCATATTGGCCAGAAATGCTGATTTAGCGCGGGTTGCGGCTTCGGCCTGGAACATGGCCTGTTCCAGGGCATCTTCGGCATGCTTGCGCTGAATAGCGAGCGCATAAAGATGGGCAAAGCGTTCAAGGCAGCCCATATCATCCTGTACATACGGGCGGCTTGTATTGGCCAGCGCAATGATGCCTACCAGTTCATCCCCGATCAACGCTGGTACGCCAATAAATTGCCGAATCGGCACATGACCGGATGGTATGTACGAGGAACGCGGATCACTGGATGGATCATTCGTCAGCAGGGGTTGACGATGGTTCAGCACCCAGCCCCAGAGACCGCCAAATTGCTTGAAAACAATATCTTTCTGCGGCACCTTGCACTCATCCCAGATATCACGAGTCATGGTTGGACAGATCAGATAGCCGGTCTGCGGCTCGATGTATCCTACAAAGCCATAAGTACTGTTCGTAATCTCCTTCACATGATTGAGCACAGAATCGGCAATATCATCGAGTGAGCTTGAGATCAGCAACGTTTGTGACAGTTCAGCCAGGGCGCTATTCACCAGCGAATCGCGCTGAATGGTCTCTTCTGATTGCTTCTGTTCAGTGATATCCTGAGCAATCCCCAGGACCTGACAGGGTTTACCATCAGCGCAGCGCTTGAGGATCACTTCACGCGCACTGAGCCAGCGCCATGTACCATCGGCATGACGCATACGGTACGAGAAAGTCAGGATTTCGCCGTCTTGAGCCTCATAGAGACGTTTCACCTGCATCTTTTGAGCCTCATGGTCATCCGGATGGAAGCAAATGGGTAAATATTTGATCTTTCAGTGCTTGTATGTGTTCAGTACTATAGCCCAGGATTGTGGTTACTTCTCGGTTCACATACACATTGCACTGCTCAGTCAGGTCATACACATAGATGAGATCAGGAATCACTGATGTGACATACTCAATAAACTGTTGATTCTCACGCAGTTGCTTCTCCGTCCGCGTCTTTTCGGTAATATCGGTAGAGATCCCAATAAAACCACAAACGTCTCCGTGCTCATCGAACATCGGGACATCCACAACAAATGCAGAGAAGGGCCGACCAGAACGATCTTGTAAAAGGATTTCGCCAGTCCAGGTATGACCATGTTGCAGGTCTTCCATGGCTTTCTGGGCTTTTTCCATGCCATAAACCGTGACAATATCAAAGATGCTCTGACCAAGCGCTTCAGCAAGGGGCCAGCCATACATCTTTTCGGCAGCATGGTTTATATACGTGATCGTACCATCAATGTTCGTCACAATCACCGACTGCTCAATCGAATCCAGAATACGCGATTGGAACGTAATGTGTTCCTGTTCGTATTGTAACGATTGCAACTCATCGGCCAGCCGATCACGTTCCTGTTGCAGCTGATCAATTTCATATTGGAGACGAAAATGCTTCAGCTGAAGCAGATCGATCTCATGCTCGTAGTTGCTATTCGCTTCGCTATACTGACTCATAGTGTCTGCCTCATAGAGATGTTTGTGGATCATTGGTCATCAGTAGTTCCTGTTCTTGTTTTCTATATGGTATGCGTACCGTAAACGTAGAACCAGTACCAGGGATACTCTGTACCTCAATGATTCCGCCCATCATGGTCGCAAAGTGTTGACTAATCGATAACCCCAGCCCGGTACCGCCATACCGTCGGGTTGTCGATTCATCACCCTGCGTAAAAGGCTCAAAGAGATGCTTCATCTGTTCGGTAGTCATCCCAATACCGGTATCACTCACGCGAAAGATAACCCATTCCTGCATCAACGTATCGGTGTTGCCATCGGTGAACGATGAATATGGGGACGTTTCACGATAGATGTGTAGATTGATAACGCCATGATCGGTAAATTTTGCTGCATTGCTCAGTAAATTAAACAATATCTGCCGAATTTTGGTAACATCCGCATACATTGTGCGCGGTGCCAGGGTACTATCCACATACAATGTATTCTGGTTCTTATTGATCAAGGGTTGACTGGCAACAACCACCGAATGGATCAAGATCGACAATTCAAACGTCTCTGGATAAAGGTCCATACGGCCAGCTTCAATCTTGGAGATATCCAAAATATCATTGATCAGCGACAACAAATGCTGGCCCGCCAGTTGAATCTTTTCCAGATCGGTCACAAAGTCGGTTAATTCCTCATCGCGTGCATCTTCAAGCAAAATATCGCTATAGCCCAGAATAGCATTCAGCGGTGTGCGCAGTTCGTGGCTCATATTTGCCAGAAACGTGCTTTTGGCCTGATTGGCTGCTTCAGCTTCTTCTTTGGCGCGATGCAACGCGTCTTCGATCCGTTTGCGTTCGGTAATATCGTTCGTAATACCACCAATCGCAAAAATGTTCTTATCTTCATCATACAGCGGAAACTTGACCGTCAAATAGACATGCAGGCCATCCTGATGTGTGCTCACCGTCTCTATCTCAAAAGGTTGACCACTTGCCAACACGCGGGCATCCGCTGCCCGAATTTGATCGGCCTTCTCACGTGAATAAAAATCATAGTCCGTCCTGCCAATCAGGTGTTCTTTATCATACTGTGAGAAGGCCCCAAACTGGCGGTTGGTTAAGATCAACCGTCCCTCAAGGTCTTTGGCAAACATCACACTTGGCGAATTATCGAGAAACCCCTCAATCAATGCGCGGCTCTGCTGTAAACGCTCCATCGTGTGTTGATGCTCCGCAATTTCATCTTTCAGCTGCTGGTTGATTTCTTCCAGCCGCTGAGTGCGCTCGGCAACCCGTTCTTCCAGGGTTTCGTTCAGCCGCCGCAACGCATGTTCTGCCTCAGCCCGCCGCGCAATGTCCGATTGAATCGTCGCTTGCATGCTATTTAGCGCATGAACCAGGGTATCTAGCTCATCTGCGCTTGCCGTTGCCGTGCGATTGCGTTGCAGCCCAAAAACAGTCGTCGCGAGGGCCGGGTTATGCGTCTGTACCTGCGCTGCAAGCGAGTAGACATGCCGCCCTACCATCCGATGAAACACATACCAGAAAAACGTTGCCAGCAGCAACATCAACAGCAAGTTCTGCAGCAGATACGTCAGACTATGAACGGCCAGACCTGTATAGATACGGTCAAGTCCGGCTATTACCTGCAAGCTTCCCACCTCAAAGTCGCGCTGATGAATGTTATACACCAGCGAGATGGTACGGATCGTCGTATCGTTCGATTGCTGATAACCAGCATCCCAACGCACCCGCCCATCTTCGATAATCGCCAGATACTCAATCCCTGGCAAGTTAATCAACCCATCCAGCTGAAGCTGGATCGCCGTATCTTCACCAACCCAGACACTCCGTGTCAGACTGGGCAAATGGCTGGTTTCAATCTGCGCTATCGTCTCTTCAATGGTATCTAGATCACGTTGATATTCAGTAACCAGCTGGGTTATAGTCATAACCGATGTCACCACCAGACTAAAAATGGCAACGTGTAGCGCCATCCGTCGTGCCAGCAGGCTACTGCTCCCGTGCAGATGAGCAAATGCGCGAATCATGCGCCCAATACCCTTCGCTGATTGCTCATATCGCCAAAAGCGTTGCTCATAGGCGATACCAATACGGTTCATCCATCGTTATCAGCCGACTTGCCGCCAACCGACCAGGACTGACCGAGTCGATGGATGCGCAACTTGACTCAAAAACGGTTTCAAACGAACCATCATCATACACCGCCACAAGTCCCCCAACTATTAGTCTCATTGTTTCCGTATGGTTACGTGTAACATCTCTCATCTCATTATAGTACAGGATGAGATGATATGCAGGCTCAGAGACGCAGAGAGCTACGACCAGCGCTCGTTGATCAACAAGCAGGAATCGCCCATCAGATCGCACAACATATGCTATCATATCATAGAGAGCGATTGCCAGATGGGAAAACAAAACCGTTTGGAACGTTGAGCGTTCTTTCGTAGAAGGGACAAAACCTATGATGGTGCATCGGCGCATGATGATTGGTTGGTGGTGTGGGCTACTGGTCTTGTTGGCAGCACTGGCACCGTTACCGGTGGCACAGGCTCAGGTGGTGCGGCAGGTGACCGTGATTGGTCAGGGTGAAGTGACCGCTATTCCCGATACTGCGTATATCTGGATTGGCGTTGAGACGACGGATGCTAGCGCCCAGGTGGCGCTGGAGCAGAACAGTATACAAACAGCGACTATTATTGGGCGGCTGCAAGAACTGGGCATTGCTGCCACCGATATTCAAACCCAGAACTTTAGTGTCTACCCGAATTATGACCAGAATGGGCAGCAGATTGTGGGCTATACGGTGCAGAATACCGTTGGTGTGACGATACGTAACCTGGCCCAGGCCGGGGTGCTGGTCGATCAGGTCGTTGCACTGGGCGCCAACCGCGTTTCTGGTATCAGCTTTGGTGTGGATAACCCGGCCCCCTTGCTGGATGAAGCGCGGGCCCTGGCAATGGCCGACGCTCGCCGCAAGGCCGAACAACTGGCAGGACTGGCCGGTGCGCAACTGGGGCAGGTCCTCGTTATTACCGAAAATATTGGCGCACCGCCACCCATTGTCCGCGGAGTGCCTGAGGCATCGGATGCCGCGGTGCCAATTGAACCAGGCGAACAGCAGTTTACCGTGCAGTTGCAAGTAACATTTGAGCTACAATAAAGCCTGACGTACCAGGTCTTTCTCAGTGGAGTGACGGCGTGTGCTGCCGTTGCTCCACTGAGCACACTGATCTATTGGAGAAATAGTGTGAACGAGAACCAGCTACCCCATCCCAATAGTTATCGTGTTGCACCGGGTCTTCTCGCCGGCGAATATCCCGGCGCCTCGCAGCACGATGAAGCATTAGTCAAACTCACGAGGCACTTGCAGGCTGGTATCACATCGTTTGTTGACCTGACTGAGGCCGGCGAGCTCGTGCCCTATGAACCACTCCTCACCGAAGCCGTGCAGATAGCTGGGAAAACCATGACCATAACGTATCAGCGCTTTCCCATCCGCGATGGTCAGATTCCTTCGTCGCCATCAATGATGGTGGCAATCCTTGATGCTATCGATGCGGCATTGGCGGCACGTCAGACCGTGTATGTTCATTGCTGGGGCGGTGTGGGACGAACCGGCACGGTGGTTGGATGCTGGCTGGTGCGGCATGGCCGCACCGGCGAAGCCGCCCTGGCCGAACTAAACGCACACTGGCAGCATGTCGAAAAACGTTCGCGCTACCCCTACAGCCCCGAGACCGGTCGGCAGCATGCCTATGTGCGAGCCTGGCACGAGTAGGCATGCCTGAGCTCGATGGGCATTGGCGCTATGGTACCAGTTGCGGTGCAGCATAGAGCTGACGGTAGACACCGTAATTGGCGTAGACCTTGCGCACATAGTTTTCGGTTTCGGCGTAGTCAATCGCAGCGATAAAGGCTTCGGGATCGGGCACGCTGGTACCATTGGCCCAGCGCTGGCGTTGCCAAAGCCACCGTTGTAGGCTGCCAGCGCACCCTGGACACTGCCCTGCATCCGTTCCAGTTGCAACCCCAGATAGTACGTGCCAAACTGGATACTTACATACGGGTGATAAAGATGGTCCGGGTGAAAATCGCTGAAACCCAGGTTCTGGGCAATGTTATCGCCGGTGGAGGGCATAATCTGAGCTAAGCCACGCGCACCGGCCCATGATGTTGCATCAATTTGAAACTGGCTTTCCTGGCGCATCAGGCTATAGAACAGGCGCGGGTCAAGCTGATGGGTTTGCGCTGCCTGGGCGACCAGTTCGGCATAGGGCGTCGGGTAGCGCAGGCGCAAGAGCGTCAACGGTTGTGGGCCGGCTTCCGCCGGAGCCAGGTAATTCAGGCGCTGGCCGGCTTGAAACGCAGCGTTGGTAAAGTCATAGTCATTGGCAAGCCGCGCCAGCAACAGCAACGCCACCGGGTCATCCTGCCACCAGGTCAACGCGCTCTCCCATTCGCCTATTGCCAGCGCACTAAGGCCGCTATGACGCAATGCCTGTGCTCGCTGAGCAACATTAAAGATAGCTGGTGACCCATCATCGGTGCGAAAGGCACGCGTCGATTGCCCCGACCAGCTTGCAACCCAGTCATCCAGCGCTTGCCATTCCGCATCGCTGATCGGGCTACCCGGCCCAATATCGCCGGTGCTCAACTGGCCCAGCGCCTCAGCCGAGCGAATGCCATAGTAAGATTCAGGTCCAGCCGCCAGTGCCAGCGCAAACAACTCACGCGCAGCCGCATCGTCCGATTGCGCTTGCAACAAACGACCGGCGAAAAAGCCGCCCATCGCCCGTTGCACGCCGATGCCCTGAAGTGCAAGCGTCTCCCACACGGGCAAGGCCTCATCGGCGCGGCCCTGCCCGGCAAAATAATCGCCCACCAGCACCAGTGAAGCCGTACCCAGGTCGCTGGCGGGGTAGCGCTGACCGAGGTTCAAGCGCACCTGAATGGCTTGCTCATGCTGATTCTGGCGTTCCAGCCACTGGGCCGCGCGGTCCATCGCTTCAGGCGCACGCGCGTCGTCGGGGTAGGTATCGGCATAGTTGAGATAGGCAGTTACCGCCTGGGTAATGGCACCGCTCTGACCCAGGGTCTGAATAGCATCGAGCTGTGCCTGACGGCCGGGCTCGCTCTCTGGTTGGGCCTGACCAACCTGCTGTAATTGCTTCAGGGCCGTGTCAAAGTCGCCCTGACCGCGCAGCGTCAGCGCATGCAAACGTTGTAGCTCAAGCTGTGCGGCGCTGTCTGGCTCAGCCTCAGCTATGGCCGCATCCAGCAGCGGCAGGGCCGCCTCATAACGTTGCTGCGTAAACAGGATCTGTGCCGCCGTGGTGTTATCAAGTTGGGGGTCAGCCACAGCCACCAGTTCTTGCACGGCTGTCACGGCATACTCAGTGTCAGGCGCCACCTGGATGATTTCGCGCATCCATGTGCGAGCCTGTTCGGGCTGTTCCAGCGCGTAGGCGAGCGTGACGGCCTCGCTTAAGATACGGGCACGGTAGGCCGGCAGACTGGCCAGGTCAAGCAATTCCTGGTACAGTGCAAAGGCTTCATCTGGTTGTTCTTGCTGTTGATAGAGGGCAATGGCGCGTTCGTAGCTGGCAGCACGTCGGGCACGACTGATATCGGTGCGAGCCACCGTTAGATAGGCCGTCGTCGCGGCATCGAGATCGCCCTGCTGTTCATAGATACGTGCCTGCTGGAGCGCAGCATATGCCTCAATCGGCGTATTGAGCGCCCGGTACTGATCGTACAAATCCAATGCACTGTCATAATCTGCCAGTTGCTCATAGCCCTGAGCCACCCAGAGCAGCGCATAGGCGTTCAGTTCATCCTGCCCCGGCTCTTCCAGAAAGGCCCGAAATGCCTCAATCGCCGAAGTCCAACGACCACGACGGGCCAGACTCTCGGCCAGATAGTAGTGGGCCTGGCGTGTTTCTGCCGCTCCTGGGTTGCGGTCGAGGATCGCATGCAGGTCCTCGGCCGCGCCGTCATCATCGCCCACAGCGCGGCGAGCCATCGCGCGGTCCAGCAGTTCAGGTACGGGCATCATGTCGGGATAGCCGTAGGGCTTGCCGTCGGCACGACGGAGATGGTATCGGCGGGTGCCTGGGCCACGCCGCCACAGGCAGCCGGTAAAAGCAGCAATGATGCAATGATGCACCAGATCATACATCGTTGGAATGGCGCCAGAACTGGCATCATGGGCGGCTCCTTCTGGTGTAATTCAATAAAACGGTCTTTTTTCGCTGATTTTCCGTTGTTGCCACACTGGTAAGTTCGGTATGAGTGTGGTATGCTATCATTGTAACGCCCCCGACCGGCGTGTGGTTGCACCATGGTTCGTGCAGAAGACAGCTATGAATCTCTGAGGAGGGCACATGTTACGAACATATTATCTTCACCAGCTGGATGAGTTTTGCGAAGATATCATCCGATTGGGCAGTCTGGTCAAGCATGCGCTGCAACACGCAATGCGTGCGTTGGAAACCTGGAACACAACCATTGCGGATCAGGTGCTGCAAAATGATCACGAGATTGATGATTTGCAGCGACATCTGGAAGAACGCATTATTGTCCTGATGGTAACGCAACAGCCGGTTGCGCACGATTTGCGTCTCCTCACCTCGGGGTTTGCCATTGCCAGCGAGTTAGAGCGTATTGGCGATTATGCCTGTGGGGTGGCTCGTCGGGTTCATACCATTGTGAGCCAGCCAGCACTTGTAGAAGTGCCAGTCGGCTTGATCGAGGTGTATCACGAGGCACTCAAGATGTATGAGATGAGTCTGGAGTCCTTTCTGCAGCAAGATCCGGACATTGCACGGAGTCTCGTTCGACTTGAGGAGAAGGTTGATTTAAAAGTGGCTCGTTTGCGTGAAGAATTAATTGAAGTGGCACGTCAGGACTCGAAACGGGTCAAAGCAGTGGTGGCCCTGCTCAATGTGGTGACTTTGATTGAACGCACCGCAGACCGGGCTACCAATATTGGCGAGCGCGTGATTTATCTGGAAACGAACCTGAAACAGGATTTGAACCCCTAAAAAGGCTGTCTGTATGGTTGCATGATTTGATTGTAGGATGAGGTTGATCATGTGTTGGTGTGCATGCGCAACCTGCGCCCTATCATCAACGTCTCCGGTAGAGAGCGATTGTTGTTGTTGTGTTGGCCAGGCGCCGTACCCTGTAGCTTTGTGAAAGAGAGATGCCTTGACATCGCCCGATCCTGATGCACTCGAAGACCAGAATCCGTTTGCGGATGCATCGAGCGCTGCCAATCAGCCAGTGTCACCAGACCCGGCTGCCGGTGTTGATCAGAACCCCTTTGCCGATCCAGCGCTCATAGCCGGATCCACTTTCACCGCAACCTCCAGGCCAGTGGGTGCTATGCCCCAACCCGATGGGAGTGCGCAGAACCCTTTGCCGATCAGAGCGCCTCTGGGAGTTTACCCGATGGAAGTGCGCAGAACCCCTTTGCCAATCAGAGCGCCTTTGGGAGTTTACCCGATGCTGATGATAATGATCCAGATAGTCGTTCCGGTTGCTTTTCACCGAGTCGTGATACCCTGGTGTTAATCGGCGCATTGCTGTTTCTCAGTATCGCTGCACTGATTACGGTCTTCTCGCTTTCGGGTTTACAGCAATCCGCCGACGTAAACACGACGAACACGGCTGGTACGGTTGTCACGGCTGGTAGGGCTGGCACCGGCACCGCCGGTACCGCTACCAGAGTCGCCGGTCTGGCTGGCGATGAAACGGTGACACCGACGTTTCCCCCCCGCAATACGCCGACGCCGATATATCCAACCCCAGATGAGACGGGCAACCCCACCCCAACGGGGCGCGGGGGAACAGCAATAGCCCAGGCCAGCGCCGGTGTTGAGGAGACCGAGACCACAACCCCTTCACCCAGCCGTACCGCCGCAGCGCCGACCACCGCAGCACCAACGGCGACACCGCAGCCAACGTTTACGCCGCAACCGACGTTCACGCCATTTCCAACGTTTACGCCACAGCCGACCTTTTACCGCCACAGCCGACCTTTACCCCGCCGCCAGCACCCACGGAGCCCCGAAGAGCGGCCTACCCCAACCA
>JAAURD010000059.1 GCA_012034075.1 Chloroflexaceae bacterium | reverse complement strand
CAAGCGCTTGATGGAAAAATGGTGTTTTCGGGGTTGGTGATGGCCTGGCGGCGTGCCACTTGACCAATGAGCCGTTCACCCAATTTGTTGACAGCGACCATCGATGGTGTGAGCCGAAGCCCTTCGGCATTGGGAATCACGACGGGATCGCCGCCTTCCATGACGGCGATCACGGAGTTGGTTGTTCCCAGATCAATACCAATAACCTTTGTCATAATCGATGAACTCCTTCACCAGGCGGGAAAGGAAAGATCGACATTAGCCTTTACCAACCTTCACCGTGGCTGGTCGCAGCACACGTTCACGTAAGCGATACCCTTTTTGTAACTCAGCAGTCACCATGCCATCCTGCCCTTCGGCCTGTTCATACATCACCGCATCATGTAGATTGGGGTCGAACGGTTGACCGACAGCTTCGATGGAGGTGACGCCTTCACTGTCCAGGATACTACTGAATTTCTGGACGATAAGTTGCATGCCGTCCCACCACGGGGTCTGGGCAACCTGGGGTGGGACACTGGCAACGGCGCGTTCAACATCATCTATCAATGGCAGCAATTTGAGCAAGACGTTGGCACTGGCAGTCCGTACTAGTTCAGCCCGTTCAGCATCGGTCCGACGTTTAAAGTTTTTCAAATCGGCCATCGCCCGAAGCCACTGATCTTTGTACTCGGCCGCTTCGGCCTGGGCCTGGGCCAATCGCTGTTCCAGCGATGATCCGGCTTCAGGCTGTTCGGCATCTGGTGGTATGGTTTCTTGATCATGCACGTCGGCAATAGATTGTTGTCCGGCGTCATCTTGATGTTGACGTTGATCGATGGTCATACACTCCTCTTCTCCACAATAGTTTGTTCGTTACGATACATAGGTTGCCGATGCACAAAGCAGATTGTGCTCTGGTTTATGCAGCAAGACCGTATAATTTGTTCAGATGATGACTCATCAGTTCAGAGACGTACTGAACGGTTGGAATTGATCGAGGATAAGCCATACGCGTGGGACCGATGATGCCAATTACCCCGGTCGCCGTATTATCCGTACCATACCGGGTTAACACAACGCTATAGTTGCGCATTGCATCGCTCCCATGTTCGGTGCCAATGACGACCTGTACGCCATCGGTGGCTAACACGCGCTGGATTAACGCATGCAATACATGCCCGGTGGTCAACAACTCCAGCGCTTGACGCATCCGTTCAATGGCGCGGTTGGTATCTTCTTCCTTCAAGAGTGATGGAATGAACTCAGGCTGACTCAACATTTCGATCAAGCCATCACTATGGATCTCGTTATTGGTCTGGTCTTGAAGCTGGCTCATCACTCGTACAATCAGAACCAGGACTTGCTGCCCAAAATGATCAAACATAGGTGATTGTTGTCCTTGATCCTGATTCAGTAATTCTTCGATACGATCAACGGGTGCATCGACGCAACACTGGTTAATGCGACCGGCAAGTTGGTGCAACGCTTCTTGCGTGTGATCGGAGGTCAGACTCAACGTTTGTTGTCGTACCGTACCATCGTGAAAGACCAGGACCAGCAGCACGGTTGCCTCGTTAATGGCGATAAGCTCAAGATGACGGAAATACAACTGATACGCCTGTGGTGGGGTTACCACCGAAGCATTGCGCGTGGTACGTACCAGGACCGTTGCCGCAAGTTGGATCCAACGTTCAGGATCATCACGCACGGCAAAGAATTGGTCGCGTATGACTTGCTGTTCAGCTGGCAGTAACGGTACCAGGTCCATCAATTCCTCAACAAAAAGACGATAACCAGCATCCGTCGGGATACGGCCGGCTGACGTATGTTGATGGGTCAGCAATCCTGCGAGTTCGAGCGCTGCCATTTCGTTGCGCACCGTTGCTGATGAAATCGGTAGTCGATATTTGCGTACCACCATATCGGACGATATGGCAGCAGCAGTATCGATAAACTCGGTGACAACCAGCTTTAAAATAAAGCGGCAGACGTTCGGTGATCTCAACTGGCATAGTCTTCCTCACTCATCACCATTGAGTGATCACCTGGAGATCGAAGAATCGCTCCTTAATGTACGAGTTCGGGATGATCTTTCAGGCGACCCTCAAGGTAAGCTATCACGGCAGTCTGAATTGGCGCAACCGTTGTGAGCACGGGCTTTACCGAAGATGCTTGTAGTCGTGCATACATGCCATGGCCCATACCACGTGCCAGCACAACAGTACAATCGGCAATGACATCGATAACATCGTCGTGATGGTCGTGTGATGCTGATTCTGCTGGTTGGGCAACAACCGTGCCGGGATCACCGACCATGACGACCTGGTTGGACTGATGGCTATGGTGATGTTTGTCGTGACCATGACCACATGCCTCTTTCTGACGCAGTTCCTGGTTGACAATCTGGCCATCTTCAACGGTGATGATAACAAATTGCTTTGCCCGACCAAAGTGAGAACTGATGGTGGTGCCATTATCGGTTACGGCGGCGATCTTCACTGGCTTTCCTCTTTCTATCGTGATTTCCTCTATGTTATTCTTGTCTGTTCAGGTTATCGTGGCTAACAACACGATAACGGTAACATGCGATGAATTCGCTGCGTAGATTCTATTGTACCATGAGTCATAGCGGTTGTACATGGTCGTTGTTCATAGATGCATACTCGTGGTATCCGAATAGATATCACCCTTGAGCCTGATCCAGGGTTTCTGTTTCACGACCAGAAAATCGATATGCATAATCGACCGCGTGACGGGATGGCGCTGGATTGCATGGACCAACGTCGTTTGCGGTAAATGACCATCGATATTCAAATCGATAACCATTTTTAAACCATGCTGGCGGTACAGTGTGGTGAAGGTTTTATCATCTACTTCAATCGAAACGGGGTCGACGTCTTTGCCGTAGACGACTGCGGGCACACGGCCGGCTTTCCGTATATCTTTTACCTTTTTTCCGACGACTTGACGTACACGTGCATCTAACGAAATCGTTTCCATTCCTGTATCTCTTTATCCTGTGCTATTCAGAAGCAACCACATGCACTGCTGACGCTGGTTGAACATATGGTTTGCTGATGCTTAAACTAACAGTATAGTATACCATACCCTGCTGATATCAGGGTGCCAGACCGAACAAAAGAACAAAATCGTTCCAGGACATTACCAGGCAGCGGGCTGCGAGAGATCCGTTACGCGAAAGACGGGCGTAGCCAGGCGTGTGATGTATGCTGTTGTTTATATTTGAGCAGGCAGCTACGCAGTTCTTCATCGATATCGGTATCATCGGGCCGCCAGATGACCACCGATGGTCGCTCGGCAGTGAAGACAGCATCGCAGGTGGTCTCTTTCAGATCAAGCAGAGTCACCTGTTGCGGGTCGGCTACCTCATAGACAACGCCTTTTGGCTCTGGTTGGCCCCACTCACCCCAGCAACAACCGAGCAGATAGGCATGTGTGTCATCAGGGAGCGCGTCGATATAGTCGGCGATGAGACCGCCAAAGGGCGTATTGTGATTGGGTAGACCATTGGCATAAACCCAGAAATAGCGCTGCATATTGAGCCCAAGGATGCTTAGCAGCAGCAGCACCAGCACTGCTGGGGCAATGATGGGAAAACGGACACGTCGCAGGCTGTTGAAGAACCACCAGAGGCCACTGGCGACCAGTGTGTAGGCCATGGGCACGATGCCCAGGGTGCGCGATGCTGATGGCACCTGATCGGGGTAGCGCACCAGCATGGCTGGCACTTGCAGAAGCACCAGCGGCAACAACAGGGCCAGGCCCCACCGTCGCCGTCTGGGCTGCAACCAGAAGACGACGCCAGCGATAAAGAGCACGCCACTGAGCCAATCGAGATGGGGCAATGACGTGGGGTTACTGCGAAAGATGACATCACCGTAGATATGCAGTGAGAGCAGGCTGCGCCAGATATTGCCAATCAACAGATCGACGAGACCTGACCCGGAGGGGAGTTTCTCACCGATATAGCCGCTAAAAAAGTTTTCTGGTGCTGCTGCGACGATCAGCACGAAAGGCACGCTCCCCAGCAGTGACGTGCCAATAAAGGCAAGCAGGTGCTGCCAACGTTGCCCGGCTGGCGGCCACCCCAGGGCCAGAAGCGTCAGAAAGATGACGACGGGGAGGATAAAGTTTTGCGGGTAGGTATAGACGCCAGCAACGGCAACGGCTGCACACCCGATGGTGTAGGCCAGTTTGCTGCTCTGCACGGCCCGCACGGCTAGGAAGACGGCGCCACCGGTGAGCACTGGTACGAGGATCTGCGAATTGCCCAGCCGGCTAAAGATCAACAGCCACGATGAGACGCTGGCAACAAAAAGTGACAGCAGCGCCAGTTCATCGTTGAGCAATGCACGACTCAGCAGGGCGGTGACGGCGAGCACGCCGAGGCTGACGAAGACCGATGCTAGTTTGAGGCCGAGATAGTGCAGCCCAGCAACGCCAACGATTGGTGCGATGCCATAGTGGTAGAGTGGGCCAGCGCTTAAGACAAATTGAACCGGCCACTGACCAGTGAGGACATTGGCTGTATACTCATAGACAATAATGATGTCGCCATAGACCTCGCCAGGGAGTTGATCGAGGTTGCTTAAGCGTAATGCTAGTGCCAGGACGATGATGGCAGCGGCCAGGCTCAGCAAATTCCATCGATTCAGCGGGTGTTGACGTGTGTCATGATCCATGAGATGGTCCCTGGTTGCATGCAAGAACGCCAGAAGAACCAGGAATATGAGCTATCCTATACCCTGGATTGGCTGGCGTTCTGACGGCATTGGCACAACAATAAGGTCCTGATATGGCTAGCGTTTGGTGTATTGCGGACGTTTACGAGCACGTTTGAGACCTGCTTTTTTACGTTCTTTCACGCGGGCATCACGTGTGAGCAAGCCGGCCTTTTTGAGCGCTGGTCGTAGCTCATCGTCAAAATCGAGTAATGCACGCGCAATCCCATGGCGAATGGCGCCGGCCTGTCCCACGATGCCCCCTCCACGGACATGCACCGATATCTTGAATTTGCCCATGTTATCGGTGATGTCGAGTGGTAAGAGCATCTCACGATGCAGGAAATCCCGTGGACCAAAATAATCTTGCACATCACGGTCATTCACCAGAAAATCAGCTGACTCACTGGGAAACAGGCGCACGCGTGCCACCGAGACTTTGCGCCGTCCAGTTCCTTGATAGTAGTGTTTCTCTATTTGCAAAACAAAAATCTCCTCTCCCTTACCCGTGTACACGCGGGACATACACCGAAGGCTGCTGCGCCGAGTGTGGGTGGGTTGGCCCGGCGTACACACGCAGTTTGGTGAGCAGCCGCCGACCCAGACGATTTTTGGGCAGCATGCCTTTGACCGCCAGCCGCAAAATGCGTTGGGGATGCCGCGACAACAGGGTCCGATAGTTCATTTCGCGTAAACCACCGGGGTATCCGGTATGGCGATAGTACATCTTTTGATCCATTTTTTGACCAGTGACTCTGATTTTTTCAGCATTGATCACGATCACAAAATCTCCGCCATCAATCGATGGGGTAAAGGTTGGTTTGTGCTTTCCACGCAACAGGGTGGCTATTTGGGTCGCTAGACGTCCCAGAACCATGCCATCGGCATCAATCACATACCAGTTACGCTGTATCTCTCCGGCTTTCTGTGAATATGTCTTCATTCCCTATCCTCAATCGCTGTGTGCGAGATTCGGTTGCTGCTAGTATATCGGGTGGATAGACCACATCAACCAGGGTCAATCCATGGGGCGGAGCAGTAGGACCTGCTTGCCGCCTATCTTTGCTGATCAGCACGGCTGCTATGTCAGATGGGTCTCGCTGCCCAGAGCCAACTTGCAACAAGGTGCCGACAACAGTACGCACCATAGCATACAAAAAAGCATTCGCTACCAATTCGACTGCAATAAGCGTCTGTTCCAACACACGTATGCGATAACAGCGAGCTTCATAACAGATACGAGTTGTCGAACTGGTGCTCTTCATCGCACGGGCAAACCCGACAAAGTCATGTTCACCAGGAAGCATGTCCATGGCTGCTTGCATGGCTGCAAGATCAAGCGGCCATGGTACATGCAGCACAGCATGACGAAGCAGCGGTTGCGCTACCGGTGTATCATCGATGAGATAGCGGTAGCGCCGCTGAACCGCACTGTGCCGCGCATGAAAATCGTCCGCGACTTCTTGGACGGCATACACTGCTACATCGGCCGGCAGGAGTGCGTTACAAGCTCGTTGTACGGTGGCTACTGGGTAGTCACTGGCGGTGTAGACATTGGCCACCTGAGCATATGCATGAACTCCGGCATCGGTACGCCCGGCGAATGTAAAGCGTTTTTGTTCACGCGTGAATGTATTCCATGTACTTTCGAGCACTCCTTGCACCGATCGGCCTTGGCTTTGCCACTGCGAACCGACAAAATGTGTGCCATCGTATGCCACGCGCATCGCAATATTGCGCATACGATTACCGTCCTCGCTTACACGAGTTCGAGCATCACCATTTCGGCCGCGTCACCTTGACGTGGCCCTAAGCGTATCAGGCGGGTATACCCACCAGGGCGACTGCCATACTCTTCGGGAACGAAGGTAAATACCCGGCGCATGGCGTTCTTGTTATCGAGTTTTGATAAGACCATCCGCCGGGCGTGCGGCGTGTCAGTACTTGCAATACGCAAGAGACGTTCGATCTCGGGTTGAACTGCTTTGCCCTTTGCCAGTGTTGTACGAATACGGCGATGTTCAATCAGCGCAATCATGAGATTGCGTAGCAGGGCTTTGCGATGTTCAGCTGAACGTCCTAGCTTTGCTCCACCTCTTCGATGTCGCATATTTCGGATCTCCTTCCAGCCCCTGGCTCAATATAGCCACGTTCAATGAGCTTATCTCGTATTTCTTCCATTGATTTCTGCCCCAGGTTACGCACCGATAAGAGAGCTTTTTCATCCATCTGCAAGACCTGCCCCACTTTGGTAATATCTGCCCGTTTGAGACAGTTATAGGTGCGCGTGGAGAGGTCGAGATCATCAATGGGGGTGTCATACACATCCGATGGGATTGATGATCCGGCTGGCACACTGGGGAGTTCTTGCTCCATACTGGGTCGATTGAACTGGGCAATCGTCTGATAGTATTGCACCAGGACTTGAGCCGCATGGCTCAGGGCATCACCAGGCTTGACCGTGCCATCTGTCCAGATTTCGATGAGTAGCCGATCAAAGTCGGTCGCCTGACCAATACGGGTATTCTCCACCACATAGTTTACCTTGGGAATAGGCGTAAAAATAGCATCGATCGGCACTTCACCAATTGGTAACGTATCCCGATTATCTGCTGATGAATAGCCTCGCCCGCGCTCAACCGTCATTTCCATTTCAAGTATATGGTCATCACCATCGATAGTGCAGATATAGTGCTCTGGATTAGCCATCTCGACGGTACTGGGCAGCTCGATATCACAGGCCCGCACGGGACCCGGTGACTGTTTCGAGAGGACGACCTTGACCGGACGTTCGGCATAGGAACGCAGCCGAATCCCTTTGAGATTGAGCACAATCTCGGTGACGTCCTCCTTGACACCTGCTATGGTGGCAAACTCGTGAAACACGCCATCTATTTTGACCTTGGTAATGGCTGTGCCGGGAATAGATGAAAGCAACACCCGACGCAACGCATTTCCGAGGGTATGACCATATCCTGGATCGAGGGGTTCGATTTTAAATCGCCCATAGTTTTCAGCCGCTTGCACGACTTCTATTTTCGGCATGGCGATGTCAAGCACAGATCGCCTCCTTGTTATATCTTCATAGAGAAACACCAGATCGCCGAAAGCGATTATCAAGTGTTTTTACCAGCGACACATGGGATAGCACAAAGAGGTGGCACGGCGGTACCACCTCAACCATGATGATGAACACACTGGTGCATACGTTCTCGCCGCCCTCCCGATACAAACTGACACGAGCGATCAGCGGCTATAGAACTCTACGATCAATTGTTCGTTAATATCTGGCTCGGCATCCCGACGAGTGGGCAACGCGACGATCTGACCGACCATTTCGGTCGCATTCAGTCGCAACCATTCGGGTGCATGATAACGGTACAGTTCTCCACTATCGACCAGATTTTTAAAGTAGGTGCGACTTCGGCTTTGCTCACGCACCCCTATTGCTTCACCAACTCGTACCGTATACGAAGGAATATTGGTCTTCCGCCCGTTCACCGTAATGTGACCATGGGCTACGAGTTGACGAGCCTGCGCACGGGTTGTTGCCCATCCCAAGCGATAAACAACGTTATCCAGGCGCCGCTCAAGCAAACTCAAAAGATATTCACCGGTTACCCCGCTGCGACGGGCAGCATGAGCAAACAGGCGTCGAAACTGGCGCTCCAGCACACCATACATGTAGCGTGCTTTTTGCTTTTCCAGGAGTTGCAAGCCATAGTCGGACGTCTGACGCCGACGTGCCGATGGGCCATGTTGTCCTGGCGGGATTGGCCGGCGGTTGAGCACTTGCTGCCCTTTTTCGCTAATACCAACACCCAGACGTCTACTTACTTTTCCTACAGGTCCTCGATACCGAGCCATGAACGCGCTTCACCTCCCCAACAACGTTAATACATGAGCAATGATTGCTCATCGTTGTCATTGCTAAACACCAGCAGCATGCGTTTTCAATACCAAAATGCTCAGATAATCCGCTTTTTTGTGTATCCTATACTCGACGCCGTTTGGGCGGACGACAACCGTTGTGTGGCAGTGGGGTAACATCGGTGATGGAGGTCACGGTTAACCCAGATGCTTGCAACGAACGTATGGCTGCTTCACGCCCAGATCCCGGCCCTTTCACAAACACTTCTATCGAACGCATTCCATTGTCCATTGCTTTGCGAGCAGCACTTTCGGCTGCTATCTGTGCGGCATAGGGTGTGCTCTTGCGCGAACCCTTAAACCCGGACTGACCAGCACTGGCCCAGCAGACGACGGCCCCCTGGGGATCGGTAATGGTGACAATGGTATTATTAAATGTGCTTTGAATATGGGCCTGACCACGTGGGATATTTTTTCGCTCACGTCGCTTGCCACGTTGCCGCCGGCCCACCGTTGATCGCTGTTGTTTTGCCATGTCCTACTCCTGCTGCATGCTCGTTCTGCTAACCAGCAAAAAGAATCAAGCCAGTATCAGGGCCGATTCTACTTCTTGGTTTTCTTCTTAATCCCAATCGCTTGACCTTTGCGACCACGACGGGTACGGGCATTGGTACGGGTACGTTGACCGCGCAAGGGCATGCCGCGACGATGACGTAAGCCCCGATAGCACCCGATATCCATCAACCGTTTGATGTTCATTTGCACCTGACGGCGCAGGTCACCTTCTACCTGATATTCTCGCTCGACCACTTCACGCAAACGGGTCACTTCTTCTTCGGTGAGATCACGTACACGAGTTGTGGGTTGAATATTGGTTCGTGTAAGAATATCACTACCGTTAGATCGCCCTATCCCATAGATATAGGTGAGAGCAATGGAAACTGGTTTATTTCGCGGAATATCTACACCAGCAATACGTGCCATACCTTGCCTCTCCGCTGTTAGCCCTGACGTTGTTTATGCTTGGGTGTGCGGCTACAAATAACGCGAATCACGCCTTTGCGCTTGATCACCTTGCAATATTCGCAACGTGGCTTGACTGATGCTCGAACTTTCATGGGAGCGTGCTCCTTTCTCTGTCTCTGGCGCAACGCCTTATTTATACCGATAGGTAATGCGTCCACGGGTCAGATCATATGGTGATAATTCTACCAGGACACGATCACCTTTGAGAATACGAATGTAATTCATGCGCATTTTGCCCGAAATATGGGCTAACACTTCGTGACCATTTTCAAGTTCAACCCGAAACATTGCGTTGGGCAATGGTTCGGTAATGGTGCCTTCTACTTCGATAACGTCCTTTTTTTTGGTCATAGCCCTCCCCTCTTCCCCGCACTAATGGCCGGAGTTTGCCCCAATTGCCTGTACCATCGCATGCGTAATCTGCGCAATGTCGCCCTGACCATCGATCTCGTGAAGTGTTCCCTGCTCACGATAATGATCAATCAGTGGTGTTGTTTGATGGAAGTAAACATCCAGGCGATTGCGAGCGGTCTCTTCGTTGTCATCACTGCGCTGATACAGCTGATCACTCCCACAGCGATCACAGATGCCTGGTTGACTGGTCGGTGTAAAATAGATATTGTACACTGCACCGCAGTTTTTGCAGGTTACACGACCACTGATACGCTTGAGCAGTATCTCCTGATCAACAGATAGATATAAGACGGCATCGATGGCCTGATTGTTCCGCTGCAATACGTCACTCAACGCCAAGGCCTGATCGACTGTCCGTGGAAAGCCATCAAAAATCACACCCTTGGCACAATCAGGTGCTCCAATCCGCTCCATAATCATATCGATCACAATGTTATCGGGTACCAAGTCACCTCGGTCCATAAACGCTTTGGCTTTCTGGCCCAACTCTGTCCCATCGCGCAACGCTGCCCGAAACAGATCACCACTGGATACATGGGTTAAACCGGTCTGCTCTGCAATATTGATAGCCTGAGTTCCTTTGCCTGCACCGGGTGCGCCGAGTAAAATAACATTCATTGTTTTGCTCCTTCATTGGCTCGTTTCTACAGTCTGATCTTGCTGTCTCCAAAAACACAATCGGGTTCTGGTCTGGTAGCAATACGCTCGCAACGGGTGCTCGGTTGCATTCAGGCTATGACGATAAACAACACCATGTTAACGATTGATAAAGCCCTCATAATCACGCATCATCAACTGCGCTTCAAGCTGGCGCATGGTATCGACGGCAACACCGACGACAATAAGGAGTGCTGCGCCGCCCAGGCCAATTTGAAGTCCGGTAATGGACTGCGTCATAAATGGCAATATGGCTACCAGGCCCAGAAAGAGGGCCCCTACCAGGGTTATTCTGGTAATAATGCGCGTGAGATATTCTTCGGTCTTTTTCCCAGGGCGAATGCCCGGGATAAAGCCGCCATTTTCTGCAAACTTTCAGGCAAATTCTGCTGGCTAAACAACACCATTGTATAGAAATAGGTAAACCCAACCACCAACAGAAAGAGCAGTACCATATAGACAATGCCACCCCCAGCTCCGGTTGGATTAAACGTGGTGTAGAAAAAGCCGGCAATCATATTGCCAATACTCTCTTCTTCACCTGGGGCCGGCACGCGATAAAACCATGATGCCACGACCCCCGGAAAGATAATGATGCTCTGGGCAAAGATAAGCGGGATCATGCCTGCCATATTCACCTTGAGCGGGATATGCGTGGCCTGACCACCATACACGCGATTGCCCCGAACTCGCTTGGCATATTGCACCGGAATACGCCGCTGTCCTTCCTGGATGAGGACAATGCCAATGATGGTCAGCAATCCAATCGCGATAAACAGCAGCAGACCGAAAAAGGTCTCTGTGCCACCGGTCTGACCAATCTGAATACCTTGCCAGACTAAGCCAGGCACACCAGTGACAATACCCGCAAAGATAATGATCGAGATGCCATTACCAATGCCATACTGGTTAATCAAATCACCCATCCAGATCAAGATCATCGTACCAGCCGTCATTGACATCAAAATCGTGAAGGTTGGCAAGAAGTTGTTGAACAGATCGAAGCCCGGTTCACGAAAGAGCGACTGACCGGTGGCAGCTTCAAGCGCGACAGTCTGACCGTAGCCTTGCAAGAATGCCAGGGGCAAGGTTAGCATCATCTGGTAGCGATTGAGCTTTACGCGTCCCTGTTCGCCTTCTTTCGATAATTCTTCAAGGGCCGGGATCAATGGATTGAGCAACTGTACAATAATGGTGGCCGTAATATAGGGATACACGCCCATTGCGGCCACAGAGAAGTTCTCCAGCGCCCCCCCCCGAAAAGATATTCAACAACTGGGCCAGTTGATTGCTCTGGAGCGATTGCCGCAGAGCATCCATCGCACTCGGGTCAACGTATGGTACAGGAATATGGGCAATAAACCGAAAGATCAGCAGCATCCCTAAGACAAAAAGGAGACGCTGCCGCAAGTCAGGTAATTGCCAGGCTCGAACGACTGCTTTAATCATACCTTCCTGCTCCTGTTATTGCGGCTTAACGCACGATACACCCCATCGATATGTTACGAGCTTTCAGCATTTCGCTGACGCATACTGGGGTTTGCCCCGCGGCTGCGGCTTGGTCGCTCGACGACCCAAGGTAGTTCAACGACGCGACCGCCGGCTGCTTCAATTTTTTGCCGTGCGCTCGATGAAAATTTATGGGCATGGACTTCAAGCGCAACGGTCAGTTCACCATCACCCAAAATTTTGACGGGTTGGCGTTTGCGCCGAATAACCCGAGCTTCGAGTAATGCTTCTGGTGTGATGGCGCCCTGGCCCGACCACTCGTTCAAATCGGCGACGTTGATCACCTGATAGTCAATCCGCCAGATATTATTGAACCCCCGTTTAAAGGGCATGCGCTTGACCAGGCGGTTCTGACCACCTTCAAAGGTACGGTAGGGTCCTGGTCCCGAGCGAGATTTCTGACCATCCATACCCTTGCCGCTGGTTTTGCCTTTCCCAGAACCATATCCCCGACCGACACGCTTGCTTTTGCGGGTTGAGCCAGGATTGGGTTTCAGTTCGTGGAGTTTCATGGATTACCCTCCTCACCAGCGATTTCTTCAACTGTTACCAGATGACGCACCTTCAAGACCATACCCCGAATCATCGGGTTATCGGGTTTGATCACGGTCTGATTGATCTTGCGAAATCCAAGTGAACGTATTGTCTCTTTTTGATCGCGACTATATCCAATCATACTCTTTTTATAGGTAATACGCAACTGACTCATACGATTTGCTCCTCATTCACTGCTTCACGCCGTGCCATACGAGTAAACAATTCACGCGAAGTCATATCACGCCGATAGGCCATTTCTTCAAGTGAGACCAGTTCACTCAGGGCCTGAAAGGTTGCTTTGACAACATTGATGGCATTGTTGCTGCCATAGGCTTTGGAGAGCAAGTTACGAATGCCAGCAGCTTCAACCACTGGTCGCACCCCACGACCAGCAATAACACCAGTACCAGGAGCAGCCGGGCGGATCATGACCCGCGAAGAGGCAAACTTACTTACCACCTCGTGGGGAATGGTTGCATTGACTAGCGGTACCCGAATCACGTTTTTCTTGGCTGCTTCAATGCCTTTGCGAATAGCATCAGGGACTTCTGATGCCTTGCCCATACCAACCCCAACATGGCCCTTGCCATCGCCTACCACGACAATGGTGCTAAAGCTAAACCGACGACCACCCTTGACCACTTTGGATACGCGGTTAATCTGTACCACCCGCTCTTCTAATTCAAGCTCTTCTGCATTGATATGTCGCTGTGCCAACCCTGCCTCCTCGTATTGCTACCGTTCGCTCAAAAATCAAGACCAGCTTTCCGTGCCGCATCGGCCAGGGCTTGAACGCGACCATGGTAATGAAATCCACCGCGATCAAACACGACCTGTTGAATGCCTTGATTCAGGGCACGTTCGGCTACCAGCTGACCAACCATTTCTGCCTGTTCTATTTTGGTTTTCCCTTCCATGGTAGCGCCGGCCTGGCGGTCACCACTCGACGCAGCAACCAGGGTCCGACCAAGGGAGTCATCAATAATTTGAGCATAAATATGCATATTACTCCGGAACACACATAAGCGAGGACGTTGTACTGTTCCTGCAATTTTTTTGCGCAAACGCGCATGTCGTCGCATGCGCAGTTCTTGTTTGGTTTTCTGTGCCATCTGTCTTCTCACTAACGCAAACAGATTACCGTTTGCCAGCTTTCCCTGCCTTACGCCGAATCCGCTCTTCGAGGTATTTCACGCCTTTGCCCTTGTAGGGTTCGGGTGGACGCAATGCACGCAGACGGGCTGCTTGTTCACCGACCACCTGCTTATCGATACCTTGAATCGAAATCGGCAAGGGGTCACTGGCGCTCTTGCGTTCACCGACAACATACGTCACATCGGGTGGCGGCTCCATGCGCACCGGGTGCGAAAAGCCGAGCTGGAGCACGAGCGTTTTGCCTTCGAGCGCTGCACGATAGCCAACACCAATAATCTGCAGGTCGCGCTGCCACCCGGTTGTAACGCCTACCACCATGTTATACAGCAGAGTTCGGGTCAGGCCATGGAGCGACCGATGCTCTTTGCTGTCCGTTGGTCGTTTGACCATGAGTGAGCCATCTTCTTCCACAATCTGCATATCTGGATGAAAATGGGAGGTCAATTTCCCCTTGGGACCTTTTACGGTGACCATATTTTTTGCTTCGACCGTTATCTGTACCTGTTTTGGCAATGGTATCGGTCGTTTGCCAATACGTGACATAGCTTTTGCTCCGTCTCTACCACACGTAGCACAATACTTCGCCACCCACACGCTGGTGCCACGCTTCGTGACCAGCCAGCACCCCTTTGGGTGTTGAAAGAATGCTCAAACCAAGACCACCACGGACGCGCGGAATATCGGCGCGTTGGGTATAAATTCGCAGACCAGGTTTGCTCACACGCTTCAGGCCAGTAATGGCAGGCTTTCGATCTTGTGTATACTTGAGCTTGATCACCAGCGTATTACCCGGATTTCCCTCTTGTAACATATAATCTTTAATAAAACCTTCTCGCTTTAAAATATCAGCAATCGCCAGTTTTATTTTCGATGAGGGGATGCTCACGGTTAAGCGGCGAGACATACACGCATTGCGAATACGTGTTAACATATCACCAATAGGGTCACTTATAACCACGCTCTACCTCCTTGAGGATGCGTTTTTTCAAACAGCCTACCAACTGGATTTGACTACCCCTGGAATCAATCCCTTGAGCGCATGTTCACGAAAACAGATGCGACACATCGCAAACTTTCGGATATACGCTCTGGAACGCCCGCAGACGCGACAGCGATGATATTCACGGGTAGTATATTTTGGACGTCGCCTGGCTTTCGCGATCAATGCTTTGCGTGCCAAGAAAAACCTCCTCGTACCAGACCACCTGATCTGGTGCTATGACTAATCACGAAATGGCATGCCCAGGCGTTTTAATAAGGCATAGCCCTGGGTATCATCGGGCGCCGAGGTGACGATCACGACACCCAGGCCACGAATTTTATCGACCTTATCGTAGTTGATTTCGGGGAACGAAATCTGCTCACGCAATCCCAGTGTGTAGTTGCCGCGACCATCGAATGAACTGCGACTGACACCACGGAAGTCACGGATACGTGGCAATGCCAGGTTGATCATCCGATCCGCAAACTCATACATCCGATCACCACGCAAGGTCACCATAACGCCAATAGCCATCCCCTCACGCAACTTAAAACCGGCAATGGAACGTCTGGCACGGGTAATGACCGGTTTCTGGCCGCAGATGGCGGTTAAATCTTCAACCGCTGCGTCAAGCGCCCGAGCATTTTGAATAGCCTCGCCCATACCAATATTGGCCGTGATTTTCACGATGCGTGGCACCTGCATCACTGTTTTATACTGAAACTCCTGCATCAGTGCAGGCAATACGTCATCAAGATACTTTTGCCTCAATCGGCTTGCCATTGGCTTCCTCTATCTTCTCCGTTTTAGTCAATACTGGCCTGACACGCCTTGCAATAGCGGGTTTTGCGCTGACGCCCTTTGTGATCGAGCTCATCGAGAAAGCGTTTGCCGGTACGCGATGCACGACCACAGGCTGGGCAAATCAACATCACATTCGAGACATCAAGTGGCGCTTCGATTTCGATAATGCCACCGGGGTTGCCTCGACCACGCGGGCGTTGATGGCGTTTCATAATATTGAGGCCTTCAATCACCACCCGATTTTTGCGCGGTAATGCCTGTTTGATTTTCCTTTTTTGCCCCGTTCACGGCCCGAGATAATCAAGACCTGATCGCCTTGTTTGACATGCATTACAACACCTCCGGGGCCAGCGATACAATTTTCATATATTGCTTTTCGCGTAATTCACGGGCGACTGGTCCAAAAATACGGGTCCCACGGGGGTTATTATCACGCCCGACCAGGACCGCTGCGTTATCATCAAAGCGAATGTGCGATCCATCGGTGCGACCATATTCTTTGGCAGTGCGGACAATCACCGCACGCACCACTTCCCCCTTTTTCACGGCGCTGCCCGGTGTTGCAACTTTCACCGAGGCAACAATAATATCGCCTACGCGACCATACCTTACGCGTGAACCGCCCAGCACGCGAATACACATAATAATTTTTGCGCCGGTATTATCGGCTACACGCAAACGTGTCTGTGGCTGTACCATGGCTTAGTGCTCCTCGGCACGCTGGACTACCTCAAGCAAGCGCCAGCGTTTGGTTTTACTGAGCGGACGAGTCTCTTCGATGCGTACCATATCACCAATCTGGCACACGTTCTCTTCATCATGGGCATGAAATCGATTGGTTTTACGAATAATTTTACGATACAAGGGGTGCGGTTTGAGATAATCGACCGCTACCACTATCGTTTTCTGCATTTTATTGCTGACCACACGACCATATTTCACTTGGCGTTTGATCTGCTCTGGTTCAGCCGACATCAACTTCTTCTCCTGCCTCTTGCATGGCCCGTTCAATTTCACGCTCACGTAGCACCGTCTGAATACGGGCAATATCACGACGTACCAGACGCGGGCGTGAGATATTGGTCAATTTCCCGGTTACCTTCTGAAAACGCAGGTTAAACAACTCCTGCTGATAATCATCGATCATGGAACGGAGTTTCACATCGTCCAGGATGCGCAATTCACGGGCTTTCATGCACCATCTCCTTGATCTATGTCATCACGAAAGACCATTTTGCATTGCACCGGCATTTTTTGTGCTGCACGGCGCATTGCTTCGCGTGCCACCTCTGGACGAACGCCGGCCAGTTCAAACATAATCCGGCCTGGTTTGACCACTGCAACCCAATGATCAACACCACCCTTACCGCCACCCATACGTGTTTCGGCGGGTTTCTGCGTCACTGGTTTGTCTGGAAAGATACGGATCCACACCTTCCCACCACGTTTAATATAGCCTGTAATGGTACGGCGGGTTGCTTCTATCTGACGGCTGGTAATCCAGGCTGGTTCCAGGGCCATTAACCCATATTCACCAAAGGCTACGGTACTACCACGGTGTGACAGGCCACGTCCGCGAGAGCGCCCCCGTTGCTGTTTTCGGTATTTTACTCGTTTGGGCAATAACATCACCACTCCTCCTCAAACATTGACAATTGGGCCTACCGTGACGGATTACCACTTGCCCCACTACCGGTTAAGACGTTGGTTGCGCCTGGCTCATCGGGAAAGACCTCTCCCTTATAGATCCAGACTTTGACGCCGATGCGACCATACGTGGTATGGGCATGCACCTGAGCATAATCAATATCGGCGCGGAGGGTATGCCGTGGCACACGACCATCACTCTCATTGGCAATACGAGCCATTTCGGCACCAGCCAGTCGGCCAGCGCAACGGATGCGAATACCCAATGCGCCCCGACGCATCGCTTGTTGAACGGCCTGCTTCATAGCCCGCTTATAGGAGACACGTTTATTGATTTGCTCGGCAATGTTCTCGGCAACCAGTTGTGCATCGATCTCGGGCTGGTGAATCTCCTGGATATTGAGTTTCACTTTTTTGCGTGTACGGTGTTCGAGCAGTACTTTTAACTGATCAACATTGGTACCACGTTTGCCGATGACAATGCCCGGTTTGGCGGTATACACGGTTATTTCTAGTTTATTAGCGGACCGCTCAATCTCTACCCGCGAAATACCGGCATTCTGCAATTCTTTGGCAATCAGTTGACGCAGTTCCAAATCTTCATGCAACTGATCTTCATAGTTCTGCTCATCAAACCATTTCGACTGCCAGCCTTTGATATACCCCAGACGAAATCCAATTGGATGCACTTTGCGTCCCAAGCGAAACCTCCTCAGAAATCTTCACCGTCATCAACAATGACGGTAATATGGGTTGTGGGCTTTTGGATGGAATCGATGCGTCCACGAGCACGTGGCATATAGCGCTTGAGCCTGGGACCCTCATCTGCAAAGATCGTTTTTACCACAAGATCATTTATTTCCATATCAAAATTATGTTCGGCATTGGCTGCCGCCGATTTGATGGTGCGGGCCACTTCACGGGCTGCCTTATGCGGCATATACTGCAAAATAGCCAGCGCTTCATCGACCCGTTTGCCACGCACGATGTTAATCACACGTCGTGTTTTATACGGTGACAGACGGATATATTTGGTTGTTGCTCGTGCTTCCATAAAACGATCACCGCCCTGATAGCAGCATCACTGGTATCAAGCTAGAATTATTTCATTTTACCACGTTTATCGGCTTTTTTACCGCCATGACCACGAAATGTCCGGGTCATAGCAAACTCGCCGAGTTTATGACCGACCATATTTTCGCTGATATAGATAGGTACATGACGACGGCCATCATGAACGGCAATCGTGTGCCCTATCATCTGTGGAAAGATGGTTGAATCGCGTGACCAGGTGCGCAAGACCCGTTTATCACCAGTGCGATTCATCTGATCAATGCGATGCAGCAATTTGACATCGACAAAAGGTCCTTTTTTCGATGAACGCGACATAACCGTTCCTCACATCCTTGCTACTTGCGTTTGCGCACAATAAACCGATCACTCCGCCGATTCTGACGGGTCTTTTTACCTAGGGCTGGTTTGCCCCATTTTGTTTTGGGCGGCATACCGCGTGGTGCTCGTCCTTCGCCGCCACCATGCGGATGATCGACCGGGTTCATCACGGAGCCGCGAACGGTTGGCCGACGACCTTTCCAGCGTGTGCGGCCTGCCTTGCCGATGCGAATATTCTGATGATCGACATTGCCAACCTGACCAATCGTGGCCATACAATTGGCGTGAATCTTGCGCATCTCTCCCGATGGGAGGCGGATGGTGGTGTAATCACCTTCACGCGCGACAATCTGTGCCGAGCCACCGGCACTGCGTACCATCACCCCGCCCCGGCCAATCTCCAGTTCGATGTTGTGTACTTCCGTACCAAGTGGGATCGAACGTAAGGGCAGGGCATTGCCTACACGAATATCGGCCGATGTACCACTCATCACCGTGTCACCTACTTTGAG
The DNA here is from genome assembly GCA_012034075.1 of Chloroflexaceae bacterium. Taxonomy (GTDB): domain Bacteria; phylum Chloroflexota; class Chloroflexia; order Chloroflexales; family Chloroflexaceae; genus JAAURD01. The sequence continues at coordinate 4,929 of JAAURD010000059.1, read as the reverse complement.
GCCAACCGGTGAGAGGATATAGCGCTTCTCACCATCGACATAGTGCAGCAAGGCGATTCGCGCACTCCGGTTAGGGTCGTACTCAATGGCAGCCACCTTCGATGGAATGTTATGTTTATTGCGCTTAAAATCGACCTTGCGATACAGCCGCTTGTGACCACCACCGCGGTGCCTGGTCGTTATACGACCACGATTATTACGTCCAGCTTTTTTGGTGAGCGCTTCTACCAGACTCGGTTCAGGATCTTTTTTGGTAATTTCTTCAAAGGTCGATACCGACATATTACGTCGCGCCGCGATGTTGGTTTATAGCGTCGAACACCCATAGCGCTGCCTCTACTCTCACACTTTACGTTTCAAAAAGGTCAATCTTATCACCCTCAGCCAAGGTCACCACCGCCTTTTTCCAATCACGCGCATAGCCATACTCTCGCCCGCGTCGTTTTTGTTTTCCGCGAATATTCATGGTTTTGACATGGAGGACGGTGACGTTAAAGATATGCTCTACTGCTGCTTTAATCTGTGGTTTGGTCGCCATACGATCAACCTCGAAGATATATTGACCATAATAGTCCCTCAGAAAGGTATTCTTTTCGGTAATCAGCGGCCGAATAATAACCTGGTAATGGTTCATGCGTCCTCCTCGGCCTCTGCCTGTTCGTCATCGGAACTCATGGCTTTTACCCCATTGCGACGCTGCTGCGTATCTGCATCAAGATAGCTATGTACCACGTCAACCGCTGACTGAAGCATGATGACATTATCAAATTGAAGTAAATCAACCACATTGAGATAACTGGCTAGCAATGTCTTAACGTAGGGCAGATTATTGACCGACAGTTGGATATTGGGATTTTTATCGCCCAACACGATCAGGGTTTTGCCTGCAAGCTCATGCGTTTCCAGCAGCGCGATCATATCACGCGTGCGCGGTTCGGGCAGTTCCAACGCATCCACAAAACGCATCTGGTTGGCTGCATAGCGCAATGAAAGGGCTGAACGAACAGCGAGACGGCGCATCTTGCGTGGCATTTGCTTTTCATAAGAGCGAGGATGCGGCCCATGAGCAATACCACCGCCACGTCGATGTGATGCACGGATGGAACCCTGGCGTGCGCGACCAGTGCCTTTCTGACGATAGAGCTTCCGTGTGCTGCCACGCACATCGCTCCGGCCAAGGGTATTGTGCGTGCCCTGACGAGCATTTGCCAGTTGGCGTATGGTTGCCTGATGCATGACCGCCATGTTGGGCGTAATGCCAAAAATAAAATCACTCAGCTGGACCATGCCAATCGGGCTGGCATCCTGGTTATACAGTGTTGCTTCCATAACCATTTCTTCTATTGCTGCGCGGTTGTCCTTGTGATTTTTGCCGCGAACCGAATTTCGAGCAAACCTTCGGCCGGCCCTGGAACGGCCCCACGTACAAGCAAGAGGTGACGTTCCGGTATCGTTTCCACCACTTCAAGCGATTGAATGGTCTTCCGTTTGCCGCCCATGCGGCCAGCCATGCGTGTCCCCTTCCAGACCCGACCGGGAGCAGTACCACCACCAATCGATCCTGGCGCACGCAGACGGTCACTTTGCCCGTGGGTACGTGGCCCGCCGCGAAAATGATGCCGTTTCACCACACCCGCGAAACCACGGCCTTTGGAGATACCCGATACGTCGATGAACTGGCCTGGTTGAAACAGTTCGACTGTTACGACATCACCAACCTGATGATCGGTAATATTGTCAGCACGAAATTCGCGTAGATGGCGAAGCAACATGCCCGCTTTGGGTGGTCGCTCTGCATCCTGATCAAGCGATTGCCCTTTGATCAGATCGATCAGATGGCCCTGTTGCGGTCGGGTGATTTTACGGGCTGGTACCTCTTCAAAACCCAGTTGTACCGACTCGTAGCCATCGCGTTCGATAGTCCGAATCTGGGTGACCACACATGGCCCGGTGCGAATCACCGTCACGGGAATAGCTTCACCGACGGCGTTAAACACCTGCGTCATGCCTACTTTCCGACCTAATAAGCCTTGTATCATCGTCTCCCGACTCCCACATCAACACCGGATATCACAATTTAATTTCAATATCAACACCAGCTGGCAGATTTAATTTCATCAACGCGTTAATGGTCTGCTGGCTGGGATCAACCACATCAATCAATCGTTTATGCGTTCGTATCTCAAACTGCTCTTGCGAGTCTTTATCGATAAAGCCTGATCGCATCACGCTATACCGCTCAATTTTGGTTGGTAGCGGTACTGGTCCTGCTACCAGTGCGCCGGTGCGCTCTGCCGCCTCGACAATTTGACGCGCTGATTGGTCCAGAATTTTGTGATCATACGCTTTCAGGCGGATACGTACTTTTTGCTTCGCCATAGATGTCACGCCCTACGCTTTCCACACCACCATGTTACTTCCCCAGATCAATCTCTGCTCCAACAACCATATGCTGCCTGAGACAGTGGCCGCCGAGCTGCAGTATCCGTCAATACCAATTCTCCTGCCGTTATCGTGCCACCATAGGGTTGCATAGTTGTAGCCAGCACGTTGTGCAATGTGAGTGACGACAGGTTGGTCGCATAGGTATGCATCAGAAGGCCGAGCGGTTGCTCTGATAAGAGACTCACGCAGGTGTGCATCAACCATTGCAACGACTCATGCAGTCGCCAGATTTCACCCTTTGGCCCACGTCCAAAGACAGGGGGGTCGAGCAAAATCATATCATACCGCGACCCACGACGGATTTCACGTTGTACAAACTTTCCGACATCATCCACAATCCAACGGATAGAGCAATGCTCTAGCCCGGCCTGTTTTTGGTTCGCCTGCGCCCACCGGGTAGCCGGTCGTGATGCATCTACATGACACACCTGGGCGCCCATTTGAGCTGCGACCAGCGTTTGCAAACCGGTATACCCAAACAAAACAAGCACACTAGGTGTTCTGGTTGCCCGTGCCAACTGCTTTCGCATCCAGGGCCAGTGAGCGCTATGCTCCGGAAAGACACCTGTGTGTCGAAAGGGTGTCAATCGCACCCAAAACGCCAGACCATCGTGTTGCAAGGACCATTGTTCTGGCACTTGCCGACGCTGCACCCAGGTTCCAGGACCATCTTCACCGCGTGAACGCTGAAACAAAGCATCTGCCTGCTCCCAGGCAGATGACGGCAATGCTGGTGACCAGATAGCTTGCGTTTCCGGGCGAATCAGTTGGTAGCGACCGAAACGTTCTAGTTTTTGCCCATCACCGGTGTCGATCAGTTCATAATCGGCCCAGGGCGATGGTAGGCGCAGATGGATGCAGGCTGGTTCTGACTCGCTGCGCCGGGTGGGAGCGGCATCCTGCATCCTGCCACCTGTCTCTTTCCATCAAGGCACACCCATGTTATGAACCACGTTGTTTGGCGATAATCTCTTGTGCGAGATGATCGGGTAGCGGTTCGTAATGGTCAAACTCCATCGACGAGGTTGCTCGGCCCTGTGTGGCTGAACGCAAATCGGTTGTATACCCAAACATGCTTGAGAGTGGCACATAGGCCCGCACAATCTGCGTTGCCCCACGAATATCCATGCCCTCAACACGTCCACGACGTGAGTTTAAGTCGCCCAGCACAGTGCCCAGAAAGTCTTCCGGAGTGACGACTTCGACTTTCATGATGGGCTCAAGGAGTTGTGGCCGACCTTTGCGGACACCATCTTTGAGCGCCATGGAACCGGCGATTTTGAATGCCATTTCCGACGAGTCAACTTCGTGGAAGGAGCCATCATACAGGGTCGCTTTGAGATCAACGACGGGATAGTTGGCGATCACGCCGCTCTGCATGGCTTCTTTAATGCCTTGCTCAACCGCTGGAATATATTCTCTGGGAATGACACCGCCAACAATGGCATTGATAAACTCAAAGCCGGTGCCAGCTTCAATCGGTTCGAGTTTGAGCTTGACATGACCATACTGGCCTTTACCACCGGATTGGCGGACAAATTTTCCTTCAATATCGACCAACTGAGTAATAGTCTCACGATACGATACCTGCGGTTTGCCTTGGTTGGCCTCCACTTTAAATTCACGGCGCATACGGTCAACCAGCACTTCCAGGTGCAACTCGCCCATGCCTTTGATAATGGTCTGATTGGTTTCGGCATCGGTATAGACCCGGAATGTCGGGTCTTCTTCGCTGAGCCGTACCAAGGCCATACTCAATTTATCTTGATCGGCTTTGGTTTTTGGCTCGACCGCCAATTCAATCACCGGCTCAGGGAAGCGAATACTCTCGAGCACAATCGGACGATCGGGATCACAGAGGGTATCCCCGGTAAAGCTCTGCTTCGGGCCGACCATTGCGGCGATATCGCCGGCATAGACTTCGTCAATATCCTCACGATGATTGGCATGCATCTGCAACAAACGACCAATGCGTTCCCGCTGGTTGCGCACGGTATTGATAACGTAGGAGCCTTTTTCGATTTTTCCGGAATAGACCCGGAAGTAGGCCAACTTACCCACGAAGGGATCAGATACGACTTTAAAGACCAGTGCGGTAAATGGCTGATTATCATCAGCGGTCCGCTCCATCGCTTCAACCCCTTCGTCATCTAGGCTCTGGCCCGGTAGGGTACCAAGCACGGCTGGGCGATCAAGCGGTGAGGGAAGATAATCGACCACCGCATCCAGCAGTTTTTGCACGCCTTTGTTTTTCAAGGCCGAACCACAGAGCACGGGTACCAGACGGGAGTCGAGGGTTGCCTGACGCAGGCCCCGCTTGAGGTCCTCTATCGACAACTCCATACCCTCGAGGTACATTAAGGTCAACTCATCATCAGTTTCAGCGATAGCCTCGATCAGGTGTTGGCGGGCAGTTTCTGCCTGCGCTACCATCGAGGCCGGTATTTCGACCACTTCACGCTCTTGCCCCAGTTCATCCCTGTA